>JADZBO010000036.1 GCA_020851995.1 Burkholderiaceae bacterium
AGTGACGGCACCATGATGGCATCGGCCCCCGCGCGCGCCATGGCGCGGCATCGCACGATCACCTCGTCCAACCCGTGGATGGTCATCGCGTCGGTACGTCCGATAATCACGAAATCATCGCTTTTGCGCGCAAGCCGCGCCGCCTTCAGGCGCAGGCCCATCTCTTCGGACGACACCAGCTTCTTGCCCGCCAGCGCACCGCACTTCTTGGGCATCGCCTGGTCTTCCAGGTGCAGCCCGGCGATGCCGGCGCGCTCGAACAACCTGACGGTTTCGACGATGCTCGCTGCGCCGCCGTAGCCTGTATCCGCATCGACGATGACCGGAATCGACACCACATCGGCGATGCGCGCAGCCTGCTGCACCATGTCCGTCATGGTGAGGATGCCGAGATCAGGCTTGCCCAGACTCGACGCCAGAGAAAACCCGGTCATGTAGGCGGCTTCGAATCCGGCCTGTTCGATCAGGATCGCGCCCAGCGGGTCGTAGCAACCCGGGATGGGCACCGCGCCCCCGCGTGCGAGGGTTTCGCGAAAGCGTTTGCCGGGATGCGTCATGCCGGATTCCTTCGTTCGCTGGGCCGCGGGTTCCGCTGCGCTGTGTTCATTTGGGGAGCGAGCCTGCCATCTGGTTCACCTTCGCCGCGTCAAAGTTGTTGATCGCGGGCACGAACTGGTTGGTGTAGAGATCTTCCGCTTTGACCTCGCCGGTGATCAGGCCGTTGGTTTTCATGAAGTTGATCATGTTGGTCACGGCGGCTGGCGGCAGTTCACCCCATTTGGCGCCGGGTTCGAGCTTCAGGAATTCGATCCGGGTATTGATCAGGTGCAGACCCTGGCGCGTGGCCGTTGCGTCGTCCTGGCTTGACGGTTTGGTGGCAGGGAACACCTTCCAGTGCGCCTTGAGTGCGCCGTCGGGGTTGGCCATCACCGTCGCCGAACCCATCGCGATACAGCGCAACACTTTTTCGATCACCTGCGGACGCTTTTCGACCATATCGTCGCGCACGAAATACGAACCCCCGAAATTCAGCTTTTCGGCATAGGGCGAGGTGAACCGGCGCAACTTCACGCCCATGTTCTCGGCCGTGGCGATCTGCGAATCCCAGGTGCCCCAGACATCGACGCGACCCGTGGTGAGTGCGGTGACGGCCTGCGCGCCACTGCCGGTCTCCACCCACGTGACGTCCTTTTCCGGATCGAGCCCTGCCTCGACCAGCATCCCCTTGAAGACCTGCACCATCTGCGACCCGTAAGACAGCACGCCGATCGTCTTGCCCTTGAAATCCTTGACGCTTTTGATCGACGAAGATTCCAGCACCACCGGGAACTGGAAGTTGTGACGCATGTTCAGGTAGACCGCCTTGATCGGCGCCTTTTTGGCACGGGCAGCGATCGCGGCTGCCGGCCCCATGTTCACGAAATCGGCCTGGCCGGCCAGCACAGCCTGCATGGCGGCGTTGGCATTGGTGGGCTGCAGCGTGACATCCAGCCCCTCGTTTTCCCAGCACTTGGAATAGATCGGGATCGAGGTGTTATTGGCCTGGGACGCATCGAGCACATTGGTACCGATGGCAATGGTGATCTTTTCCCTGGGTTGCGCCAGGGCCGCCGTGGCGACCAGTGCGCAGCCCAAAGCGCCGGCGATCAGTCGGGCCGCGGTGGGGATTCGGTTTGGGTTCATGGTAAGTCTCCTTGGTGTCGCCAACGTGATTTATTGCCGGATCAGGCGCCGGGCCTTATGGGTGCTGCGTTCGAGTGTGCCGGGGGCGAGTACTTCGACCACCGCGTGGACGCCAAGGCGGGACCGCACCCGCTGCGCAAGCGCATCGCCTGCCTCAGGTCCGTCCGCTGCTTCAACCTGCAACCGGATCGCCTTCAGGAACCCGGCGGCATCGCGCACCGAATCATCGATCACGATGCGGTATTCGTCGGTCAGGGCTGGCATCGTGCGCACCAGTTCCTCAATGGCCGAAGGGAACACATTCACGCCGCGCACGACCAGCATGTCGTCAGCACGCCCCAGCACCCCGCCAAGCAGCCGCGCATGGGTGCGCCCGCAGGCGCAGGGCTTGCGCTCGCGCACCACCATATCGCCGGTCCACCAGCGCACCAGCGGGCCGGCTTCTTTGTCCAGATGCGTCAGTACCAGCACGCCCGGCTGGCCATCCGGCACCGGTGTGCCCGACTCGGCGTCAACCACTTCGGCATAGGAAAAATCTTCGGCCAGGTGCAGGCCTTCCTGCGCTTCGCAGTCGGCGGCGATCGGCTGAAACTCTAGGCATCCATAGGCGTCGTAGCAACGCGCCCCCCAGGCCTCCTCGATGCGTGCGCGCGTGGCGCGTACGCTGGCCCCCGGTTCGCCCCCAACCATGATGGTGCGCACACCGGCATCCGCGGGATTACGCCCCCGTCGTGCAACCTCTTCGGCCAGATGCAGGGCAAAGGACGGCGTTGCGCAAAACGCCGTCGTGCCATAGGCAAACATCGTTGCAATCTGGCGCTCGGTATCCTGGCTGCCGGCCGGAATCACCAGGGCGCCTGCTTTTTGGTAACCCGCCGTTGCACCCAGCCCGCCAACGAACCAGGTGTAGGTAAACATGCACTGGAACACGTCGCCCGCACGCACACCCTGCGCATGCGCATTACGGGCGTACAGCGCAGCCCAGCGGTCCAGGTCCCTGGCCGACCAGAACTGCGGCGAGGGCGCGGCCGTGGTGCCGGACGAGAAGTGCATGCGGCGTACTGCGGCTTGAGGGGCGCACATGAATGCGCCATAGGGGTTTTCCGGCGTGATGGTCGCGACGTAGTCGGCCTTGCGCGTGAAGGGCAGGCGAGCAAGATCGTCCAGTGATTGCAAATCGCCGGCTTCAAAACCTGCGCGTGCGAACGTCGCGCGGTAATAGTGGCTTTCAGCGCCCACCCGCTGCAACTGTGCGCGCAGGGCTTGCAACTGATAGGCCTCAATCGCGTCGCGGCTCCAGCTTTCCGCAGCATCGAAGTGCGCGCCGTGCCGCTGGCTGGCGACCGGAGTTGCATGCGCCACTGTCATTCGCCAACCCCCAGGCCCCGCAGGGCATACGTCGCGATCGTGTCGGCGATGTGCGTCTTTTCTTTCACGCTCTGCCCCGGGCGCTCCCGATACCAGATCGTTGTCCAGTTCAGCGCCCCGATAAACGCCTTCACGACAAGCGTGATGTCCTGCGCTGGCGCTTTGCACTCGCCAACTGTTGCCGTGATGGCATCGGCGAACATGGCCTCATAGCGGTCACGCAGCGCCAGGATTTCCGCCAGCACCGCGCGTTGGTGCGAGGTGGTTTCCCCAGCCAGGTGCATGTCCAGGCCCTGCACCGCAACGCGCTGGTAGGGCAGGTGATCCATGATGACAAACACGTGCGCCAGCGCCATGGCCCGCAAGCGCGCCAGCGCCGACCCCGATTGTTCTTCCGCCGCCGCGCGCACGGCCGCCAGGTCCAGATCCATCGCACGACGATGCACGTCGTAAAACAGATCGGCCTTTTTGCGGTAGTGGTGATAGATCTTGCCCTTCGTCGCGTGCAACAGATCCGCGACATCGTCGATGCTCGTGGCCGCGTAGCCCCGGGTCATGAAGGCGATGGCCGCGGCATCCAGGATCTCGGTAATGATGTCGTCCAGCGCATCGCCGTGCGCGATCTCTTCCGTCGGCGCACGCTGGCGTCCGGCTTGACGCCCGGCATCGCGCGTGAGCGCCCGCACGCCGCGCTGCGACGACTCGGGCAGCGCCTGGGCGCTCACGCGGTTCCCCCCGCCGTGGCAAACTGCCTGCCGATTGCACGGGCGAGCACCAGCCGCTGGATTTC
>JADZBO010000037.1 GCA_020851995.1 Burkholderiaceae bacterium
AATGCGACTGGCATCGACATATAGGACAAGAAAATCAGAACGTCGCTGATAACAAAGGTGACAACCAGCGGTGGCGACCAACTCAGGCAATAGCCATGCGGGATATAGCCATTAACCGCCAATAGTCGAGAAATCTGTTCTACCATTTTTACTCTCGCTGTTGCAATGGTTAGCCGATTGCTGCGTATTTCACTGGACGTGATCGGTGGTTGCGCGCAAGCGTAGCCGATGCGGTTAGGCTGCACAGTTGCGGATCAATCTTAGCCGAAACGCAGGACAGACCGCCCGCAATGCGCCGAGCGGGATCAGAGTCAGGCCTGACGCTGCGCCCAGTCCCTGGTGCTTGAACTATCGCACCTCAGCGCTGTCCGCACCTTCAAAAAGCAGTAGTCCGCCTCGAATCAGTCGCGCTTCGCCGACGTACCGGCCTGGCGACCATTGTGGTGCCGCGCGCTTCCTTCCGACGCCTGTGATGAGAATCGCCTTATTGCCCGAGACCCTTCCACGACCGGAGGCCACTGGCGGATGTGGCTGCGCATTTGCGTGATCGTCCCTGTGCAACTTTGTTATGGTGCAACATAGGCGTACGCGCAACTTATGTCGCTTGTGGAACGTTAACGCCTTCGCAAAAGAAGAGCCCCTGGCTAGCACCAAAGCCGAAGACCGGCGACTGCGTGCGGATCTGCTCGGAAAGTCTGAGCTGAGCGTCGCGAGTCAGGCGCTGTGGGTAGTCCAGACAGCCGATGAACGCCGTCGCCCCGCCGTTGATCGGGTAGGGTAATCCATCAGTTCGAACTGACCGTGGTTGGCCACTCGTTGGTTTGCACCAGACGACTGGCATATTGCTTGAGAAAATCGTGGGTGACCGACGTTGCGATGGACTGAGGTGTTGTCGAACTTCGGCACAGATACACCGATCTGGTGATAGGTGGTTTCGTGATTTTGAGGATGGACAGATTTTCCAGCGATTGGTAGCCAAGCACAGATGCGTAGGAGTGAACCGTTTGAGGCATGCCAAGTGCAACGCGACCCGTGGGTTCCGCAACGGCCTCTCGGACGTCTTCAACCGCCACGTCGACACGTTTGATGATCTCCCTGGCGTGTGAGAGGAATCGCTCGCCAGCCATCGTCAGTTTCACACCGCGATAGGTGCGCTCGAAAAGCACCGCGCCAAGCTGTTCTTCCAGCTGGCGCAGCAGGACGCTGAGTGCAGGCTGCGCCATGTGTACGTTCTCTGCGGCCCTGGTGATCGATCCTGCCGCAGCGATCGCAATGAAACTTCTGAGTGCACGAAGATCAAGTGACATACGCGTTGTGGGGTAAGGGTGAAAAATAATATTTGAATTCTATATGACTGACATATTTATTATGTCTTGGACATATGGCATGGAATTGCACATAGTGATGGGGCGCTATTCCGCTCAACCCCTATGATCAATCGCCGAGAGCACCCAGATGGCCAACCGCACCGAGTTCGATACCGACATGTTCAGGAAGGGCCTGGAAATCCGGCGCGAGGTTCTTGGAGATGAATATGTGAACAAGTCACTTGCAGGCGCCGACGATCTCACGGCACCGCTACAAAAGTTGCTGACCGAATACTGCTGGGGTGAAGTCTGGTCACGCCCGGGTCTGGAACGCAAGACCCGCAGCTTCCTGAACCTTGCGTGGCTGATCGCCTTGAATCGTCCCCATGAGCTGCGACTACACCTTGCTGTTGCAATCAATAATGGCGTGACAAAATCCGAAATCGTCGAAGTCATTTTGCAAGCAGCCTTGTATTGCGGCGCGCCGGCGGCGCTCGACGCGATGCGGCTCGCAAAAGAAGTCGTGAGTGAAATCGAAAAAACCCGGGACATTAAGCAGTAAACCGGTCAGATCGAAACCCTGCCAGACACACCACAACAATAACGCAGACCAACGGAGTACAAGATGGAAACGAGACGCCCGCTTCTTTGTATGATCTGGATCCTGATGACGATGTCGATGTCGTCGTCGGCAGCAGAAAACTATCCTGTACGAACTGTCACGGTGATATCCCCCTTTGCGCCAGGCAGCGCAGGCGATAACTTTGCCCGCACCATTTCGGATAGCCTGGCAAAGGAAATCGGCAAACCGGTCGTCGTCGAGAGCAAGCTCGGCGCAGCCGGCTCTGTCGCTACAGCGGCTGGTGCCCGCGCGAAGCCTGACGGCTACACGCTCCTGTTCGCGTCAAAGGGCACCTTGGTGGTCAACCCGCTGCTTTACTCCGACACCGGGTACGACTCTGAAAAGGACTTTGACATGATCGCTCTGCTGGGCGGGCTGTCCAATATGCTGGTCGTTCGCTCGGATAGTCCGTTTACAAGCGTGCAGGACGTGGTCAACGCGGTTAAACGTGGTCCGGCGGAGAAGTACAGCTACTCGTCAAGCGGCAGCGGCAGCAGCATTCACATGGCCGGCGTCGTGTTCGGGCAACAGGTGGGAACAATGATGATGCACGTGCCCTACAAAGGCGCAACGGCCGGGTTGACCGCATTGCTTGGCGGATACGTCGACATGGGGTTCTACAGCATTCCGATTGTCGAGGCGCAAGTCCGTGCGGGTTTGCTCAAACCCTTGGGCGTCACAAGCAAGACACGTTCAGTCATCTTCCCGAATGTTCCCACGATCGCGGAGAGTGGCCTTGCCGGGTACGACGAAACCACCTGGTTGGGCTTTGTGGCGCCCAAAGGTACGCCAAGCGAGATCATTCAATATCTTCACGGGAAGATGCAGGCGATTGTCCAGACACCAGAGGTTCGTGAAAAGCTGATAAAGCAAGGTTACGACATTGATCCGTATTTGCCTGTGATTTCACCAGCCAGTTTTTCCAGGCTTCTGAGGGACGATCTTGCAAAATGGCCGGCAATTATCAAGGCGTCAGGCGCGCAAGTTAACTAACGGCCGCGCGCTTGCAGACGCCTGGCGTATTGCCTCTGCCATGTGTCGAAGTGCGTGACGATGCGCCTGCACGAACATGGCGAAGCCTTTTGCCAAAGACATCAGGAGATATTGAATGGAATTGTCCCTCAACAATAAGCGAGTGCTTGTCACTGCGGGGGCCTCCGGAATCGGTCGTTCGATTGTGGACGCCTTTATCAAAGCCGGGGCACGCCTGCACGTATGTGACATTGACGAAAAGGCGCTGACTAAACTGCAGAAGGCAGAGCCGGGCATTTCCGTGACGGTGTGCGATGTGTCGGACTTAGAGCAAGTCCGTCGCCTTTTTGAGGCAGTCAAGAGCAGCCTGGGTGGCCTGGATGTGCTGGTCAATAACGCAGGCATCACGGGCCCCACTTTCACAAAAGTCGAAGAGATCGATCCGACGGACTGGGAACGTACGATGGCAGTGAATATCAATGGACAATTTTTCTGCGTCCACTTCGCAACGCCCCTGATCAAAGCCGCAGGTGGTGGATCGATCATCAATATGTCTTCTGTCGCGGGACGCCTGGGGTATCCCTTACGCACGCCCTACGCGGCATCAAAGTGGGCTGTCGTTGGATTTACACAAAGCCTCGCGATGGAACTGGGGCCTGAAAATATCCGGGTCAACTGTCTGCAGCCTGGCTTTGTCGACGGCCCGCGCAGTCGCCGGTTACGCTCAGCTCAGGCTGCCGCTCTTGGCGAAACCATCGAGCAGTGCGAGGCAAGGATGTTTGCAAAAACCTCGATGCGGCAACGCGTGTCACCGGAAGAGGTCGCGGCAATGGCGCTCTTTCTCGCTGCGGATACCGGTGCGCACATCACCGGTCAATCACTGTCGATATGTGGTGGCGTCGAGACGTTGCGTTAATGGCGTCTGGCCACTCGCTTCTCGAAACAGAGCGCAATTTGAGGTCGATCCGCATTCGGGCACAACTCGAAACGTAGCGAAATTAGAAGTCGAGCCGCGTTTGGGCACACCGATCGCCATGATCGATATCACCCCGGCGAAACATATCCATCCAGCAAATCCGCCTCGTTCTGCGCGACCGCGCGTTTGCCCGGCTCACCATACCCGCCCCCGCCGGGTGTTTTAAGACGAACACCGTCTGACTGCGAGATATAAAGCCGGTCGATCTTGGTGTGGAATTCCGACCTGAAGCTTTTCCCGTCGCGATGAAACTCATGATCGGCCGGTAACCCCGGCGATCCGCCCGCCAGCCCGTGCGGACCATACAGGCCGCGGTCGCCCACCAGCGTCAGGTAAGCGGTTCCGTCGCGCAGATGAAAGTCGATTTCCACGCCGAGACCGCCCCGGTACT
>JADZBO010000038.1 GCA_020851995.1 Burkholderiaceae bacterium
TATTCAGGGCGTTGCCCTGGGCCAGGGCCTGGATCACCGCCTGGAGCAGGTCGGGGTAGAGCTCGACCGGGCGCAGCCTCAGGGTATCGGGGACACACCGCAGCCGCCGCGCGTCGAGGAGCGGGCCCTCGACCTCATGCAGCAGGCGCTCCCATAAGCGGTCGAGCCGCCGCGCGGGCACCGCCTCGGCGATCAGATCCTTGACCTGCTGCAAGGTGTATTGCCAGATCAGGGGGTCCTCGGTCACGTCATCGCCCAAACGCCGATAGCGCAGGGGCTTGCCGCCCGGATTCACCGCCGCGATGCGCCCCTCCTTGAGCAGATCCATGAGGTCTCGTTGCAGGGCCCGGCGGCGCGCCGGGCTATCGCCGGTGCCATAGTCATCGCCCAGGATGTGCAGCAGCCGCGCCCCGTCCGGGCAGTCGGCGATGGTTGCGGTGGCGGGTGGCAGCAGGGCCTCCAGCCGACGGAGGCGTTTAACACGGCTTTCGTAGGTAGCGCTCATGGGTGAAGTATAACCGGGCAGATCGGTCAGCAAGTGTCGTATCGCCAGGGTTCAAGAGGCCCTCCCGTCCCTGTCCGCCGTCACAGGGCTTGACGCCAGCGCCTGCTTCCCAGCACATTCCTCCCACTACCCCACCAAGGATGGAAAAAAAACGTAGAACTGGACCCCTTACTCAAAGTCATGGCCGCCAAGCATGGCGCCGGTCTCTTCTTCAGCGAGGGCGCGCGGCCCCATTTGAAGGTGGACGGTCCCTCCTACACTTTGGCAACCGGGCCTTGACTAGCGGCGGGATCATGGCCTTGGCCAACTCCGTGATGGACGAGGTTCAAAGGCGAGTGCTGACCCAGACCTGGTTCGGGCGGTCGATGGTCAGTTCACGTAGCAGGTATATGAAAGACAACCCGAGCCCATCACGAGTGGAAAAGCATGGCTACAATTTATTCCCGCGATCACGTCACAACTCAGGATGCAGGCGCCCCAAGCGTCTTGTTCAGGGGTGCCATACAGACACACCCATTGATCCGCAGTCCGTTGATTGACCCAGTCCAGCAGCGGCTCGAAAACATGCGCCTCCCATAGCGCGGCACGCGAGGGATAGCTTGCACAGCCTTCGCACAAATCGCAGCAATAGCGACCATCAGGTATGCGCAACTCAACTAGATCGAAGTCGTCGAGGATATCCCAGTAGACGCCGTGCGCATCGTGAATCATGATTTCAGCACGTCCCCACGATCGCCGCTGGCGGACCTGGAAGGTCAACTCTGGTGCCAACCCCAGGAAACGGACCGTGAAGCCATGCCTGCGGGATTCCTTAATCCAGGGCGGATACCGGAATCGCCAGGCGTGCTTGCGGATCCATGCCTCGTATGTACGGCGGACGAAGTTCTTGGGCATGTGGCAGTGGACTCTGGGCTTCTGGTGCGATGACGGGCAATGGAGGCCAACAGCGAGTCAGACTGAGGCGGAAGGCGATCGAGTTCGCGGTGCCTTCGATTGGGTTGTCTGGGGCATGAGCGGCCTGCGATGCGGTGTGGACCCGCATATGAGACCATGGTGATACGACAGGAAGCGTCTGATGTACGCCCCAGACGTAGACTGGAGTAAGCTGCTGTCCTCTCAACCTCAAGCCATGTTTATCCGAACCATTTTGCTGTCAGAATCGGGCGTGGTTGAATTTGATGTGCCTAACGTAAAGCATAAAGCGGCGCGTGCCACTTTAAACTCGATGGTTGGCATTGAGGTAATTTCTAATCGCTTTTCCACTGTCTGCATCAAGGCCAAACATCGTACTCATGAACACGTGATTGATACCCGTGATCCTCTTGATTTCTGCGGCAGCCAAAGCTGGCGAGACGCGACGGAAGCGTTGAAGCTTCATTGAATATTCTTCGTCAGGCTGCGCGGCATTACCCTGGTAAGGTGCCTTCACAAGTCTTCCATCCACTTCACCGAAAGCAACAATGCCGACGCCGGATTGATAGAGGAAAACCACATCCCCCTTTGCTAACCTCTCGATTTTGAACTTCCATGGGTCAAAATAGGCTGCGGCCTTCGCGTGGGCCAGCATGTCGTCGTGGTCTTGCATAGCGTTACTGGAATTGGTATTAAGAATGTAATAACCTTCAGCAATGTCTTCATAAAAATTGTCGAGCACCCTAAACGGTGACATTTCAAGCAACATCTCATCAGCCACGCCAGCGTAGACGCGATAGACCCACGGGCGTACATCCAGCCCGCTGGAGCGCCAATACTGAGCGGCTTCTCGTGTCCGGTAATCCAAGCCGTTGGTCATGACAACAAAAACTTGCTTTCGGTTGAAATCTTCTTCTTTTACTTCAATGCCGAATTTTGCTTTATGGGCTAGCTTTAGCGATTGGGATTGATCGGTCGCCCTCTTGAACCAAGCGTCCAGTTCAGGGTATTTCATTGCGCCGTAAATCTGGCCGTAACGAAGAACTTGTAGCAGGTTTGAGCTATGCGACTCCCATGCTTTCAATTCAAAAATAAATAAATTAGCATATTTGTCTATCGCCATAAGATCTGGTTCTTCTTGCCAGCTACGGGACTGCATCAGAAGAATCAGTTCGTCATCGGGAAACAATCTATCTAATGACCTAAAAAGAATGTCTTGCAGCGCTCGCTCATCAAGCCCGAACGACTGTAACCGTTGTGTTCGGCGCTTCTCAGCGTAGCGGGTATTGATATTAATGTTTAGCAGCATGTTATTTGGGCCTAACTTGTTCTGGTTTGAGACGGGCCAGTTGTTTACTAGGCGCGTTAGGTGTGCTGGAGAGCTAGTTGGCCACGGGCCGCTCTGGTACTAAACTGAACTCAGCCGACCATCCAATCCCTCTGCCCCTACGCTGCCGACCAACGCCACCCCGCGCCACGGGACGGTTCCCCCTATAACCGGGACCGTAACCTGGAGATTCCGGCCACTCGACGCATCAATTGGCAGTCTCGGCAATTTGCCGATGCCTTGCAACAGCGATGCGTTGATCCGTGTCAATATTCCGCCAGCCAGCCGGAGCGTATCGCTCGCGCCACAGCCTGGTCTTTAACGGGAGTCGGTCGCGATGCCCGTGCGGACTACCCTCGGCAGGGCAAAGCCACCAAGCTCATCTATACTTCAATGGCCTAGCCCGGTTTCGACTATTCGGAGTACATGACGAGCTAACGCCTTGTATTTGATGATCACGAGATCTAAAGGTCGGCACTACAGGCCAGGTTAGGCGGCTTGGCTCATCATCAAGTCGGCAGTGATCCGTGGTGGCGGTTTTTCCGGCAGCTTCAGGTGCAACTGCTGCAGTAGGAGTTGCTGATCCCGCTCCGGCTCGGTATAGCGGCTCAGGATCAAGGTTCGACCATCAGTGGTTGGCAGATGGACATCGATCATCTGCAGGGCCGCGAATTTCTCCAAGGCGGCGCGAGGGGTCAGCCCGGGACCCAATGCCCGCAGGCGATGCTTGAGGGTAACTTGCAGGCAGTAGGCGAGGAAGGCGACAAAGATATGCGCCTCGATGCGGTCCTCGCGTTGGTGGAAAATGGGAAGTAATGCCAGATCGTGCTTGAGTTCCTTGAACGCCTGCTCGATTTCCGTGAGTTGGATGTAATACTGCCAGAGCTTGCCCGGATCGGTGTCGCGGAGGTTGGAGCGGAGCATGTAGCGCCCTTCACGGCGCCGAGCCTGACGTAACTTCTTGCGATTGATGGTAAAGGTGAAGGTCTGCGGCGTGACCGCTTCATGGGCCTCGGTAGGCGGAGGGTGAGCAGATAATAGGCGCGACCCGCCTCCTTACGGGCGGCCCCCAGCTTCAGCAGCAAGTCATCCCGGCTGGGCTGTTGGCGTTGGAGTTCTTGGAACCGTTGGCATAAGCGCTTTAGGCGTCGGCGACGCATCGCACGTTCCTTGTCCTGACGGCCGAGGCGGTCAGATCATAGAGCGGGACCTCGAAACGGATGCCGAACAACGATTGCCAGCGTTCGCGCAAAAAGGAAAATAGGGCTGGTTTATGCACCAGCAGCTAGTCCAGACAGCGGTACAGGGTGTGACTGTGGGCGATGCGGAAGTTCCCCCCGGGCAGGTCACCCAAGGCGCTATGGTCGTACCAGTGGCGGTGCAACCGCCATGCGCTGCCGGGATCGATCAAGCGGCCCTTGTCAATGGCCACCAGAACTGACCCCGTAGCGGCCAACAATATTGACCTGCCCCGGAGTCAGGGAATATTGGTCAGTTAGCGAGTTTTTGCTTCAGTCGATAGCTTTCTCCTCCAAGCATGAACACCTGGGAGTGGTGGATGAGGCGGTCGACGATGGGCACGGCGACGTTGTCCTCGCGCAAGAACTCGCCCCAGTTGGTGAAGTCCTTGTTGGTGGTGAGGATCACCGAGCGGAACTCGTAGAGGCCGTTGATGAGCTGGAAGAGGTTGTAGGTCCCCTGACGGTTCATCGGCAGGTAGCCCAGTTCGTCCACGACCAGCAGGTCGAACTTGAGCAGGCTGGCGA
>JADZBO010000039.1 GCA_020851995.1 Burkholderiaceae bacterium
ACCATATCAATCAACAACTCATTGGCGATTGCCTCCTTTGCTACAGGGTTCTGGCGCCAAGTGGAAATGCACATCGCGTCGGTGCAGCATTTGATCGTGGCACGCCCGCGCCTTACTCCAGCCTGGACACGCTCTACAACAACCTGGACATGATTTATTTTGCGCCCAATCCCGGGCGGTTACAGGACGCACTGAACTCTTTGTCGGGCGAGGGCGCGACAGCATCACAATCCATCGCATTCGGAAACAACGCATTCTTTATGGAGGCGATTCGCCAGAACACGGCCAACTGGGTGACTTCGGCGAGTCCTGTCGGTGAAAAAAGTACCGCAAAGGGCGGCTCTGAACTTTGGGCAAACCTGACTGGCGGCACATCTTTGCTGCGCGGTGACAACGGCACCGCCGGCGTCAATGCCTCGGGTGCCGGTGTCCAGATCGGTTTGAACCGGCCACTAACTCCGAATGTCCTGGTGGGTGCGGCGCTTGGTTTGGCGAACTCCAGCTATTCAGTCAATGACAGAGCCAGCAACGGCACGCTCAATGGCCTGAATTTGGGACTCTATGGTGTTGCAAAAGCCGATAACCTGTATCTCTCCGGCACGTTGGGTTACGCGTGGTCCGATACAGGATCAGACCGCAGTGTGAGTGTGAGTGAATTGTCCAATGCGCAAAAGGGCAATTTCGCCAGCCAGATTCTGAGCGTGAGGCTTGAAACAGGATACGTGGCGCGGCTGGAGAACAGCAACCTGACGCCGTTCATTGCACTGGAGCCGGCCTGGCTCCGGCAAGGTGCCTTCAGTGAAAACCTGCGCTCTTCAAATACACCCGTGAACATGGGGCTGAACTACCGGTCCCAGCAAATCAGCTCCTTGCCTTTGTCGCTCGGAATGCAATGGGACTCAAACGTCACCCTGGATAATGGCTGGACGCTGAACCCTGTCATGCGCCTTTCATGGATCCATGAATTTAATTCCGCCCGTCAGGTGGATGCCTCGCTGCAACTGATGCCTTCACAAACGTTCACTGTCTATGGCGCCTCGGCGCCTGAGAATATGGGGCGACTGGTGCTGGGCTTATCGGGCACGAGTCGCGCGGGGCTGACAGGCTATGTCATGCTGGATGCAAACGTGTCGGATCGTAGTCAGGCCTTTGGTGCCAGGGCAGGGCTGAGCATGCTTTTCTGAGATTACCGAATGTGCGAAAAGCCCCGTCCTTCAGCGGGGGGGGCATGGGGGGAGGCCAACGCCCGGCATCAACAGTTAAACTCGGTGACACCTATCCGCTTCACGACAGCTGCATTGTCAGAAAAAAATGACTCATTTGACTGAAAAGCATCCCGAACTCCACAAGTCGTGCATGGAAGTTCTGGACCGGTTTATGGACGCGCTCAATGCCTACGACGCAAATGCGATGGATGCGGCGATGCATTTTCCTCATGTTCGATTTGCCGGCGGCCAGATAAAGATATACACGCAGGCGGGCGACAATCCGATGGATTTATTTGAACGGTTGCGACGCGAAGATAATTGGAAATACAGCAAATGGGTTTCACGTGAGTTGGTGCAATGCAGTGACATCAAAGCGCATTACGCGTTAAGTTACACCCGCTTCCGCGCTGACGATTCGATCATTGGTGTGTATGAATCCCTGTACGTGCTGACGAATGTCGGTGATGCCTGGGGGATTCAGATGCGCTCAAGTTTCGGCCCGTGAGCAGGGGGCGACTGTTCACGGTCGCCTTCATGTTTGAACCCCGGATCCGTGATGATCGCCCCCTGTGCGAATTTCCGGCAATTCGCACAGCCACGTGAGTTTTGATGGAATCCGGATCATGAAGCCGATTGAGATCATTTCATCCAATATCACCAGGGACAGAAACTTGTCCGACAAAAAGATTTATGTGATTGAGGGTGAGGTGCATGTTCTCAAGGGCGTCAGGCTCACGGTCGCGGATCGCGCCACCATACTGCTCGTCAATGGCGTATTCCCGAAAAGTCAGGTTCGGCGCTCTGTGCTGATCTTCGACCAGGGTTCGCAGCTTGCCGCAAAGCGGTTCACCATTCGGGCGGCCAACGAGCACCGCAAGCCTGTGAAGGATGCCGATAATGGCGGGGTCTGGTTCCTTGGCAATTATTGCAACGCGAGCAAGGACCGTGTGTCGGTGCGTGTCAACCGAAAAAGTCCGCTCTCCAGGTTTAGCGCGACGCTGATCGCCACCTATGACCTTGGGCGTAAGGATACCTACACCAGCAGAAAGACCGGCAAGGAGCTCGATATCGGAGACGATATTGACGGTTTTTCTGTTCTGGGTGTCGGGCCAACCGAATGGGCGGTCGCTGCGGTTCGCAGCCATTACTCGGGCGATGACGGCTTTGACTGCACCAATTCGCACATCAGCCTGGATCGCCTTGAGATCAGACATCCAACCGAGGATGGCATGAATGTCAGCAGCAGCCGGATCGAAATCCATAAGAGTCTCTGGATCGACCTGCGCAAGACAATCCAGACGGACCGCGACCTGTTCGATCTGGAAACCGACGATGGCGCGTCGTACGTCGAATTATGGCGCGGCTGCTGGGTGCGTCTTGATGGCGTGTTTGGCGACGATCTCCGTCTCAGTTCGCGCGATATGCCTGCACCCGATGTGTGTCCCGACAACGAAACCGCTTATTCCTTCAGTGGCCAGCTCAAGACCGCGTCGCTGGTGTATTCGATCGACGAGGATTAGGCTGGGCGCACACGCACACGCACACGCACGCGGGCGCGGGCGCGTCCGCTCGTGACTGCTTATGTTTTGAGTGCTGCCAGGCGCGATGCGGCAGTCGCACGGATGTTTCTGAGCGCGGTCATCCGGGCTGCGTAATAGGATCCTAGCTGGCTGTCGTCAAACCAGCACGTCATCAGGCGTTTCTCAAGTTCATCAAATTCAGCAAGGTATTGCTCAATTTCGTCTTTGGTCTTGGCCTGGACGAGATCCTCTTCGATCTCACGAAGATCCTGAAAATAGTCTCCCAGCAGCTTCTGTGACGGAAAGTTCCGCCAGTCCGTGATCGCCTCGAACAGCGGATAAATGATTGCCACCAGCGCAAGCAGGACGACCCATGCACGATCAAAGAGCGAGGCGATCCAGAGCGGGAAATACCGGAAAACCGTCGGCAACCCGTTTTTGTAGTACACGTCTGCGATCGGACTCAG
>JADZBO010000040.1 GCA_020851995.1 Burkholderiaceae bacterium
GTCATCGCGCGCGCGTCCGGGCTGCTTCAGTCCGAGCGGCTTCAGTAACCCGGCGGAGCCGATCCTTGCCGTGCTGACTTCCCTGCCCTTACTCGCCCTGTTGCTCTACCCGCCCAACGTCGGCCTTCTGCTGGTGGTGATCGCGGTCATTCTGGCGCTCGCACATTACCGGCGCGCGGCAGTGATTCTGACCTTGCTCGGTTTGATCTGGCCATTGCTCTGGTCGCTGCCCGTCACCACCCTGTATTTTGGCGGTCAGCTCGAAAACCGCTATGCCTATCAAACCGCGCCGACACTGCCCAAAGCCGACGTCATTGTCGTGCTGGGCGGCAATACCCAAAGCAATCGGGCAAACTGGTTCGAGCCTTATAACAAGGCGACCGCCAGTGACCGACTGGATCGGGCTGCCGAAATCTATTTTGCCGGTCGCGCCCCGCAAATCCTGCTGTCGGGCAGCGCACTTGAAGGCAAAACCAGCGAAGCGCGCATCATGGCACGGGTCATGCGCCAAAAGGGAATTCCGGATGCGGTGTTGCTGCTGGAGAATGACGGGCGCAACACCCGTGAAAACGCAGTGGGCACCCTCGAAATACTGAAAGCGCACAAGCTGCAGTCTGTGCTGCTTGTGACCTCCGCGCTCCATATGCCGCGGGCGATGGCAACCTTCGCCGCCGAGGGGATTCAGGCGATCGCAGCCGGGTTGCCTGCGCAGATCGTCGTGCCGGAGGACGAAACGATCGACCCATGGATCCCGCATCTGCGCACTCTGGAGGGAAGCCGGGCGATCATCAAGGAGTATCTGGGCATGTTCGCCTACTGGCTGCGCGGGTGGATCTAGCCTGAAATGAACTCACGGCAAACGCCGCTCGGCGATGGACTCGGCATAAAGTGCCTCAAACTTGTTGGCCACGCTCTGCCAGGACATCGACTGAACCAGCGCAGCGCCATGCTGCAAGAGTCTCGACCGAGTCGTTGCGTTGGTGCACAGCTCGGATATCCCCCGGGCAATGTCCGCCGGATCCCGTGGATTCTCCAGAATCCAGGCATCGCGCATATGGCCGGCGTATTCAGCGAATCCGCAATATTCCGATGAGCTCACGATCACGGGCAAATCATGCGCCATGGCCTCGAAGGGCGCCATGCCGAAGCTGTCGCCCAGCGTCGGGTGCACATACACATCGGCCGCCTGGTAATACGGCGACACATCCGGGGTGGCGGCGATCAGGGTGACACGCTGGCGCAGGCCTGGAAAGCGCTCAGCGAGATAGGCATCCAGACCGGGCCCGGCGCCGACCACCGCGAGGCGAAACGTTTCGGGCAGCATGTCAAGCGCCTGCAGCGCCGCTTCAAGCCCCTTGCGCAGCGGGTTTCTGGCCACCAGCAAAGCCACCTTGTCGTGTGCCTTCCAGCCGAGCGTTGAGCGCAGGCGCTCCCGCTGGGCGGGATCGACGGCTACCGGACTGGCGCCGGGAGGGATGACCGCGATCGGCAAGTCAGCACCATAAGCGCCGTGGATCTGATCGCGCAGGTAGGGCGAAACCGCCACCAGCCTGCGCCCCGGACGCAGGCTGACGCTCGCCGCCTCAAGCAGAAGGTAGGCCAGGTTGCGAAGCTGTAGCCAGACCCACAGGCGACGCCACCAGGATTTGCCGCGCAGGCGGCGGTGACGGTAGGGTGTGACGTGCAGTACCTGAATGTCACCCGCACCGCCGTCCATGTGCGAATGGATCACGTCGAAGCCTGCACGAGTCAGGGCCTTGGCGCGCCAGGCAAAGTGCCACACGCGGATCCAGCTCGGCCAGACCTTGCGTTGCTGCGGCACCCGGATTTCCCTGACCGGCAGGTCGTGATCGAAATCGTGGGCGATCACCGTGACTTCGTGCCGTTGGCAAAGAATCTCGACAAGGTTCACACCGTAGGCTTCGGCGCCACCAAACCGGCGACCAAACCGGTCGACCAGAAAGGCGATGCGCAGTTTTTCAGCCACGCCGGCGATCCTCGTGACCCGTGAGGCACTTCTGAAAGAACCGGATCATGTGCGTCGTCCTCCAGATGCCCACTCTTGGCAGCAAGAAGAAGTCATCCGCGGGACCGGCCAGACCGCGCTCGGTGGTGGTCGCGTTGGCATAGCCGGCCTCGCGCGCCATCTGGGCGTGTGTCGCGTTGAAATCGCCGTAGGGGTAGCAAAAGGCCGTGACCGTGACGCCCAACATATCCTGCAGCACATCGCGCGAGCGAAAAATCTGCTCGCGCGCAGAGTCGGCGTCAATCGCCGACAGACGCGCATGGTCCAGCGTGTGCGAGCCAACCTCCTGGCCGCCCGCGATCCAGGCGCGCGCTTCTTCCATTGTCATGAGCGCAGAATGCGGAATCCCTTTGTCGGCATCCCAGAAATTGCCTTCGCCGAAATGATTCGCAACGAAATAATTGGTCGAGGTGAACCCGAGTTCGTTCAAAACGGGAAGCGCATTGCGAACCACGTTGCGGTAACCGTCGTCGAAGGTGATGCCGAACACTTTGCCCTGACGTTCGCCACGCAAATAGGGCATCAGATCCGCCATGCTCAGGCCCCGGTACCCCAGCCGCTTCATCCAGACCATCTGACGGCGAAAGCCTGAGGGATGGACGGTCAGCCCGCGCAAGCGTGTTCCGCGCGGTGGCGTGACATCGATCTGGTGATACATCAGGATGGGAATCGACATGGCATTCAGTGGCGCAGCGCGCTTTGGTAGACATCGAGCGTGCGGCGCACGAACAGGGGAAGGTTGAATTCCTGCGCTGCGCGTGCCCGGGCAGCCTGGCCCATCCGACCCAGCATGGCAGGATCGGCGGCTATGCGCTCCAGAACACTGGCAATTGCGCGCGGGTCCTTCATGGGCACGATCCAGCCCTCGACGCCATCGTCAAGGTTTTCCGGCAACCCACCGATCCGAGTCACCAGCACCGGCAGGCCCAGCGCCATGAGTTCGCGGCAGGCAAATGACAGCGCCTCGCGATAGGACAGCACAAAGCCGGCATCGCAGGCGGCCAGCGTCGGCCTGACATCATCGAGCAGGCCGGGGAAGCAGACCGAATCCGTCATGCGCAGTTCAGCGACGCGCGCGATCTTTTGGGGGTTGGGAGGATCGCCGATCACGACGACGTGAAAACGTTCGCGCAGCGCGTCGGGCAAGAGCGAAATACCCTCGACGAGATCAAGCCAGCCTTTGTCGAAATCCGATCCTGCCGAGCTTCCGAGGACGATCTTGTGATGCAGGCCGATGCCGATCGTCGCGTCGCGCAGCGCCAGACGCTTTGCGGAATCAACCGGCGCGAAGAACTCGGTGTCGATACCATGACGCACTGTCACGACGCCACAGCGCCGGTAGGGAGAGCGCAGCAGGATGTCGCGAATGAAATCGCTGACCGCGATCACCCGATCCGTGGCGAACCGCGCACGCAGCCCATGCCCCATGCTCTGCACCGTATGGTCGTTGTGCTTGGTCAGCACCACAGCCGGTCGCCGACGCAATCCCAACAGGGCCAGCATGACCTGCTTATGATCGGCGGATCCATTGGCGTGAACGAGATCAAAGCGGCCTTCAAGCAGCAGCGACCGCAACCGTGCGCGGGGAGCCAGCCAGGATGAGGGCCGCGTGCTGTAGGCCATATCGATGACCTTAACGCCCGGAATCGCGGCAGCCAGCCGGTAGAGACGGCTCGATCGGGGGGTTGCAACGGTGACCGAATGATCTCTGACCAAGCCGTGCAGCAGGTTGAGAATGTAGGTCACGTGGCCACCGCCATTGCGCGCGTGAAAGTTGGTATAGAGAATGTTCATCGGTCGCGCTTGTCGGCTGGCCCGTCATTCAGGAACATCAGCTTGGCGTAGCGAAAGAAGCTGCCGGCGGCTGCCATGGCCGCCAGCACGAACCCGTGCCGACCGTCGAGAAACCCGCGACGCAGGAAGTAGATGCGGATGAAAGTCCAGACGCTGTGGCCGATGACACCGGCAATACCCACCCGTTTGCCCCGGGCGGCCATGGCACGCGCGGCGTCGCCCGAATAGCGGTTGGTCTTGGCAATCAGCGCATCGAGATCCCGATACGGATAGTGCAGCAGGCACGCGTGCAGGGTTCCCACGGGGCCCTTGTACTCGACGCGCTCGTGGACCGTGACGTCGGTAAAGCGCCCTGCATCACGCCGGAAGAGGCGCAGCACGTAGTCCGGCCACCAGCCGCTGTGGCGAATGGGTTTTCCGCAAAATTCCGAAAGCCGGGGCACCCGGTAAGCGGCCATCTGCGGCGCGCGCAGCGTGCGCAGGATCTCGTCGCGCAGGTCGGGGGTCACGCGCTCGTCTGCGTCAATCGAGAACACCCAGGGCTGGGTCGCCAGATCCAGTGCGCGATTTTTTTGCGGACCGAAACCTGGCCAGTCGTCGAAGATCACCACGCGGGCGCCGGCCGCCTCGGCGATCTCCAGGGTGCCGTCCTGGCTGCGCGAATCGACCACGATGATCTCATCGGCAAAATCGACCGACCTGAGACAAGCGGCGAGGTTGTGCGCTTCGTTCTTCGTGATGAGGATGACCGACAGACCGGTCAGCTGGCTCGTCGCGCTCGCTTCCATGATTTCCACCGGTTGTACAGGGGCCCGATGACCGGGTGCGAGGCCAGCCAGGCACGCTGCCGAAGCCAGGGAAAGCCCCGGTTTCTCACGGCGAACCGGTAAATGCACGCAGGATCGCCGCCGGCAAGGTTCTGGCCATGGGCGATCGTGGTGTAGAGATATTCGAAACCAGCCTGCTTCGCCAACCGGACGTAATCCGCGTCGAAATGGCCCTGGGGCCAGCAGAAATGCGCGGAAACCGAACCCAGATGACGCGTCAGCGCGGCACGTGAATCGGCGAACTCCTGAGTCATCCGCGCCAGACACTGATCGCGCGGAATGTTCTCGAGATCCCAGCGCGTGTGGGTGTGGGTATGGCTATGGAACTCGAAGGTACCGGCTTCGCGCATCGCCTTCACTTCGCTCCAGCGCAGCATGACGCTATCCGTGGCGCCCGCCGCGAGCAGCGCCTTGGCCTGACGATGCTCCGGTGTGGCTGGCAACTGACCACCCTGCCCGTTAAATGGCCGCGCCGGGCCGTCGCCGATTAACCCGGTGATCAGGAAGATGATGCCGTGCATGCCGTAACGCTGTAGTACAGGATGCGCATAGACATAATTGTCGAGATACCCATCGTCGAACGTGATCAGCAGGGATTTATCCGGTACGGGTTCGCCAGCCAGAAATCCCGCGAACGCATCGGCCGTGAGCGCGTGATACCCCGCGCGGGCCAGGCCGGCGATCTGCCGCTCGAAATTGCGCGGCGATGTCGTGATCATGCCTGCCGAGGGCGAGACATGGTGGTACATCAGGACAGGGACGCAATAAGCTGGTTTCATCAGGCTGGAAAGCAAGGACGGACGTCTATTTTAGATCGGTGCCGCGACCTGCGCCGCGAACGCCAAGCCAGCGCCCATAGACTTCCTCGGTCCGCCTGGCAAGCGTTTGCGGCGTGAACATTTCCTGACCCCAGATGCGTGCGTGGCCGGCCTCCCCCATTCTCCTGCGCTCCTGAGGTGAATCCACCAGGCGTGCCAACGCGGCTGTCAACCCGGGGGAATCGTCGAGTTTGACCAGTAATCCGGTTTCGCCCGGCACCATGAGTTCGCCCACCCCGCCCACATCGGTACCGATGACCGCAAGGCCGGCAGCGGCCGCTTCGACGAACACGGTTCCCATCGCTTCCTTGCGGGTGGCAAGGCAGAACAGATCGAAACCGGCCAGCAGGTTGGGCACATCGCGGCGCGAGCCCATGAGATGAATGCGCCGCTCAAGTCCGAGCCTGGCAACCTGCTCCTGCAACTGCTCGAAAACGGGAGATCCGCCACCGACGATCACCAGATGCAGGTTGGGCCGATCGGCCATCAGCGGTGCAATGGCGTCGATGAGATTGCGGTGTCCCTTATCTGGCCTGAGCACCGCGACGCAGCCCACGACGACATCGGACGGGGCAAGACCAAGCTCGTCGCGCAGCGTCGACTGCGCCACAGGGGGCGTCAGGATGACCGGTGTGTAGATGGTTTCGACCAGATCCGGCGGCACGCCACGGGTGATGAGCTGGCGGCGCACATGCTCGCTGACCGTGGTGACACAGTGGGGCAGCCAGGTGTAAGTCAGCAGCGAATTGACTTTGCTCGCGAGGTGCCGGGTGCGCACGATCAGTGGCGTGCCGGCGAGCCGGCCGGCGGGAGCAGCGATGATCGTATCCTGGCGGCTGTGCGTGTTCAGCACGTCAAAGCGGCCGGCCTTGAGGATACGGCGCGCGCGTTCGATGCCGGCCACGATATTGACAAACCCGTCCATGAACATCGTATGCACCACGAAGCCGGCATCGCGCAGGCGGGGCGTGAGTTCGGCGTCAGGCTGGCAGATCGCCTCCAGGTAGTGGCCGCGTTCGCGCATGGCGACCATTTCCTTGAAAATACGGTGCTCCTGGCCGCCAAAGCTGGTGGCAGCCTCGGAATGCACAATCCGCAAGGGGCGTTCCCCTGCCATCAGTAGGTGACTTCCACGGCGTCGGGCGAAGTCCAGTCCGCCAGTTGCTGAAACAAGGAGTCCGGCAGGCGAACCCGCCACTCCTGGCCCAGCCGAACCGTGCATGTGGCGCCATCACGCTCGAGAATGACCTCGACCGGAGTGCCGGGGAAGCCATTTTCGGGGGCCGCCCGAAACGGGTTCAGCGCGCGACGCAGGGCCTGGGCATCCGCATGACCGTTCAGCCGGATCCGCAGCGCCCGCGCGCGCGCCTCGCGGGCAAGTTGCAGGTCGAGGATGGAATCGGCCACCACCCGCACGCCACCACTGTACTCATCGTTGGTGACTTTGGCGTGAAGGATCAGCAACTGATCCTCCTTCAGGCGATCGATGTGCTGATCGAGGAGTTCACTGAAGATCGTCACCTCGACCTGGGCGGAACCATCGTCGAGTACGAGGATCATCCGTTTGCCGCGCTGACCGGTCATGGTGCGCGCAGAAGCGACCACACCCGCCAGCCACTGCAAATCGCGCGAGGGCTCGAGCCGCGAAAGTGGCTTCGGGACGATCTGCCGTACTTCGTCGCGCCAGGAATCGAACAGGTGGCCACTGAAGTAATAGCCGAGCGCGAGCTTTTCCTGCGCCAGCAGCGTGCGCAAATCCCAGGGGGGAATACGCGCAAGCTCGATCGCCACCACTTCGTGGGTGTCGTCGCCAAACAGCGACACCTGGTTGGCACTGCGATCAACCTGCTCGGCGGCTTCGAGTGCCGTTGAGAGCGAAGCCCGTAACGCTGCGCGGTTCGGTTCGACGGAGTCGAAGGCACCCGCGTGGATCAGCGCTTCGATGCTGCGGCGGTTGACGGTATGGCGATCGATCCGGCGGCAGAAGTCGAACAGGCTCTCGAAGGGACCTGAGGCGCGCGCGCGCAGGATTTCCTCGATCGCGGCCTGTCCGGTTCCCTTGACGGCACCCATGCCATAGCGGATGGTGCGCGGAGGCTGTCCCTTGGCCGTGTAGGCATCGGCCACGGGCTCGAACCGGAATCCGGACGCGTTAACGTCCGGGGGCAGCACCGTCAGCCCGTTTTCGAGACAATCGCGCCAGAAAATCTGCACCTTGGTCGTATCGTCCATATCGGACGACAGCGTGGCGGCAAGGAACTCTGCCGGGTGGTGACGCTTGAGCCAGGCGGTTTGATAGGCGATCAGCGCGTAAGCCGCGGAGTGCGATTTATTAAAACCGTACCCTGCGAAAAGCTCCATCAGGTCGAAAAGCCTGACAGCGACCACCGGGTCGTAGCCCTTTTTGGTCGCGCCGGATTCGAACAATTCCCGGTGCGTGGCCATTTCCTCGGGCTTTTTCTTGCCCATGGCCCGGCGCAGCAGATCCGCGCCGCCCAGCGAGTATCCCCCGATAATCTGGGAGATCAGCATCACCTGTTCCTGGTAGACGATCACCCCGTAGGTACTCTTGAGGGTGGACTCAAGATCCGGATGGAAATAATCGACCTTCGCGCGTCCGTGCTTGCGATTCACGAAGTCGTCGACCATGCCCGATTCGAGCGGACCCGGCCGGAACAGCGCCAGCACGGCGACGACGTCCTCGAAGGTGTTGGGGCGCAGCTTCTTGAGCAGCTCTTTCATGCCGCGCGATTCAAGCTGGAACACGGCGGTCGTGTTGGCATCGCACAGCAATTGGTAGGTGGCCGGGTCAGTGAGCGGAAGCGACATGATGTCGAAGTCCCGCATCGAGGGATTGTGCGCCCGGACAAACCGCACCGCCCAGTCAAGAATCGTCAGGTTGCGCAAACCCAGGAAGTCGAACTTCACCAGGCCGGCGGCTTCGACATCATCCTTGTCGAACTGCGAGACCGCACTGCCCTCCTGACCTGGCTGACAATACAGCGGGCAAAAGTCCGTCAGCTTGCCGGGGGCGATCAGCACGCCGCCCGCGTGCATGCCGATGTTGCGGGTCAAGCCTTCAAGCGGCCGCGCGAGATCGACCAGCGCGCGGACTTCCTCTTCGCGGTCATAGCGGGCACGAAACGCGGGCTCTTCCTTGAGGGCGCGATCCAGTGACCAGGGGTCGGTCGGGCTATGGGGAATCAGCTTGGAGAGCCCATCGCACAGCATATAGGGCATGTCGAGCACACGACCCGCATCGCGCACCACGGCTTTGGCGCCGAGCGTGCCGAAGGTGGCGATCTGGCTCACGGCACCCCGGCCATATTTGGTTTTGACGTACTCGATCACCCGCTCGCGGTTGTCCTGGCAGAAGTCGATGTCGAAGTCAGGCATCGATACGCGTTCGGGGTTCAGGAATCGCTCGAACAGCAGGTCGTAGCGGATCGGGTCGAGATCCGTGATGCCCAGCGAGTAGGCGACCAGCGAGCCCGCGCCCGAGCCCCGCCCGGGACCGACGGGTACGCCGTTGGCCTTGCCCCAGTTGATGAAATCCTGAACGATCAGGAAGTAGCCCGGGAATCCCATCTGGATGATGGTGCGGCACTCAAGCGCGAGGCGCTCTGCGTAGCGAGGGCGTTCGCGATCACGCTCGGCCGCATCGGGAAACAACTGTGCGAGGCGCCGCTCGAGGCCGGCTTCCGAGAGCTCAATGAGGTAGTCGTCCAGCGAGACCCCGTCAGGTGTCGGAAAATCCGGCAGGCGGGGCTGACCAAGATCCAGCGTGAGATTGCAGCGCTGGGCAATCGCCACCGCGTTGGCCAGTGCCGAAGGCACATCGGCAAATCGGCGCGCCATTTCCTCGGAGGTCAGCAGGTACTGATCCTCGGTAAATCGACGCGGCCGGCGCGGATTGGTGAGGATTTCGCCTTCGGAGATGCAGACCCGCGCCTCATGCGCGGTGAAATCATCCGCGGTCAGGAACTGAACCGGATGGGTCGCGACCACGGGCAGGCCACACTCGGCGGCCAGCGCAAGGGCCGCGTGGCAATATGGCCGATCAGCGTCAGCGCTGGTGCGCTGCAATTCGATGTAGAACGCGCCGGGAAAACGACTGGCCCACTGCTGTGCCAGCAGGCGCGCTGCAGCGCTATTGCCCGCCACCAGCGCATGACCGATATCGCCGCCGCGCGCGCCGGACAGCACGATCAGGCCTTGAACGCCGTCGAACCATTCGGGCCGGATTTCGCCACGACCGCGATGTGCGTTGGTGAGCCAGGCCCGCGTGAGGAGTTCGCACAACGCGAGATAGCCGGTACGGTTGGCAACAAGAAGTAGAATACGGAAAGGTTTATCGCGATCGTCGTCGTTTGTGATCCAGACATCGCACCCGGCAACCGGCTTGATGCCGGCGCCGCGTGCGGCCTTGTAGAATTTGATGAGGCCAAACACGTTCGCCAGATCGGTCATGGCGACGGCGGGTTGCGCATGGCGGGCGACTTGCGAAACGAGTTCTGGAATACGCACCGTGCCATCCACCACCGAAAATTCGGAATGGACGCGCAGGTGGACGAAAGGACGGATCGAAACGGGTTCTTGCATGCGTGGATTGTACTCATTCCGGTCAGCCGGATCGCGCCTCGCGGGCGCCCTTGAACGCTCAACAGATTGGAGCTGCTCGTGTTGAAATGGTTAGTGCTCATTGCCTGGGTGGGGTCAATCCTTTTTGCCCATTTTCGGGGGCGCGTGCGCTTGCCGCTGGGGCGCCAGATGCTGGATCACTCGATCCTGCTTGCGCCTGTCAACGCCTTCATGGTGCTGACTTCGCGCGTGCCCACCACACCGTACCTGCCGCTGTCGACCTATCCCGACCTGCAACTGCTTGCTGACAACTGGGAAGTCATTCGCGACGAGGCCCTGCACCTGTCGTCGCTGCAGGCGATCAAGGCACCGGAGCTCCACAACGACATTGGCTTCAATTCGTTTTTCAAGTACGGCTGGAAGCGCTTCTACCTGAAGTGGTATGACGCGCGCCACCCGTCGGCTGAAGCGCTCTGCCCGCGCACGGTCGCCCTGCTCAACAGCATCCCCGGCGTCAAGGCCGCGATGTTCGCCGAGTTGCCTCCCGGGGGCCAACTCAATGCCCACCGCGACCCTTTCGCCGGGTCGCTGCGCTACCACCTGGGGCTCGTCACACCGAACGATGACGCCTGCTACATCGAGGTGGACGGCATCCGGCACAGCTGGCGCGACGGTCAGGGCGTCATTTTTGACGAAACCTACGTGCACGAAGCCTACAACCGCAGCGACAAGAATCGTATCGTGCTGTTTTGCGATGTCGTGCGCCCGCTCAAATGGCCGTGGGCCGATGCGTTCAATCGCTGGTTCTCCCGGGTGTTCTTGTCAGCGGCGAGTTCGCCCAACGCAGACACCGACGAGACCGGTCTGATCAACAAGCTCACGCACTATCACTGGGTCATCGACCAGAAGCGGCGCGAGTTCAAGAAATGGAACCGCACGGTCTATAAAGCGACCAAGTACGGCCTGATTCTGCTGGCGATTTACCTGTTCCTCAAGGCCTGAACGCGGCGTCAGGGATCCGGGTGCATCAGGTGCCCGGTTGACTCTCAGGGACGGCACCTCGTGTCGGATCGCAGCGCCTCCCTGCGCCCGGCGGAACACCCTCGTGCAGCCGTTCAGCGCCAGTGGAGTGTTCAAAGGCACCTGAAACCGTGCCTTCAAGCGTTTAACACTCGACTAGCGCTGCATGGCGTCCCAGGCCTTCTGGAGCCGCTTGACCGACACGGGCGCCGGCGTGCGAAGCTCCTGAGCGTACAGCGCCACCCGCAACTCTTCGAGCATCCAGCGAAACTCGTCCAGACCGGCGTCCGACGCGCCTTTGCGAGCCGCGCGTGCCCGTGCGTACTGCGCCAGCAAGGGCGCCATCTCGCCCATCAGGCGGGCATCGCGGGCGGGGTCGGCACGCAGTTTGTCGATGCGTGCCACAACGGCCTTCAGA
>JADZBO010000041.1 GCA_020851995.1 Burkholderiaceae bacterium
GCATTGTGCGCGAGGCGATCAAGATAGGCATTCAGGGTGTTGTCGAGCTCTGCGCCCGCCACGACATAATGCACCAGTCCCTTGGTCAGGGCCTCCTGGGCGCTGTAGCGATTGGCCGACAGGATGATGTCCAGAGCTTGTGGTGCCCCGACAGTCATCACCAGATTTCGGATCGCCGTCAGGCGATATCCCAGACCCAGCCGCCCCGCGGGAATCGCGAAGGTGCTGGCGTCCGTGGCAATGCGAATATCGCAGCAAAGGGACAGGTTCAGGCCACCACCGATGCAGTATCCGTCAATGCGAGCCACGGTGGGCTTGAGGAAGTCGTAGATGGCAATCTGGGCACCTTCGGCAACGCGCTCGTACTCGGCCACCGCGTCGGCGCCTGTGCGCAACTTGTCGAACTGCGCAATATTGGCGCCGCTGACAAACGCCTTGCCACCCGCGCCGG
This sequence comes from Burkholderiaceae bacterium, assembly GCA_020851995.1. Lineage (GTDB taxonomy): Bacteria > Pseudomonadota > Gammaproteobacteria > Burkholderiales > Burkholderiaceae_B > Zwartia. Next base: position 452 of record JADZBO010000041.1, read on the forward strand.
TCAGCACCACCGAGCGAATTTCGGCATCCTCTTCGAACAGCTTGAGTGCAATTGGCACACCCACCCACATGTCGTAGGACATCGCATTGTGGCGTCCCGGATCATTGAACGTAATCCATCCCGTCGCGCCCTTTTTCTCAACGATCAGGCTGTCGGTGATTTCGCCCTGCAATAGTCTGGTGGCAGTCATCTTCAAAGGTCTCCAAGTAGTCTGCGGTAGCGCGCCATGCCGTTATCCAGGTGCGTGCGCATCAATTGTCGCGCACTTGCCGCGTCATGCGCGGCGATCGCATCGACGATCCGGTGGTGTTCCGAATCGATCTCGTCGATGCGGGTTGTCCCGGTGTTGCGAAAGCGGAACGTGCGGACCGCATTATGAATCACATGGCTCAGATGCCCCATGATCCGGACAAAATAGGGGTTGTTGGCCGCATGCGCGACCGCCAGATGGAAATCGACCGCTTCGTGCGCCGCCGCCTGCCAGTCGTTTGACACCTGGTCAACGCGCTTGAGCGCCTGGTGCAGGGTATCAAGCTGGGCCGTGGTGCGATGGGTGGCGGCCAGCGCAGCGGCGCCGGATTCGATCTCAACACGCAACTGGTGCACGTGGATAATCTGGGCCAGATCGAGCAGATCGTCGTGCGACACCTCAAAAGGACGCAGTGCAAGATCCGAACAGACGAACGTCCCGACACCGTGACGCGTCTCGACCAGCCCGGTCAGCTTGAGGCGGGCGATCGCCTCTCGCACGACATTGCGGCTGACGCCAAACTGCGCGCCGAGTTCCTGTTCGGTGGGGAGCCGCTGGCCGGGCGCGAGGCTCTCATTGAGGATACGCGAGCGCAGTTGCTGCGCGATCTCGTCGGGCAGGTTCTCCGGACGTCCGAGGCTGTCAAACGCCGTCAGGACACGGGACTCGCCCGGCTTGGCAACACGCGCCGAGGCCGTGCCACGACCGGTCGGCGGCTGACGGCGCGCGCTATACACGGTGGATGTCATCGACTTGTTCACTGATCCCCCCTCCAATCCATTGATTCCGCAATCAGGAATTCAGATTGCGCCTTCTTTGCGCAAGTCGGCGATCTGCGCTGGAGTAAAACCAAACTCGCCGAACACCTCGTCGTTATGTTCCCCGCGCTCCGGGGCTGCCGTGAACGTGTCCTTCTGCGTGCGACTCAGAATCACGGCCTGACCGACCACGGAAATTTCGCCAAGCTTGGGATGTTCAATGCGCCGGGCCATCCGCAGGTGCTGCACCTGCGGATCTTCCATGGTTTCCCGCACGTTCTTGATCGAGCCACACGGCACGCCTTCCTTATTGAGCAGGCTGATCCAGTGTTCCGTCGTTTCCCTGCGGGTGATCTCGCCGATTTCGGCATTCAGCGCAGGGCGATTTTTGGCGCGCAACTGCAGCGTCGTGTAGCGGGGGTCGGTCGCCATTTCCGGGGCACCCAGCACAGTGGCAAGGCGCACGAACATTTCCGTACCCATCGCGGCGATATTCATATAGCCATCGGCGGTCGGGAAGACTCCGGTTGGCGAACTGGTCGGATGGTCATTGCCACTCTGGCCGGGTATTTCCTGGTTCATCAGCCAGCGCATGATCTGGAAATCCATCATCCAGACCTGTGCCTGCAACAGGGATGTCTGCACCCATTGCCCCTGACCGGACACGTCGCGCTCAAGCAACGCCACCAGGGTGCCGATCGCACAGAAAAGGCCAGACGTCAGATCGGCGATGGGGATGCCGGCGCGCATCGGCCCACGACCGGGCTCCCCGGTCACCGACATGATGCCGCCCAGCCCCTGTGCAATCTGATCCAGTCCCGGGCGGTCCTTGTAGGGGCCGTCCTGCCCGAATCCCGACACGCTGGAAAGAATGATGCGAGGATTGACCTTGCGCAGGGATTCGTAGTCGATCCCCAACTTGAACTTGACGTTCGGGCGATAGTTCTCGACGACGACATCTGCCTTCTTGACCAATTCCAGAAACGCGGCGCGGCCCTTGGGATGTTTCAGATTCAGCGTCACGCTGCGCTTGTTACGGTGCGTGTTCTGGTAATCAGCGAATTGTGCGGAGCCGCCGGGTTTGTCATCGGGCATATCGCCCGGCTCTTCGATCTTGATGACATTGGCACCCCAGTCGGCGAACTGTCGCACAGCGGCGGGTCCCGAGCGAACACGGGTCAGATCGAGGACGGTAAAACGCGCGAGCGGAAGCTCAGACATGCAGGGTCTCCATGGAATGCCAGACTCTGCGCGATTATTATTATTTTCCAGAATCTGGGAATTAAGCCTTGATGTTGGACATCTTACAAGAAATCGACTTGGGAGCAAAACCGGCTGAAATTGGCGAAAAAATGGCAGAAATAGCCAAAAAAGCAGCTATTTCGGCTTTGCGCCCGAATATCGTTGCGCGCGGCGTGTTGCCGGTTATCTCGTTATTCTGTTGGGGGGCAAAATTGCGCAACCACAAAAAACCAGACAAAAGGAGTCGGCCAACATGCTCGAATTCACACAACTCAGGTTCGAACTGGTCGGCCATGTGGCCGTTCTGGGCCTGAACAATGCGCCGGTCAACGCGCTCTCGCGCACGCTCTGCGATGAACTCACCACCGCTCTGGACTACCTCTCCGAGATCGACGAAGTGCGCGCAGTGGTGCTCACGGGCGAGGGCAAGGTGTTTTGCGCGGGCGCTGACCTGAAGGGCCGCGCATCGGTCATCAAGGGTCCGGGCGATCTGCCCGCGCACTCACGCCGGACGCGGGAATGCTTTCACGCGATCCGCGAATGCTCCAAGCCGGTGGTGGTGGCGATCAATGGTCCGGCGCTGGGCGCTGGCCTGGCGATCGCAGCATCGGCGGATATTCTGGTTTCATCGGAAAAGGGCTGTCTCGCACTGCCGGAAATCGATGTCGGCTTGCTGGGCGGTGGCAGCCATGCGGCACGTCTTTTCCCGCACACGATTCTGCGCCAGATGATGTTCACTGGCATGCGGATCCAGGCCGACGAGTTGTACCGGCTTGGGGTGGTGAGCCTGGTGACGAAGCCTGAGGACCTGATGTCGGCGGCAATCGGCATTGCATCGAACATCGCGGGCAAGAGTCCGCAATCGGTGCGCCTGGCGAAGCAGACGCTGAACGCGATCGAGGACATGACTCTGCGTGACGGCTACCGCTACGAGCAGGACATGACGGCTGCAATCGCCAAAACAGAAGACGCGAAAGAGGCGCAACGCGCGTTCCTGGAAAAGCGCCCCCCTGTATTCACGGGCCGCTGACCGAAGCACGGTGTCTCGCTGGGTTCAGATTGGCTATCGCGTGGCCGCACTGTCCCTTGCGGGCCCGTAGAGGCGGCCGAAGGGATCGCCAAGGGCGGCGCAGTTGTCTGTGCAACATGTTTGAGGCCCGTCAGGGCCGAGTTGTTGCGCAGACGCGCCGAACGGCGAACCCTGAGGGGAGTGGGCGAAGCCCACCCGCCGGCCCGGGCCCGCAAGGGACAGTGCGGCCACGCGATAGCCAATCTGAACCTTCGCACTTCGCTGAAGTACGGCATCAGGACCGACACCGGCCGGGGGCGTATCCCTTTTCCGGCCCGGGTCGGCGGGCGGGCTGCGCCCGCGTCCCTCGAAAACCGCCAGTCGGCGCGTCTGCGCAACAACTCGGCCCTGGCGGGCCTCAAACATGTTGCACAGACAACTGCGCCGCCTTTGGCGGTTTCCTCGGCCGCCTTTACGGGCCGGAAAAGGGATACGCCCCCGGCCGGTGTCGGTCCTGATGCCTTGGTGACAATTGCTACATTGTGATCCTGGCGTCAGTGATGACTTTTTGCCAGCGCTGGCGCTCCTGCGCGATATAGGCGCCGAACTGTGCGGGCGAGTCACCCACAGGATCGACGCCGAGACCCGCGAAGGTGCGCAGGACATCGGGATCCCGCATCGCTTTCGCCACACTTTGCTGAATCCGGTTGATCCGGTCCGCCGGCGTTCCCGCCGGAACCGCCATCCCGAACCAGTTCGTGACCACGAACCCCGGAATCGTTTTGGCCACCGTCGGCACATCCGGCAATACGCTCAGACGCTGATCGCCCGTCGTGGCCAGCGCGCGCAAACGGCCCGCCTTGACGTGCGAAAGACCCGCGGCGACCGCCTCAAACGTCAGTTGCACCTGCCCCGCCACCACATCGCTGATACTGGGCGCGCTGCCCTTATACGGCACGTGCGTCATTTTCACACCCGCCGCAGCGTTGAACATCTCGCCCGCCATGTGCGGCAAGCCACCGTTGCCGCTGGACGAAAAATTCACTTCTCCGGGACGTGCTTTCGCGTAGGCGATCAGTTCGGCCACCGTCCGCACAGGCAGATCGTTGTTCACGAACAGCACAAATGCCGACGACGCGACCTCTGTGACCGGCGCGAAATCCCTCGCGACATCGTAGGGAAGATCCCTGACGAGCGCAGGCGTGATGCTGAAGTTGCCCATCGTACCCATGAAGACCGTGTAGCCGTCCGGTTCCGCCCGCGCCACCGACTGCATACCGATCACACCTCCGGCACCGGGCTTATTTTCGACCACAACCGATTGCCCGAGATCCGCTGACATCTTCGGCGCGATCACCCGCGCAATCGTGTCGATGGCGCCTCCCGGCGGAAAGCCGAGCACGATATGCAACGGTTTCGCAGGAAACGACTGCGCACACGCAGCACCCGCCGCACAAAGCGTAAGCGCTGCAACCCATGACCTTAGTAGCATCTTCATGTTCCCGACCCCTCCATCGTTGTCCAGGCCTCCAGCTTGCCGCATCGATCACGGCAGAGCCAAAGCGTACCGAGGTTTGCGTGCGCCGTCGACACCGCCGACACATCTCTTATTTAAAATGATTCTTTCTATAATAGAGGTATATTTTTATATTCCGAGAACCCGGCAACCCGGCCAAATTCGAAAACATGACGTCACACATCGAAGTCTACGCAGGCACCGCCGGCCATTCAGCGTGGTTCAGCAACGACCTCGGTCAGACCTGGGTGCACCCCAACAGCCACTCGGGCATGTACCTTGAAGCGCGCGTCTGGACAATCAGCAGCCACCCCGCAGACCCCAACCGACTCTATGCCGGGACCGACATGGGCGTGTTCCGCTGGGACGAGCACACGACCCGCTGGACTCACTTGCCATCGCCGATGCAGGATGTGTGGGCGCTGACACAGGATCCCGACCAGCCCGAGGTGCTTTATGCGGGAACCCGGCCCGCCGCCTTTTATCGCTCGCGCGATGCGGGGCAGACCTGGGAACCGCTCGAAGCCCCGGGAATCCAGACCTTTTCGCCGATCAACATGGGCCCGACCCGGGTCACCCAGATTCTGTTCGATCCGCACAATCACGACACCGTCTGGGCCATGGTCGAGATCGGCGGAGCCTACCGCAGCCTTGACCGCGGCAATACGTGGACCCTGCAGACCGAGGGCCTGCTTTCAGGCGACATGCACGGCGTGGCTGTGGTGCACGATGCCTCAGGCCAGAAAATCGTCTACGTCACGACCAACCGGGGCCTGCACCGCAGCTTGAATAATGGCGAAACCTGGGAATTCCAGCCACTGGATTCGCCATGGCAGTACACCCGAGCTATCGTGACCCGGGCAGATCGCGACGACATCATGTTTCTGACCAACGGCAACGGGCCGCCGGGCAATACCGGTCGCCTGCTGCGCAGCCGGGATTACGGAGCGTCCTGGAAGCCCGTCGATCTTCCCGGCGTATTGAACAGCACGCCCTGGTGCGTGGCGACGCACCCGCACGATCCCCTGGTGCTGTTTGTCGTAACCAACCTTGGTCAGCTGTTTCGCAGCACCGATGGCGGGGATTCGTGGATTCGACTGCCCCACGAGTTCGGGGAGGTGCGCGCCCTTCACTGGAGACCCACCGACTATCCCACCGACCGACCGGCGCATTCCATCACCGTGCGCCCTGCCGTGTGACCAGGACCCTTGATCCAAAGCGAATATCCTGTGCGCCGGAGCATGCGGCGGGATTGTCTTGACACGGGCGCGGCGCGGGGGATAAGTTCATCTCACAAGCCCAATGCGATTGGAGAC
>JADZBO010000042.1 GCA_020851995.1 Burkholderiaceae bacterium
GTGACGAAGACGCGGGAAGACCGCCTTGCCGATTCTGCCACCGATATGGCCTTGACGGCGCTGGAATCCGTGCATCCAGTCGTGCGGACGCATCCGGAAACCGGAAGGCCGGCGCTTTATATCAATCCCGGCCACACGGTTCGGTTTGCGGGGTGGACCGAGGAGGAGAGTGCACCCCTTCTGAAATATCTCTTTGAATTTCAGGTGAGGCCGGAATTTACCTGCAGGTTTGTCTGGCGTCCGGGATCAATCGCTTTTTGGGATAATCGCTGCGTTCTCCACAACCCTGTGAACGATTATCACGGCTACAAGAGGCTGATGCACCGCATTACCTTGAAAGGTGATGTGCCGCGCTAATCAGGAGATTGGCAGGCGAGCGGCGGCAGATTGGTAGGGGTTTCGATTCCGGCAAGGGCCGTCCAGTGATTACGGCGGCCGGTAATTGGTGAGTCGCTGGCTCAGTCTGACTGATTCAGTAAGCCCGCCGTGCCCGCAGCAGCGCAGCGACGGCGGGAAGCCCTTCCGGTCTTCAGGAGCGGATCAGAAACTGCTCACGCGATTGACCGTTTTTCTCGGCCTCGACGACCCACAGGGGGGCCTTGCCACGTCCTGTCCAGGTTGCGCCGCTGGCGGGATGACGATACTTCGGCGGAACCGGCTTCTTCGCGGCGCCAGCTTTTGCAGGCTTGGCTGTCGCTGACGACTTGACACGCGCAGCCGCGGATTTGCCGAAGGCCGAAGCGATTTCTTCGGGGGTAATATCGTATTCCTTCATGGAGCGCACGATCGAGGCGATGACCGGCTTGCGACGTTTGCTGTGCAGCGCCTGTGCTTGCTTGCGCAGCTTCTCGATCTCTTTGTGGATTTTTGCCTGGAGCGTGGTGTAGTTTTGCGAGGCCATTGGGTGCACCTTAAGGTAATAAAATGGATGGGTCGGTCGCTTCTGCGTGGTGAAGCCGAATCGGACGTGCGAAAATTTGCTAATTCAGGATTGGTGTGTCTGATGCCAGTTTTTGTTTAAATTGGCCGTCTTTTTCATCACAGCGCTAATTCACAAACCACCGAATTTTCAGTCGATTCAATTGCACAATCATTTAGCGTTGCGGATTTATAACCTGTTTTGCAATTGTGTGACAAGTGAATCGACGACTATTGTGTCAAATTTATCCATGAATATATTAATAGTTGAAATATTGACCGACGCGTTTGAGTTTTAGTATTTCCACAAGAGCATTGTGGAAATGGATATTTGCTTTAGTGTGTTTAATTTAGTATTTGTTTTTTTAACGTAGTATTTGTTTTAACTTAGTATTTTTATGATATCGATTTAATTTTGTTTCACGAGGCTATTGATGAAGCAGGCATTCACGGCAGCGGCAATTCAGATGGTTTCGGGCGCATCGTTGCAGCAAAACCTCGCTGAGGCCGGTCGTCTCGTCGGGTTGGCGGCGGAACGTGGTGTCAGTTTCGCAGCACTGCCGGAGTACTTCTGCCTGATGGGAAAGCAGGAAGCCGATAAACTGGCGATCGCTGAAACGCCCGGGGAGGGCATTATTCAGGACTCTTTGGCGGAATTGGCGCACCGGCATGGCATCTGGTTATCGTCTGGCAGTATTCCATTGGTTTCGCCAGACTCCGGACGGGTCTTCAACACACAACTGATCTATGCTCCCTCAGGAGACCAGATCGCCCGGTATGACAAAATCCATTTGTTCAGTTTCAGGCGCGGCGAAGAAAATTACGATGAGGCGCGCGGTATTGTTCCCGGGAAATCCGTTGCGCGGGTTGAAACCGATCTCGCCACGCTCGGGCTTTCGATTTGTTATGACCTGAGATTCCCGGAGCTTTATCGGGCACTGGGTGAAGTGGACTTGATTTTGGTGCCTTCAGCCTTCACCTATACGACAGGGCAGGCGCATTGGGAAATCCTGCTGCGCGCGCGGGCAATCGAGAATCAGTGCTACGTTCTGGCGCCTGCCCAGGGAGGGCGCCACGAGAATGGCCGGCGCACCTGGGGGCATTCGATGCTGATTGATCCGTGGGGCGAGGTGGTTGATGTACTGGCCGAGCACGCCGGCATCGTAAGCGGTACGATAGACCCCCTGCGTCTGCAGGAGGTCAGGGAATCCCTGCCCGCGTTGAAGCATCGCACTCTATGACTGGTGGAAATGAAACTGACTGATCCTGGAATCCAAGCGCTGGCGAGCGCCAAGTCATTGCTGCTGGACCCCTGGGGTCTGACGGAATCCGACATGGCGCGTGCGATTGGCGAAATCTTCCACCACAAGGTGGACTACGCCGACCTGTTTTTTCAGTACACGCGCAGCGAGGGCTGGAGCCTGGAAGAGGGGATCGTCAAGACGGGCAGCTTTTCGATCACTCAGGGCGTCGGCGTGCGCGCGGTGGCCGGTGAGAAGACCGCCTTCGCCTACTCGGATGCCTTGTCCCCGGAGGCGTTGCTGTCTTCTGCGCATGCAGTGCGCGGCATCGCGCGGCAGGGCGCTGGCCGCATCCATGTGGCGGCGCCGGGGTCCGAGCCCAGGTCGCGCGGACTCTACCGGCCTGTCGATCCACTGGGCACGCTGAGCGCCCCTGAAAAAGTCGCACTGCTCGAGCGTGTTGAAAAAATGGCCCGGACGCAGGATTCCCATGTCATCCAGGTGATGGCGGGACTGGGCATGGAATACGACGTGGTGATGATCGCTGGCAGTGACGGCCGGCTTTCGGCTGACATCAGGCCGTTGGTGCGCCTTTCACTGACGGTGATTGCGGAGCGCGATGGGCGGCGTGAAATGGGCCACGGCGGGGGCGGCGGGCGTACCGGCCTGGATTACTTCACCGATGAGGTCTTGCGCGGCTATGTCGAACACGCCGTGCACGAAGCGCTCGTTAACCTCGAAGCAAGGCCGGCGCCTGCCGGCGAGATGACGGTCGTGCTGGGCGCAGGCTGGCCGGGGATCCTGCTGCACGAAGCGGTTGGGCATGGCCTTGAGGGCGACTTCAACCGTAAGGGTTCAAGCGTGTTCACCGGCCGGATCGGTCAGCGGGTTGCGGCCAAGGGCGTCACTGTGATTGACGACGGCACGATCGAGGGGCGCCGCGGATCACTGAACATTGACGACGAGGGCAATCCTACCCAACGCAACGTACTGATCGAAGACGGTATCTTGCGCGGCTATATGCAGGACACGCTCAACGCGCGGTTGATGCGAGGCAGTGTGACCGGAAATGGCCGGCGTGAATCCTTCGCCCATCTGCCGATGCCGCGCATGACCAATACCTTCATGCTGGCTGGCAAGACCCCGCCCGAGGAAATTATCGCCTCGGTCAAAAAGGGGCTATATGCGGTCAACTTCGGTGGCGGACAGGTCGACATCACGAGCGGAAAGTTCGTTTTTTCGACTTCCGAGGCCTACATGATCGAGAATGGTCGCGTCACCTATCCGGTCAAAGGCGCCACGCTGATCGGCAACGGGCCTGAGGCTTTGCATCGGGTCGGGCTGATCGGGAACGATCTGCGCCTGGACAGTGGCGTGGGCACCTGCGGCAAGGAGGGTCAGAGCGTACCTGTTGGCGTGGGGATGCCGACGATTCGAATGGAAGGGTTGACCGTCGGCGGGACGGCCTGATTCCATTCAGGGTATTTTGTGCGCGGGATGCGGTTCGCCGCATCGGCCGCAC
>JADZBO010000043.1 GCA_020851995.1 Burkholderiaceae bacterium
CGGTCACCCGGCTCTGGATCAGCGACGACGACGGGTTGGCGAACGAGTTCTGCAGCATGCTCATCATCATGAGCCCCGGGATCAGGAAGGCCGTGTAGGGCACGCTCCCGTAGACGTTGACGCGATCCGCCAGGACTTGCGCGAAGATCACCAGATACAGCACTGCCGTGATGACCGGCGCGAGGATCGTCTGGAAGCTGACCTTCCAGAAGCGCAGCAGTTCCTTGCGCAGCAGGGTCGGAAAGCCGAGGCCGCCGGATGCGCCGGTGAGCACCGGAGCGTTGTTCATGCGGCCTCCACAAGCGGGTCTTCGGCGTTCATGATCTTCACGAATGCGTCTTCCAGATCCTCGACGCCGGCTTGATCGATCAGCGCCTGGGTCGTGTCCAGCGCAATGATGCGGCCGCGTTTGAGCATCGCAATGCGGGCGCAAAGCGCTTCGGCCTCTTCAAGGTAGTGGGTCGTCAGCAGGATCGTATGCCCCTCGCGGTTCAGGCGCGAGATGAACTCCCACAGACTGCGGCGCAGGTCGACATCGACGCCCGCGGTGGGCTCGTCGAGCACGATGACGGGCGGGCGGTGCACCAGCGCCTGGGCAACCAGCACGCGGCGCTTCATGCCGCCGGAAAGAGCGCGCATGTTGGCGTCGGCCTTTTCTGTCAGGCCAAGGTTGGCGAGGATCTCGTCGATCCAGTCGTCGTTCTTGCGCAAGCCAAAATAGCCCGACTGGAATTGCAGGGTTTCGCGCACGGTAAAGAACGGGTCGTACACAAGCTCCTGGGGCACCACGCCGAGCGATCGGCGTGCCGCCTGGTAATCGGTGATCACGTCATGGCCGCAGACGCTCGCGCGTCCGCTGGTGGCGCGGGTGAGACCCGCAAGCACCGAGATCAGCGTCGTCTTGCCGGCGCCATTGGGCCCGAGCAGCCCGAAGAATTCGCCTTGCGCGATGGTGAACGAAACGTCGTCAAGCGCCTGCAGACCCTTGCCCGGAGGTGTGCCAAACAGCCCCTTCCAGCCGGTTACGCGCGGAGGGTAAATTTTGGAGACGTGTTCGAACGAGACTGCGGTCATGGAGGCCTGGTGGCAGCTGCGTCCCGCGCGGGGACGCGCGGGCTTTACTGGTTACGGGTGTTGAGCGCCTGGATCAGGCCGTCGATGCCGTTCTGGCTGATCTGCTGCGAGAACTGGTTGCGGTAATTTTCAATCAGCCAGACGTTTTCGACGTTGATGTCGTAAATGCGCCAGCCGTCGGGCGTCTTTTCCAGGCGGAAGTCGATCTGGGTGGGTTCGCCGTTGGCAACGCGGAACAACTGCGTGCGCACGACCACGTCTGCGGCGGTCGGATCACCGCGAAAAGGCAGAACTTTTGAGGTCGTGCCGGCATCAACCCGGGACATGGCGCCCGCGTAGGTGCGCAACAAGGTTCCGCGAAACGCATTCGCCAGCGCTGTGCGCTGCTCCGGAGTTGCATCGCGCCAGTATTTGCCCGCGGCCAGCCGGGTGGTCTTCTGAAAATTGACGTACGACACGATGAACTTGTCGACGACCTTGCCCAGCCGGACCATATCGCCGGTCTTGAGTTGCGGGTCTTCGCGGATCGTAGCGAGGACGTTGTCTACAGCCTGCTGCACGAATTCGTTGGGTGACGCGGCGATGCTGGCCTGCGCCTGGCCCTGCGCGCTGGCCGCCACGGCGAACCAGAGGGTGACGCAGGTCACCGCAGCGGTGAGCAAGCGCACGAGAGGGAAAGCTGAGCGGAGGATGACTTGCATACGGTTTCCTAGGGTTTGGCCGGGATGCCAAGCGACTTGTCGTCAACGGCGGCGGCTTCAAAATCTTCGTATTCGGGCAGGTTTTGTGCTTCGGCGGTGTCGCCGGCGACCTGCGCCCTGTTGCGCTGGAGGAAGGCATCGCGCACGAAGCTGTAGGGGTCGAGCGCGGTCTTGTCGACCATATCGGTGGCATCGAGCAGCACTTCGCGACGCTGGACCACCTGCAGCCCATAAACCGAGTTGCGCAAGTTGACGTTGGGAATGAGTCCGACGAATTGCACCTGATCGACGTAAAGCCCTGCAAGCCGGCCGACGCCGTCTCGCGCGGAACTTGGGCCAATCAGCGGCAACACCATGTAGGGGCCTCCGCCTACGCCCCAGACCCCGAGGGTTACGCCGAAGTCGTTGGGGATGCGCTTGGCGCCGGTTTCGCTGGCGATATCGATGCAGCCGCCCAGACCCATGGTGGTGTTGAGCAATACGCGCCCCATGGTGTTCAGGGCATCGACCTGCCTGCCCTGCAACACGCTGTTGACCCCGGACCAGACGTCGCCCAGATTCGAGAAAATATTGTTGATACAGGTGCGGATCGGCTGCGGCATGACGAACCGGTACGCTTCGGCAACCGGCTTGAGCACGTACCGGTCGACTGTGTCGTTGAATTCGTAGACGGCCCGGTTCGATGCCTCAAGCGGATCATCCGGGTTAGGGGGGCCCAGATTCTGGGTAGCGCAACCCGACAGCCCGACCAGTGCCAGGGCGCAGAGTGCACTTCGTAGCGAACGCGGATTCATGATGTGGCGATTATTGCTCGGTTAGGTCCGGGTTGGCACGCTATTTGGCTGGGGCAGGAGCCACTGACTGCGCAGAATGCGTTTCAGTCGGCTGCAAAGTCGTGGTTGGCGCGGCAGGCGACGCTGTTGTCGGGCCCGCCGGTGTCGCGGGCGCCACAGCGGGCGTCTGACCCGGAGTCGCGGTCGGTGTCGCCGCGGCTGCTGGCGCGGATGCCGGCGCAGATGCTGGCGCAGGTGACGAGGCGCTGCCCTGCTTTTCGGCCATGCCAAACATGAGTTTGCTGATCAGGGTTTCAAGGACGATCGCGCTCTGGGTGTACTGCACCACGCTGCCGTCTTTCAGGACCGCGTCATCGCCGCCGGCTTCCACACCGAGATACTGCTCGCCAAGCAGTCCGGAGGTAAGAATTTTAATGGCCGAATCTGCCGGGAACGTGTAACGCTTTTCCAGTTGCACCGTGACGACCGCCTGGAATGTCTTGTCATCGAACTGGATGCTTGCAACGCGTCCCACCACCACGCCGGCGCTCTTGACCGGGGCGCGGACCTTCAGGCCGCCGATGTTGTCAAACTTCGCCAGCACCTGATAGCTTGGGCCCTGCGAGAACGAGGCGAGGTTGCCCGCGCGCAGCGCCAGAAAGGTGAGCGCGACCGCGCCGAGGAGCACGAAGATCCCCACCCACCAGTCAAATTTCTCGTTCGACATCGACAGACTCCGAAATCAGTTGCTGAACATCAGCGCGGTCAGCAGGAAATCCAGCCCCAGGACGGCCAGCGAACTCACGACGACCGTGCGGGTCGTGGCGCGCGCCACACCCTCGGGCGTCGGGCGGGAAACCCACCCCTGGAACAGGGCCACCGACGTGACGGCAAACCCGAACACCATGCTCTTGATCACGCCGTTGGCGATATCTTTCCAGATATCGACGCCGGCCTGCATTTGGGACCAGAAGGCGCCGTCGTCGATCCCGATGAGCGGTACGCCCACCAGCCATCCGCCGATGATGCCCACCATCGAAAAAATCGCCGCCAGCACGGGCATTGCGATGATCCCGCCCCAGAAGCGCGGCACCAGAACACGGCGCAGGGGGTCGACCGCCATGACCTCCATCGCCGCCAGTTGCTCGCCAGCCTTCATCAGGCCGATTTCAGCGGTCAGCGCGGTGCCGGCTCGACCGGCGAAGAGCAGCGCGGTGATCACCGGGCCGAGTTCGCGCGTCAGTGATAACGCGACCAACAGCCCCAGAGCCTGCTCTGAACCATACCGGTTGAGCGTGTAGTATCCCTGCAGCCCGAGCACGAAACCAACGAACAGACCTGAGACGGCAATAATCAATAACGAATGGTTACCAATGAAGTGTACCTGTTGCGATACCAGGCGCGGCCGCACCAGCGCAATCCCGCTGCGGGCAAGCAGCATCACGCAAAAGCGCGCGAAGAACCCCAGCCGTAACAGGTTCTTGCGTGTGTTACGCCCGAGTGCCTGGATTTGCATGTGAATGGTTTGTGCGCTGATCATCGCGAAGCGCCTTCACCGCGAGCCAGCCACGCCTCGAACGCGGGCGTGACGGGGTAATCAAACGCTACTGGCCCGTCGGGCGCCCCTTCCAGGAACTGCCTGACGTAAGGGTCGGTGGAGGCGCCCAGCGCATCGGGCGTGCCATGCGCCTTGAGCGTGCCCTGGCCGACCAGATAGATTTCGTCGGCGATCGCGAAGGTTTCGGGTACATCGTGGGTGATGACGACCGAGGCGCAGCCCAGCGTGTCCGACAGGCTGCGGATGAGCCGGGCGGTGACCCCCATCGAGATCGGATCCAGCCCCGCGAAGGGCTCGTCGTAGAAAATCAGCTCCGGGCTCAGCACGATCGCCCGGGCGAGCGCGACGCGGCGCGCCATGCCGCCGGACACCTCAGACACCCGCAGATGCGCCGCCGCGCGCAAGCCGACGGCGTCGAGCTTGTCAAGCACCCTGGTGCGGATTTCGGCCTCGGACAGGCGCAGGTGCTCGCGCAGCGGGAAGGCGACGTTTTCGTAGACATCGAGGTCGGTAAACAGCGCGCCCTGCTGAAACAGCACCCCCATGCGCTGGCGCAGGGCGAGCAGACTGCCCGCATCAAGTCGGGTGAGATCCTGGCCAAACGCCAGGATTGTGCCGCTGTGCGGCCGGATCTGCCCGGTCGCGGCCCGCAGCACCGTCGTCTTTCCGGAACCCGACCCCCCCATGATCGCCACAACCTGCCCGCGCCGCACCTGCATGCTGAAGTCGTGCAGCACGGCGAAATCCCCATAGCCGAGCGCTACGCCTTCAAGGCGCAGCAGAATATCGCTTGCGGGACTCAGGGGGGGTGCAGACATCGTGAATCGATAGAAGCAGGGGGCAACGGGGCGAGCGCCCCCCTGCCAGAGGATCGAATTATAGTACGTTGCCGGATGCGGGTTCCCCGAGCCCGCAGAGCCGCAGGCCTATTCCGGCTTAATGTTGGCCGCCTTGATCACTTTGGCCCATTTTTGCCGCTCGGCTTCGATGAACAGGCCGAAAGCCTCGGGCGTCCCGCCCGCCGGCTGGCTGCCGGTATCGGCGATCGCCCGGACGACATCGGGATCCTTCAGGATTTCATTGAAAGCCGCGTTCAGGCGGGCGATGACCGGAGCCGGCGTACCCGCCGGTGCGATGATGCCCTGCCAGTTATAGGACTCAAAGCCAGGCACCCCGGACTCGGCCATGGTGGGCACGTCCGGCAGGAGATCGATCCGCTTGGCTGACGTGACGGCGAGCGGGCGAATTTTGCCGGCCTTGATCGAGGGCATTGCCGCGTAGCCCATCTCGAACATCATCGACAGGTGGCCGGCCATCAGGTCGGTTGACGCAGGGGCGCCGCCCTTGTAGGGCACGTGCACGATGTCGATTTTTGCATCCTCGCGGAACATTTCGCCCGACAGGTGATGCGCGCCACCGATCCCCGACGAGCCAAAGGTCAGTTTGCCGGGTTCCTTTTTGGCCAGTGCGATGAGCTCGCCCAGGTTCTTGACAGGCAGGGAGTTCGCCACGCTGAGCACCAGGGGACTATTCTCGATCAGGATGACCGGCGCGATGTCCTTGGTGGCGTCGTAGGGCAGCTTCTGCATCATCGAGGGGTTGACCGCCAGTGGCGCGAGGTGCCCCGAGCCGATCGTGTAGCCATCCGGTGCGGCCTTGGCGACGATCGCCGTGCCGATCACCCCACCAGCGCCACTCTTGTTTTCGACGACGATCGCCTGGCCCAGCTTGTCGGAAAGCTTACGCGCCAGCAGGCGCATGCGCGTGTCGCCAAACCCACCCGCGGCGTAGGGCACGATCAGTGTGATGCTTTTGGTCGGCCAGTTGCCCGCCGCCTGCTGCGCGCGGGCGGGGGACAGAGAGATCGCCATGAGGCCGGCGACCAAACTGGTCAGAGCCAATCGGATCGGCTTCATAGTCAGGCAGCTCCTGGACGGACGGTGGGATGATTCCGAAGATGTTAACGCTTCGACGATCGCCTAACGCGGCAGAACCGATGAACCCATCAGGAATTCGTCGACCGAGCGCGCGCACTGGCGGCCTTCGCGGATCGCCCAGACCACCAGCGACTGGCCGCGCCGCATATCGCCCGCGGCGAAGACCTTGTCGACGCCGGTACGATAGTCGTCGGTGTTGGCGCGCGCGTTGCCGCGGGCGTCGGCTTCGACTCCGAAAGCCTTCAGCACCTGACTGACCGGGGCCACGAAGCCCATGGCCAGCAGCACCAGATCGGCCTTGAGGTCGAATTCGGATCCCTTGACTTCCTGCATCCTGAGTTGGCCCGAAGCCTCGTCCTTGATCCATTCGACGCGTGCCGCGACGAGCTTTTCGACCTTGCCGTTCTTGCCGACGATCGACTTGGTGGTGATGGCCCAGTCGCGTTCCGCGCCTTCGTCGTGCGAGGAGGATGTGCGCAGCTTCAGCGGCCAGTAGGGCCAGGTCAGCGGCTTGTTTTCTTCTTCCGGCGGACGCGGCATCAGTTCGATCTGCGTCACCGACTTTGCGCCGTGGCGGTTGCTCGTGCCGACGCAATCCGATCCGGTGTCGCCACCGCCGATCACCACCACATGCTTGCCCTTGGCCAGCACCTGACCGGCGACCTTGTCCCCCGCGTTCACCTTGTTTTGCGGACGCAGGAAATCCATCGCGTACATCACGCCGTCAAGCTCGCGCCCCTGCACCGGCAGATCGCGTGGCGTTTCGGCGCCACCCGACAGCACGATGGCGTCGAATTCCTTGTCCAGCGCTTCCGGGGTCTTGATGGTGAGATCGTGGGCCGGTGCGTTCGCGGCGTCGCCGATGTAGTGCGACGGCTTGAACGTGACGCCTTCGGCCTTCATCTGTTCGATGCGGCGGTCGATCAGCGCCTTTTCGAGCTTGAAATCCGGGATGCCGTAGCGCAGCAGGCCGCCGATGCGATCGTTCTTTTCGAACACCGTCACATCGTGGCCAACGCGGGCAAGCTGCTGGGCACAGGCCAGCCCGGCGGGGCCGGAGCCCACGACGGCGATCTTCTTGCCGGTCTTCTGCGTGGACGGCTGGGGCTTGACCCAGCCCTCGTCCCAGGCCTTGTCGATGATGGCGTGTTCGATCGACTTGATGCCCACCGCGTCGTTGTTGATGTTCAGCGTGCAGGCGGCCTCGCAGGGCGCGGGGCAGATGCGGCCTGTGAACTCGGGGAAGTTGTTGGTCGAATGCAGCACGTCGATCGCGGTGTGCCAGTCCTGACGATAGACCAGGTCGTTGAAGTCGGGGATGACGTTATTGACGGGGCAGCCGTTGTTGCAGAACGGGATGCCGCAATCCATGCAGCGCGCCGCCTGTTTGCCAGCCTGGTCGTCAGGCAGGCGCACGACGAATTCGCGCCAGTGCTTGAGCCTCCCGGCCGGCGCTTCGTACGCCTCGGAGAGGCGCTCAACTTCAAGAAATCCAGTAATTTTGCCCATGATGTGGTTCCTCAGGCGGCAACAGTTTGCGGGTTGGCGGCACGCCACATTTCGATCAGCGCACGCTTGTAGTCGACCGGCATGACCTTGACGAACTTGCCTCTGGCGCTTTCCCAGTTGCTCACCAGGTCGCGGGCGCGGAAGCTGCCGGTGTGGCGGAAGTGGTTTTCGACCAGGCGACGCAGGATCGCTTCGTCGGTTTCGCGCACGCCTCCGCGTGTCTGGCTGCACCAGATTTCGATGTTCTGCAGTTTTTCCTGCTCTTTCGAGGGCAATACGGGTTCGATTTCGACCATCGACAGGTTGCAGCGATCAGCAAACGTTTTGTCCGGATCCCAGACGTACGCCACGCCGCCGGACATGCCGGCCGCGAAGTTGCGACCGGTGTTGCCCAGCACGACGACGGTGCCGCCGGTCATATATTCGCAGCCGTGGTCGCCGGTGCCCTCAACGACCGCGGCAGCGCCCGAATTGCGCACCGCAAAGCGCTCGCCGGCGACGCCGTTGAAATAAGCTTCGCCAGCCGTGGCGCCATACAGCACTGTGTTGCCGACGATGATGTGATCGGGGCCGAAGCCGCGGAAGTCGTTCGGACAGCGCACGATAATGCGTCCGCCTGACAGACCCTTGCCGACGTAGTCGTTGCCTTCGCCCACCAGGTCCAGCGTGATGCCGTGCACCAGGAAAGCACCGAAGCTTTGTCCGGCCACGCCGTTGCACTGGATGTGGATGGTGTCGTCGGGCAGGCCTTCGTCACCGTGGCGCGAAGCCACGCGGCCCGAGAGCATTGCGCCGATGGTGCGATTGCGGTTGCGCACCGGCGTGATGAACGAGACTTTCTCGCCGCGCTCAATTGCCGGCAAGCTGCGTTCGATCAGTTGATGATCCAGCGCGACTTCAAGGCCGTGATCCTGCACTTCGGTCTGACGGCGCGGGCTGTCGGAGGGCGAAAGATAAAACACGCGGGAAAAATCCAGCCCCTGGGCTTTCCAGTGGTCGACGCCAGCGCGGGTGTCGAGCAACTCGACACGGCCAACCAGTTCGTCGAACGTGCGGATCCCCAACTGGGCCATGATCTCGCGCACTTCTTCGGCGACGAAGAAGAAATAGTTCACGACATGCTCAGGCTTGCCCTGGAATTTCTGGCGCAGCACCGGATCCTGCGTGGCGACGCCAACCGGGCAAGTGTTGAGGTGGCATTTGCGCATCATGATGCAGCCTTCGACGACCAGCGGCGCTGTGGCGAAGCCAAATTCGTCGGCGCCAAGCAACGCACCGATCACCACATCGCGACCCGTCTTCATCTGACCGTCGGCCTGTACGCGGATACGGCTGCGCAGGCGGTTGAGCATCAGGGTCTGCTGGGTTTCGGCAAGGCCGAGCTCCCAGGGCGTTCCGGCATGTTTGATGGACGAGATCGGCGAAGCGCCGGTGCCGCCGTCATGACCCGAGATCGTGACGTGGTCGGCCTTGGCCTTGGCAACGCCCGCGGCCACCGTGCCCACACCGACTTCCGACACCAGCTTGACCGAGATCGACGCCTTGTCGTTGACGTTCTTCAGGTCGTGAATCAGCTGTGCCAGGTCTTCGATCGAGTAAATGTCGTGGTGCGGCGGCGGCGAAATCAGGCCCACGCCCGGCACCGAGCAGCGCAGCTTGGCGATGTATTCGGACACCTTATGGCCCGGCAACTGACCGCCTTCGCCAGGCTTGGCACCCTGCGCCATCTTGATCTGGATCTGATCGGCGCTGGAGAGGTATTCGGCGCTGACGCCGAACCGGCCCGAGGCGACCTGCTTGATGCGCGAACGCATCGAGTCGCCCGCCTGCAGGGGTACGTCGGCTTCGATGCGCTCGGCGCCAAGCTCTGAAGCGAGAGTCGCGCCCGCCTTGATGCTGCTCTTGCCGGTGCGCAGCTCGCTGCGATAGCGCAGCTCGTCCTCGCCGCCTTCGCCGGTGTTGGATTTGCCGCCGATGCGGTTCATGGCGACGGCCAGAACCGAGTGCGCTTCGGTCGAGATCGAGCCAAGCGACATGGCACCGGTGGCGAAGCGCTTGACGATTTCCTTGGCGGACTCGACTTCTTCAAGCGCGATCGCGCGCGCCGGATCCACCTTGAACTCGAACAGACCGCGCAGTGTCATGTGACGCTTGCTCTGGTCGTTGATGAGCTGGGCGTATTCCTTGTACGTGCGGTAGTTGTTGGCCTTGGTCGCGTGTTGCAGCTTGGCGATCGAGTCCGGCGTCCACATGTGCTCTTCGCCACGGACGCGGAAGGCGTATTCTCCGCCCGTATCCAGGGCGTTGGCCAGGACCGGGTCCTTGCCAAACGCGGCCGTGTGGGTGCGCAGGGATTCTTCGGCGACTTCAAAAATGCCGATGCCTTCGATGGTGCTCGATGTGCCGCTGAAGTACTTGTTGATGAGATCCGAGCGCAGTCCGACCGCTTCGAAAATCTGCGCGCCGCAGTACGACATGTAGGTCGAGATGCCCATCTTGGACATCACCTTGTTCAGACCCTTGCCGACCGCCTTGATGAAGTTCTTGACGGCCTTCTCCGGGTGGGCGGAGGTGGCCTCCAGCGCTTCGATGGCTAGGTACGGGTGGATGGCTTCGGCGCCGAAGCCGCCAAGCAGGGCGAAGTGATGCACTTCGCGCGCCGAGCCGGTCTCGATCACCAGGCCCGTCTTGGTGCGCAGGCCCTCGCGGATCAGGTGCTGATGGATCGCCGACGTGGCAAGCAGCGCGGGGATCGCGACGCGGTCGGCGTCGACCTTGCGGTCGCTCAGCACAAGCACGTTAAAGCCACTGTTGACGGCGTCGACGGCACGCGCGCAGAGTGCGGCAATGCGGGCTTCGATACCATCGGGCCCCCAGGCCACCGGGTAGGTGATGTCAAGCTCGTAGCTGCGGAACTTGTCGTTGGTGGCCAGCGCGATGCCGCGGATGAGCGCCATCTCCGGGCCGTCGAGCACGGGCTGGGTGATTTCCAGGCGCAGCGGCGGATTGACGTTGTTGATGTCGAGCAGGTTGGGCTTGGGGCCGATAAACGACACCAGCGACATGACCATCTGTTCGCGGATCGGATCGATCGGCGGATTGGTCACCTGCGCGAACAACTGGCGGAAGTAGTTGTAGAAAGGCTTGGAGCGATTCGACAGGACGGCCAGTGGCGCATCGTTGCCCATTGAGCCAATGGCTTCCTCGCCCGTGTTGGCCATGGGTTCGAGGATGAACTTGTAGTCTTCCTGCGTCCAGCCAAAAGCCTGCTGGCGGTCGAGCAGTGACACTGCCGAGCGGTTGGCGTTGACGGCCGCGTTGGTTGGCGCGGGCAGCGAATCGAGCTTGACGCGCAGGCGGTCGATCCACTGGCGGTAAGGGTGGGCGTTGGACAGTTGTGCCTTGATCTCGGCGTCGTCGATGATGCGACCCTGCTCAAGATCGATCAGCAGCATCTTGCCGGGCTGCAGGCGCCATTTCTTGACGATGCGGCTTTCCGGAATCGGCAGCGTGCCGGCTTCCGAAGCCATGATCACCATGTCGTCGTCGGTGATCAGGTACCGGGCGGGGCGCAGGCCGTTGCGATCGAGCGTGGCGCCAACCTGGCGACCGTCGGTGAAGGCGATGGCGGCGGGGCCGTCCCACGGCTCCATCATCGCGGCGTGGTATTCGTAGAAGGCCCGGCGGCTCGGATCCATGTGGGTGTGCTGTTCCCAGGCTTCGGGAATCATCATCATCATGGCGTGCGCGGGGGTGTAGCCCGACATCACGAGCAGTTCGAGGCAGTTGTCGAACGTGGCGGTATCGGACTGGCCCTGATAAACGATCGGGTAGAGCTTTTTCAGATCGTCGCCCAGCACGGCCGACTGCATCATGCCTTCGCGGGCACGCAGCCAGTTGAAGTTGCCCTTGACGGTGTTGATCTCGCCGTTGTGCGCGATCATCCGGTACGGGTGGGCCAGCGGCCAGGCCGGGAATGTATTGGTCGAGAAGCGCTGGTGTACCAGGGCCACAGCGGAAATCGTGCGCGGATCGGACAGGTCGCGGTAGTAGCGGCCAACCTGATCGGCCAGCAGCAGGCCCTTGTAGACCACCGTGCGCACCGAAGCTGACGGCACGAAATACTCTTTGCCGTGCTTCAGGCCCATCGCCTGGATGGCGTGGCTGGCCGCCTTGCGGATCACGTAGAGTTTACGCTCGAGCGCATCGGGCACCATCACATCGGCGCCGCGGCCGATAAAGAGCTGGCGGATCACGGGTTCGACTGCGCGCACGGCGGGCGACATCGGCATCGTGGTGTCGACCGGAACATCGCGCCAGCCGAGAACGGACTGGCCCTCGGCGCGCACGGCGCGCTCGAGCTCCTGCTCACAGGCCAGGCGCGAGGCGATTTCCTTGGGCAGGAAGACCATGGCCACGCCGTATTCGCCGGGATCGGGCAGGGTCACGCCCTGTTTGGCCATCTCTTCGCGGTAGAACGCATCGGGGATCTGGATCAGGATGCCAGCGCCGTCGCCCATCAGTTTGTCGGCGCCGACCGCGCCGCGATGGTCGAGATTTTCGAGGATCTTCAGACCCTGCTCGATGATCGTATGGCTTTTCTGGCCTTTGATGTGCGCGACGAAACCCACGCCACAGGCGTCGTGTTCATTCGTCGGCGAATAGAGCCCCTGGGCCTGCGGCAGACCGTGGGCGGAGGTTTGGTCATCACGCAATGAACCGGCGGGATGAAAATGCAAAGGGTGGGTAGACATGGCGTGCTCCGGGGTCACTGCGGCTATGTTGCAGTGCGAGAAGCAGACGATACGCCTGAAAATGCTGTGTTGCAAGAAGATAAATTAGGGTGCGTCCCTATTTATTTGTGCACCAAATTGGCGCTGCATTAAAATAGGGACGCATCATTGTGGCGCCGCTGTGGGCTTCGCTTTGCGTGGCCGACCCCTTGCCCCCGGGGTCAGGCGACGGCTTGCGGCCCCGGCAATGCTGTCAATGAAGGCTGCGTCACCCAGTACCCATTGCCCGCGCAGCGCAGCGGCGATTCGCGCATCGGCGGAGGGCGGATTGCCAGCAAGCAGTGCCTGATGGTAGACGGCCTGACGGTCAAACGGCGTATTGCCGCAGGCCCAGTAATCCACGTGGGATGCGAGCCAGGATGGTTGCACCGCAACACCGCCGGTGTGCGCCTGTGCTGAGGACCAGGGCCAGGCGTCGGGATCTTCAACCAGGTTTTCGCGCAGCGGCGCGCGCTCCAGCCACACGAGCGCGGGCAGGACCCAGGTACCCGGCTGAAGTAGCGTCGAGCGATAACGGTTGACGAAGACGCTGCCGTGCCGGATCGAGGCGGCCAGATTGCGTCCGAGCGACTGGATCGCCCGAGAGAGCCCTGCGGCATCGGAGGGCGTCGCAAGTAACCCGATACCGCCCGGGGTCAGGCTCCAGCCTTGCAGGGCAATGCCATGCGTGCTGCACGCTTCAGCGAGCCAGCGCGTGAGGTTGCGGTAACACTGCGAATCCAGCGCCGCCGGTACTGAAGGCATGAACTCCGCCTTCGCCAGCTGCGTGACGCCGGGAGCGTAAAGCCTGGGGAGCCGGGCCATGGGCGCGTCTTGCGAGGCCCCTCAGGGCTTGCTCAGACGGTAAAACAGATTCGGGGCGCTGACGATATAGATGTTGCCCGCGTCATCCGTGGCCAGCCCTTCGGGCTTGGGCATCGGCTTGCCACCCTTGGGCGAAAGGGACAACATGCCGCGACCTTCGCCGCTGTCGCCGTCGAGTTGGACGATCATCTGCGATTCTTCGCTGAGCAGGAACACCCGGCCGGTGCCCGGATCGACTTCGACCGAGGAGAGGTTGGTGGCGAACGGAATGTCGTCAAGCCAGTTGCTTATGTTTTCAATGCGCAGACCGCGGGATTCGGGCGACTGAAGAAAATTTAGCCCACTGATGCGGTACAGCGCCCGGGGGCTGTGCTCTTTGGCGACGTAGAGGCGATCGCGTTTGAGGTCATAGCCCAGACCCTGGAAACCGTAGTTGGCGTCTTCGCTTTCGCCAAAGCGCAGCACCAGCGAAAAGGCCTTGGTGACGTCGATTTGCTGGGGCACCGGCGGGATTTCGGTGAGCACGATGCGATTGCGCTTGCTGTTGACGACGGCGACCCGGTTACCGCCAAACCAGGCGATGCCGTCCGCATCCGAGATGCCCTTGAGCGGGTAGGTGGCGAGCACCTGGCCGTCGATGGACATGCCAATGATGGTGGGCGGGTTATTGACCACCGCCCAGAGCCGCTTTTGCAGCGGATCGTAGGTCAGGCCGGCAAAATTGCCCTCAAGGCCCGTGATGACCGTCGGCGCCTCGGGCGCCCCGTACCCCGTCAGCGTGTTGCCGCCATTGGCCTCGATCTTCTTTTCCCATTGCGCCTGCTTGGCCGCGAGGCCCGAAATCCAGCGGTAGGCGACCTGTTCTGCGTGGTAATAGCGCACGCCGATGTACGTAGCCCAGCCGACCGCGATGACCAGCAGGCAGGCGAGCAGGATCTTGGAGAGAAACTTGACTAAATCGGACATTCCCGAATCCAGGGGTGAAGCGGCACGGCTTGCGCCGTCCTCAGGAGTCCCACGAGATTAACACCCCGAGCCGAATTGCGGAACTTTCGACCCGGAATGTCATCTTATTAGCACTCGGTGCGAGAGAGTGCTAAGATTAAACGGAAGTCGCACCGGATCACAGGAGCGATGCCCTTATATGACAGGTACTACCGCCTTGACAACGCACAACAGCCAGATGGCCCATGCAATCGCCAACCCCGGCGCGCTTGGAACCATCGACGCCTACATATCGACGGTCAACCGCCTGCCCGTGCTCACCCTTGAGCGCGAGGTTGAGCTTGCCCGCAGTTTGCGCGATGACAATAATCTGGACGCCGCGCGCGAACTGGTTCTTTCCCATTTGCGTCTGGTCGTCTCGGTTGCACGGCAGTATCTTGGCTACGGCTTGCCCCACGCGGATCTGATCCAGGAAGGCAATGTCGGCCTGATGAAAGCCGTCAAGCGCTTCGACCCCGAGCGCGGCGTGCGCCTGGTGTCTTTCGCTGTGCACTGGATCAAGTCCGAAATCCACGAATACATCGTGCGCAACTGGCGCCTGGTCAAGGTGGCAACCACCAAGGCCCAGCGCAAGCTGTTCTTCAATCTGCGCAGTATGCGGCCCGACGGCGCCACGCTCGACAGCACGCAGGTCGATGGCATCGCCGAAAAACTCGGCGTTCGTAAAGAAGACGTTCGCGAAATGGAAGTCCGTATGTCCGGCCGCGAGATGTCGCTGGAAAACCAGGATGACGACGACGAGCGTTTCGCGCCGATCGCCTTTCTGTCCGACGACGGCCAGGCGGATCCGACCCAGGTGCTGGAGCGCCGCGCCGTGGATACGATGCACGGCGAAGGCCTGTCGCAGGCGATCGAAGCGCTTGATCCGCGTTCGCGGCGTATCGTCCAGGCCCGCTGGCTGCAGGATGACGGCGGCGCCACATTGCACGAGCTTGCCGACGAGTTCGGCGTATCGGCCGAGCGCATCCGCCAGATCGAAGTAGCGGCCATGAAAAAGATGCGGGCGGCGCTGACCGCCTGATTCTTGTCTCAGTGACCACCCGTGCAGTTGCGCAGCAGATCCTCGGCAATCACGATGGTGGCTTCGACCGTGAAGGCGCCTTGTTGCAGCATCGTCAGCACTTCGGCAGGCGTCAGGCACTTGATTTCCATGACTTCGCCATCGCGGTTTTTCGGAACCACGTGCGGTGCCAGTACGCATTCACAGGTCAGTACATCCTCTGACTGATAGCCTTCCGGGATCCGGCGGCGCATCCGCGTGATCTGGTGCAGCGCGTTGCGCGGGGCGATTTCCTGCGGATCGAGCCCGGCTTCCTCGTCGCATTCGCGCACCAGCGCAAGCTGTTCGGGTTCGCCCGCGCCAATCAGCCCGCCCACCAGCGTGTCCCACATCCCTGGATCGGTCGCTTTTGAAAGTGCGCGGCGCGCCACCCAGAGCCGCCCGTCCGCCGACCAGCCGTTCAGGTGAACCGCCCGCGTCACCAGGCCCAGCGGACGCATGACGCCGCGCTCGATGGCGCCCACACGCACCGGAGATACTCCCGAATCAGACCGCACCGGCGGCATGCCCGAATCCGCATGCACCGGCGGCGTGCCCGAATCCACACGCACCGGCGGCGTGCCCGAATCCACCTGTCCCGGCGCCACATTCGAATCCATCCGCACGGACGGCGCCATGGACTTCGGGCTTGCAGACCCGATCGAGTCCTCGCAGGAATCCGACCACACATCCAGCAACTCATTGCGCCAGCCCGGCGCGCGTCCGGCTGCCCGCAGGATTGCGGCAATCGTGGCCAGGAGTGCGTCGAGTTCGGTGCCCGGCACCATGCCCCGGCCGATATGCGCTTCGGTCGCGCTGATTTCGACGCCCGTGGTGCGTTTCAGGTCCACCGCGATAGGAGGAAACAACCAGCCGCAACGATATCCGGCGATGAAAAGAGGCAGCGATCCGTCATGCGGCGGTTGGTTCGCACGCTGAAGATAGGCTTGCAGCAACGCTTTCAGGTCATTGCGAGGTAATAACGGGACGCGCGGAGGCATGGCATGTTGCTCATGGCGGACGGGAGATGAATTGTAGTTCAGCAATTGCCGTACTTACCGCTATAATCCGGCAGTTTCATTGTGATTCGAGTTGAATCGCGGCTTGCTGTTGGCCCTGGTTCAGTCGTCCATTAATTGTGTGCCGGTTACGCTGAAGTCGACCATAGACGTCGTCGCAGTGGGGGCGGCGCGACGTATTTCGAGGTCAGCATGAAGAAGTTGAGCGGGTTGCTGGGCGTCTGTGCCATGCTTTTTGCAGGCATTGCAAGCGCACAGGTCAAAGACATGCCGGGTGGCCCTCGAGTCAACCAGCTTAACCTAACCGAGGGCGTCACTCAGATCACCCGTGACGTGGTTTGGCTCCACTGGTTGATGTTGATCATATGTTTGGTGATTTTCGTCGCTGTCTTCGGCGTCATGTTCTATTCGATCTGGGCCCACCGCAAATCACGCGGCGCGAAACCGGCGGATTTTCATGAAAGCGTCGGCGTTGAAATCGCCTGGACTGTCATTCCCTTCCTGATCGTGATCGGCATGGCGCTTCCCGCCACCCGCACGGTGGTGGCGATGAAAGACACCAGCGGTTCCGACCTCACCGTCAAGGTCACCGGATACCAGTGGAAGTGGGGCTACGAGTACATTGACGGCCAGGCCGCCGGCGTCAAGTACCTTTCCACCCTGAGCACCCCGCGCGCCCAGATCGAAAACAAGGAACCCAAGGGTCCGTTCTACCTGATGGAAGTCGACAATCCCCTGGTCGTCCCCGTTGGCAAAAAGATCCGCCTGGCAGTCACCGCCGGCGACGTGATCCACTCCTGGATGGTGCCGGAACTCGGCGTCAAGCAGGACGCTATCCCTGGCTTCGTGCGTAATACCTGGTTCCGCGCCGACAAGGTCGGCGAATTCCGCGGCCAGTGCTCCGAGCTCTGCGGCAAAGATCACGCCTTCATGCCGATCGTCGTCAAGGTCGTTTCCGAAGAAGACTACGCCAAGTGGGCTGCCGAGCAGAAGAAACTGCTTGCCGCAGCCGCGGACGATTCCTCCAAGGAATACACCAAAGAAGCCCTCATCTCGCGCGGCGAGAAAGTCTACGCGGCCAACTGCGTGGCCTGCCACCAGGGCAGCGGCAAGGGCGTACAGGGCGCGTTCCCCGCGCTTGACGGCAGCCCCATGGTGAAGGGTCCGGCACCTGCACAGATCGCCATATTGCTTAACGGCAAGCAGGGCACGGCGATGCAAGCCTTCGGCAAGCAGCTCAACGATGTAGAGATCGCCTCGGTGATCACCTACACCCGCAATGCATGGGATAACGCAGGCAAGGGTCAGGATCCGGTCGTGCAGCCCGCGACTGTGAAGGCTGCCCGCTAGGTGTCCGGCGCGCGTACAAGGTAAACGCAACACGTTATTCCTGCCGCGCCAAAGCACCACGCAAACGGTTTTGTAATTTTTGAAAGATATTTTGGTACCCCGCCCCAGGCGGGATTCCAGTTAAAGCAGGATAGGAGTTCAGAATGAGCAGCGTTACTGCAGATCACGTCTCCGGCCACGGCCACGCGCACGATCATGATGACCACGAGCACCACGGCCCGATGCACGGCTGGCGCCGTTGGCTCTTCGCGACCAACCACAAGGACATCGGCTCGATGTACCTGGTGTTCTCCCTGGTCATGCTTTTCGAGGGGGGCACACTCGCGCTGCTGCTGCGTACTGAGCTCTTTCAACCTGGCCTGCAGTTCTTCAGCCCCGAGTTGTTCAACCAGTTCACCACGATGCATGGCCTGATCATGGTGTTCGGCGCGATCATGCCCGCCTTCGTTGGCTTCGCCAACTGGATGGTGCCGCTGCAGATCGGCGCGTCCGACATGGCCTTCGCCCGGATGAACAACTTCAGCTTCTGGCTGCTGCCGGTTGCCGCCATCCTGCTGACCACGTCGTTCTTTGTTCCCGGCGGCGCCACTGCTGCTGGCTGGACGCTTTACGCGCCACTGACTGCGCAGATGGGCCCCGGCATGGACCTGGCGATCTTCGCGGTGCACATCATGGGTGCCTCGTCGATCATGGGCGCCATCAACATCGTCGTGACCATTCTGAACATGCGCGCTCCCGGCATGACGCTGATGAAGATGCCGCTGTTCTGCTGGACCTGGCTCATCACCGCCTACCTGCTGATCGCCGTGATGCCGGTTCTGGCGGCCGCCATCACCATGGTGCTCACCGACCGCCACTTCGGCACGGGCTTCTTTAACGCCGCCGCCGGTGGTGACCCCGTCCTGTACCAGCACGTGTTCTGGTTCTTCGGGCACCCCGAGGTCTACATCATGATCCTGCCGGCCTTTGGCATCGTGTCCGCCATCGTGCCCGCCTTTGCCCGCAAGCGTCTCTTCGGCTATGCGTCGATGGTGTACGCCACGGCCTCGATCGCCATCCTGTCGTTCATCGTGTGGGCCCACCACATGTTCGCCACCGGCATGCCGGTGACCGCGCAGCTGTACTTCATGTACGCGACCATGCTCATCTCCATCCCCACGGGCGTGAAGGTGTTCAACTGGGTCGCCACGATGTGGCGTGGCTCCATGACGTTTGAAACCCCGATGCTGTTCGCCGTGGGCTTCATCTTCGTGTTCACGATCGGTGGCTTCACCGGCCTGATCCTGTCGATGGCTCCCATCGACATCCAGGTGCACGATACCTATTACGTGGTCGCCCACTTCCACTATGTGCTGGTGGCCGGCTCGCTGTTCGCGCTGTTCGCCGGCACCTACTACTGGCTGCCCAAGTGGACCGGCACGATGTACAACGAAACCCTCGGCAAGTGGCACTTCTGGCTGAGCATGATCACGTTCAACATCACGTTCTTCCCGATGCACTTCATGGGTCTTGCCGGCATGCCGCGTCGCTACGCCGACTACGCCGCGCAGTTCACCGATTTCCACCAGGTCGCCACCATCGGTGCCTTCGGCTTCGGGCTCTCGCAACTGCTGTTCGTCTACATCATCATCAAGAGTGTCAAGGGCGACGGCGCGCGTGCTCCGGCCAAGCCGTGGGAAGGCGCTGAAGGCCTGGAGTGGACGGTTCCCTCCCCGGCACCGTTCCACACGTTCGAGACGCCCCCGGAAGTTCGTTAAGCATGGCGCAGACACCAGAGCAACAACGCAAAAACAAGCGCACCGGAATCATTTTCCTGGTTCTTGTGGTTGTGTTGTTCGCCTGGTACATCGTCAAGCAGGTTTAAGCGAAGTGTCCTGACACAGCTCGATCCAGCCGGCAAAGCAGCACCGAAGTTCAAGCAGGTCAGCTTGCGTCAAGCTGGCCCGGAAGTATCAAACAGGCCAGGGGCGTCAGGCTGGCCAGGAAGGATCAGGCAGGTAAGGAAGGATGAGTCAGGATCTGAAAGAGCTGTCCCAGCGCAAGCTGAATTTCTTCCAGACGCTCAAGGCGATCTCCTGGGCCATGTTTGGCGTCAGGAAGGGTTCCGGGTATCAGGAAGACATGGCAAAGCTCAACCCGGTGCACGTGGTGCTGGCGGGTTTGCTGGCCGGGATTTTATTTGTGGTGGGGCTGGTCATGATCGTCCGCTGGGCGGTCTCCAGTCTGAGTTGAGACAAAGCATTTAACTATCTGTAGCACGGAGAACACTATGAGTGCATCCCACTCGGTCCACACCAAAGAGGCGCCTTATTACTATGTGCCTGCCAGTTCCCCTCACCCGGCACGGGCGAGCGTCTCTCTGCTCATCACGATGCTGGGCGCGGCGGCGTGGGTTAACGGCATTGATCTCGGCAAATGGGCCGTCTTCGTCGGTATCCTGAGCCTGGTCACGGTTCTTTATTTCTGGTTTGGCGACGCCATCGGCGAAGGCGAATCGGGGCTGAACAGTAAGCGCGTCGATGTCTCCTATCGCTGGAGCATGGCGTGGTTCATCTTCTCCGAAGTGATGTTCTTTGCCGCGTTCTTCGGCTCGCTCTGGTATGTGCGCGCCGTCACCACGCCGTGGCTTGGCGATATGGATCACCGCCTGCTGCTGTGGCCGAACTTCACCCCGACCTGGCCCAACCTCGGCCCGGCCGGCGTGGTTGAATCGTTCCAGACCATGAGCCCGTTCTGGCTGCCCACGATCAACACCGCGCTGCTGTTGTCCTCGGGCGTCACGCTGACGATCTCGCACCATGCGCTGCGCGAAAACCATCGCGGCAAATCGGCGTTCTGGCTGTTCATGACGGTCGTGCTCGGCTTCGTCTTCGTGGTCTGCCAGGGTTATGAGTACTACCACGCCTACCACGAGCTGAACCTGAAGTTCACCTCGGGTGCGTACGGTTCGTTGTTCTTCATGCTCACCGGGTTCCACGGCTTTCACGTGATTCTTGGCGCGACCATGCT
Source organism: Burkholderiaceae bacterium (assembly GCA_020851995.1). Taxonomy (GTDB): domain Bacteria; phylum Pseudomonadota; class Gammaproteobacteria; order Burkholderiales; family Burkholderiaceae_B; genus Zwartia. Next base: position 20,572 of record JADZBO010000043.1, read on the forward strand.
GACCGTGATCCTGATCCGCCTGCTCAAGGGCCACTTCACCCCCAGCCACCACTTCGGCTTCGAGGGCGCGGCCTGGTACTGGCACTTCGTTGACGTCGTCTGGCTCGGTCTGTACCTGTTCGTGTACTGGATGTGATTGGTCACTGACGCATTGATCTAAAACAGGCCCCACAGGCATCGCGCCTGTGGGGCCTGA
>JADZBO010000044.1 GCA_020851995.1 Burkholderiaceae bacterium
GCGGCGCCCGCAGCCTCGTACCCACGCACCGTATGCGCCACATTGAGCAGACCGCCATAACCGGTATCGCCATCGCAAATGATGGGCGTCTTCGCCATCTGGCAGAAGGCCGCCACCCGATTGACCATGTCGGTGTAGCTCGCCAGGCCTGCATCCGGAACACCCAGATAGGACGCGACCGTGCCATAGCCGGTCATGTAGAGGCACTCAAAGCCCATGCGATCGGCGATGCGCATGGAAATCATGTCGTAAATGCCCGGTGCCGCAATCAGTTTGCCGCTCGACAGTATCTTGCGCAAATTGGCCTTGGCCTTCGGATCGGCGCCACCGCCTGCGGTCGGATGCGGAATGGTTTGTGTCGCTTTGCGTGCAGCCGATTTGCCGACGGGCTTTGCGCCTGCCGTTTCTGCTTCTGCCTTCGCCGGCGATTTTTTCGCAGTCTTGATTGCCTTGACCATGTGATGGTTGCTCCTGTTCGGCCTGTAAGTTGATTTGTCTGGCCAGATCCCGGAAGAACGCGGCCTCCCGCTTGATCCCTTTTCAGCAGACCGCCGCCGCACCTGCAGCGTCTGCTTAGCCACCTTGGCATTCTGCCTTATCTTCGGGCAATTTGCGCAAGGCAGCGCAGCGATCCTGCGAAACATCGCACTCGGTGATATTCTTAGTCACTTAGTGTTTACCCGCGTCCGTCGACTGACACCCGTGGTCGCGAGTCGTCTGGATCGCATCGCCTTCACCATCTGGCCAGCCCACTGGCGGGTCGCATTTTCTGCTAGTCCATGTCCAGCCAACAGCCCACTCCGCCAGTACAGGGATCCGCGCATACGCGCCGCGAACTCCTGCTGGCCATGACCGGGCTGGCGTCTACCGTCGTCATTGCGGCGTTCGATTCGACCATCGTCAGCACAACCCTGCCCCGCGTGGCGCAGGCACTTGACGGAATGGGGCTTTACGCATGGGTGGGTACCGGCTACTTCCTCGCCTCAGCGGTGGCCATCCTGATCTTTGGCCGGCTCGGCGATCTGTTCGGGCGCAAGTCGCTCATGCTGGCGTCGATCGCGATCATTTCGGTCGGGGCCGGTCTCGCCGCGCTATCGCAGACCATGAGTCAGTTGATCGCGTTCCGTGTACTGCAAGGGATCGGCAACGGCATGATGACGGCGACCGCGTTCGCCGCCCCGGCCGATCTGTTCCCGGACCCGAAGCGCCGGGTGCGCTGGATGGCGATGCTCTCGGCGTCGTTTGCCGTCGCCAGTGGCGTAGGCCCCGTGCTGGGCGGGGCCGTGACCCAGGCGCTCGGCTGGCGTGCCGCCTTTCTGGTGACCCCCATCACCGGCATCATCGCACTGTACCTGCTCAAGCGACACTTTCCGGATATCCGGCCTGAGCACGATGCCCGGCAGCGAACAATCGACTGGGCCGGCGCGGCACTGCTGACGCTGGCGGTCGGCGCGCCACTTGCCGGACTCGAATTGCTGGTCGCAGGCGCCGGCGGAATTCCGGTCGGTTGGGCGATTGCGCTGCTGCTGGCAGGCTTCGCCTCAGCCCTCTTGCTCATCCCGGTCGAACGCCGCGCGGCCACGCCGATATTCCCGTTGCATATTTTGCGCCCGCGCCAGTCGCAACTGCTGAACCTCGCCGGAATGCTCACGGGCGCGGTGATGTTCATCCTGATTTTCTACATTCCTTTGCTGCTGCAGGACGTCCTGGGCTATTCACCGACGCACGCTGGGCTGCTGATGACACCGATGGTCGCGTGCATGCCTCTGGGGAGCATTGTCAACGGCAGGGCATTCCCGCGGCTTGCGGCACCGCAACGGCTGATGATGGTCGGCAGCGCCCTGCTTGCCGCCGGGTGTGGCATGGCGATCGCCTTTTCAGCCTCGAGCCCGACCTGGTGGGTATTGCTGGCCCTCTCCCTGGCTGGTTTCGGTCTGGGCTTTCTGCTGCCAAACTTTACGCTGTTCATGCAAATGCAATCTCCCCGGCAGGATGTGGGCGTCGCATCCGCCCTGATCCAGACCACGCGCGCGCTCGGCAGCGCCGTGGGCACTGCGCTCGTGGGCATGGCCATCGCACATGGATCCATCTCCGTTGGCCTGAGGATCAGTCTGGTGGTTTGCGTGGCGCTTTGCGGGGCGGTCGCCTGGCTCGCCTCAAAAATTCAGATGAAAAACACTTAGTGGCGATGTTTCAGGGTTGAATCTTACGATTCAAACCGATCGCTTTTAGCCGGTGGAAGTCGCAAACCACAACCTGCGATCCGCGATCCGCAATCCGCAATCAAACGAAGGGTTTGACGGCATTTCCCACCTCCGTGAATACGTAAAATCCACGGTTTTCAGGTCCATATCGCCACAACCCCACGCTGACGCCCGTCGGTCCGGGTTGTTTCTACCAAAAGACGTTATGATTCTGCCGATCCTTCCTCGTCCGGGAATTTCTGTTCCTTCGGGCACCGGCTCACTTGATCACTTTGACCCACCCGCCCGGATCGCGCCTAAACGATGATCAGAAAGCAGCAAATTGATTCCCTGATCGTTCTGCTCCTGGTCGCAGCGCTGCCGATCTCGATGCTGACGGATCTGGGTCACGCGAGCGGGATCTTCTACGTCCTCATCATCGTCTGTACGACAGTCTGTTTTTTCCGTATTGGCGGAATCCGCGCCACCCACGCGTCTCTGGCGCCCTACCGCGGGCTCGCGTGGGCGCTATCGGCCTGGATCGGCGTGATGGCGATCTCGGTCATTTACAATCATCGCCTGCTCGACGCGGAGATCGAGCGTGCTCTGCGCATCAGCGTGGGGCCGCTGATCGTGCTGGGGGCTTGCCTGACGCTGATTCCGCAATGGTTGCGGCAATCGGTCTGGGGCATGGCCTGTGCCGCGTGGGCAGCAACCGGGTATGCCGTCTGGCTGACCTGGCCCGACTTCCGACGTCCCGAAGACGTGCCGCAATACAACGCGGTCTCGTACAGCAATCTCCTGTTGTTGTTAGCCGTCATCACGGCTTACTCCATCGGCTGGCAATTGACCCGCTTCCGGCGGCTTGAGAAAGCACTCAAAATCCTGACGCTGGTGATCGGCATGGTGGGCCTGATCGCGACCCAAACGCGCAGCGGCTGGTTGGCCATTCCGATTTTCCTCTTGATCGGCCTGGGCTTGGCCGGAAAACGGGTAAGCCGCGGGCGGTTGGTCGCTGCGGGGCTGACCGGAATCGTCCTGGCCGCCGCGCTTTTTGCCGCCAATCCGATCCTGCGGGATCGCGCGCAGGACGTGGTCAATGAGGTCCGGGCCTGCGAAGCCAGTCCAACCGCGGTTTCGTCAGTTTGCATCCGGATTCAGCTCTGGCGCGCCGCCTGGACGATGTTCAAGCGCAACCCGATCCTCGGCAACGGCAGCACGGACGAATTCCCGCGCGAGCTGCAAAAGCTGGTCGCGGCCAAGGAAATCTCGGATTTCACGATTACCGAGGAGTTCAACGAGCCGCACAATGACATGCTCTTCATCATGGCCAGCCATGGGGTTCCGGGCCTTCTGGCCCTGCTGCTGGTTTACCTCGCGCCGGCAACAATTTTCTTACGTCGGCTGGCGCTTGACTTGCCGCAGCAAACCCGGGTCGCGGCAGCGATCGGCTTGTCCGTTTGCCTGGGGTTCATGGTGTTCGGCCTCACCGAACTCATGTTTCGCGGCATGCGCACCATGGGTTTCTACGCCGTCATGATGGGATGGGCGCTCGCTCTGTCGGATCCGCGGGCTCTTCTGAACGGCGCTCTGCCCGCCGCGTCAGCAAAAAGGACCGCCGACTGAACGAACGCGTTCGCGGCGCAGGACGGTCGGAATTCGCCGTGCTGTGCAAATGTGCTTGTCGCGCACCCGACTACCCCCTGAAGTGGGGCAGATCCCTGACCAGCAATGGACGCACAAGCGTCGTATCGACGACGCGGCGCAGGCGATCCACAAACGTCTTTTTGTCCTTGCGCCTGGCCCGACGCTCTGGCGCAATATCGGATGCCTGGCTCAAATACGACTCCCAGACCGCGTTGGGTGTCAGCGCATAAAGCCTGAGCAGCCCCTCGCGTTCGAAGTAGCGCCAGTGGTCCGCCACCATCCAGACGGGGTACATCGCCCGAAGCAGATTGCGCGCCGCCGCGAGCGTCAGAAAATAGCCGGAAGTCAGCCAGACGCCGCCGTGCGGTCGCACGATCTGGCGGGATCCGAGCGTGATCGCCCCTGTGCGATAGCCTCGCGCGACGTGGGTGAGTTGCACCATGACCGGTTCCTGCGACGCAAAGACCTTGGCAAGCGAATTCGGGCCCCCGGTATCAAGCAAAGATCGGAAATCCTCCGCAAGCAGGACATCGTCCTCCAGAATCACCGCGCAGGGAATACCCTGCTCGTCCATCTTGCGGAAGATCTCCAGATGGGAGAGCGACGTGCCGATCTCGCCCCGGGACATCGGCCCGTAGGCGACCTGCGCGCGGGCTGCGTCGAACACGCGCGCCAGCGAATCGTCCGACAGGATGCGCCCATCGACGGCGTCAAACCAGGTCGGCTCAATGCCGTGTCGGCTTAAGAGCGCCTCCATCGCGGCGCGCCTTTCATGCGCGCTTGCGAGATTCACCACAAAACAGGAAATCTGGGGCATGACCAGGGTGCGAAACGCGGCGTGTGCGAACGGTTAAAGACCCGCTGCGCGTTGCTGAAACCGCCAGGTGCTTTCGCACATCTCTTTGAGTCCCAGCGTCGCCCTCCAGCCCAGTGCGCTCGCGGCCAGATCGACCTTGGCAAAGCAGCTGGCAATGTCACCGGGGCGTCGCGGTGCAATCGTAAAGGGAAGCGGGCGACCCGCGACGGCCTCGAACGCGCGCACCATCTCCAGCACACTGTAGCCCTGCCCTGTACCCAGGTTGAAGGTGTAGAGCCCGGGAGCATGTTCCAGCAGGTAGCGAACGGCGGCGACGTGCCCCTGGGCAAGATCAACGACATGAATATAGTCGCGCACACCCGTGCCATCGGGCGTGTCGTAATCGTTGCCAAACACGTTCAGGTGCGGCAACTGCCCCGCAGCCACACGTGCAATGTAGGGCATCAGGTTATTCGGTATGCCGTTGGGATCCTCGCCGATCAGTCCGGACTCGTGCGCACCGACGGGGTTGAAGTAGCGAAGCCGGGCGATTCGCCACTGTGGATCGGCGCGGGCAACATCAGCGAGCATCTCTTCGATGTGCAGCTTGGTGCGTCCGTACGGATTGGTGGCGGCCGTCGGGTGCGCCTCGTCGATCGGCAAATACTGCGGATCACCGTACACGGTGGCGCTGGAGCTGAATACGAGCGTCTTGAGGCCTTTGGCCTGCATCGCCTGCAGCAGGCTGATGGTTCCCTGGACATTATTCGCGTAGTACTCAATGGGCTTGGCCACCGACTCACCAACGGCCTTGAGCCCGGCAAAGTGGACCACCGCGCCAATCCCGTGCGTGGTCAGCGCCCCGAGCAGCACCGCGGTATCCCGCAGGTCCGCCTCGACGACGGGGATCGGCTGACCGGTCAACGCCCGGATCTGATCAACCACCGTCGGTCGGCTGTTGCAGAAATTGTCAAAAACCACGATCTGGTGACCCGCGCTCGCAAGGGCAACCGCAGCGTGGCTGCCGATGTAACCCGCACCGCCCGTCAGGAGGATGTTCATGAAGACATGGTTCCAGTGAGAAATGGCCAGTACGTTGATTGTAAAGCCTGGGCAGGCGCTGAAGTGACGCCAACCCGGTGACGCCCAACCTGCCATTCACTGAGCGGTTTGCCGCGCATCGGTTCAAATGCGCGCCATGGGTCAGGGCAGTTCAAGCTCCGCCAGAATCGGCGCATGATCTGAAATCTGGGTCCAGGGCTTGCCCCGCAACACGCGGGCGCTGCGAACCGCAAAGCCGCGCTGGTAGATGCGATCGAGCCGAAGCCAGGGGAACGCCGAGGGAAAAGTGCGGGGCGGCGGCGAAATATGGCCGACGCCATCCATGGAAAGCTGATTGATCCGCACCTGAGAGGTTCGCGTTACGCCGCGGAGCTGGTCGCCGCGCAGCATGCCGCCAAGCCAGCGCACCGACTCGCGCAGGCGCGGGACCTCACCGTGGGTCAGCGGTGCCTGGGCAAAAACCTCGACCATGCCGAGCTGTCGCACGAACAGCGGCGCCAGCCGATCCTTCCAGTCATTGAAGTCGCCCGCGATCAGCACCGGCGCGCCCGGCGGCACGACGCGGTTGATGCGCTCCATGATCTGCAGGATCTGCCGCTCGCGTCCGCCCCCGAATAATCCCAGGTGGACGACGAAACAGTGGATTTCATGTCCATCCTTCCTGATGACACCATGCAGCAAGCCGCGCTGCTCGAGCCGGTGATCGGAAATATCCTCGTTTTCAGCGCTCAGAATCGGATAGCGCGACAACAGCGCATTACCGTGATCCGTGCGGCTGCGAACCGCGTTGCAACCGTAGGCAACTTCCATGCGCAACGCTGCGGCAAGTGACTCGTGCTGCGCGTGGAGCGCACCGTGGAGGTCGTTGCGGCCCTGGACTTCCTGCAGGAAGAGAACATCCGGGCGCAGGCCATGCAACCCGAGCCGCAAATCGGGCAATGCGTCACGGCCCCCTAAAGAGCGGCCCTTGTGAATGTTGTAGCTGACAACCCGGATGAGCGACATGATGAAGGGTGCCGCGACACGATGCGCGACACCCCCGGGCTTATTTTACTTCTGCCTGCCGCAAGCGGATATGCAATTCGCGCAGTTGCTTTTCATCGACCGGCGAGGGTGCGCGCGTCAGAAGACATTGCGCCCGCTGCGTCTTGGGGAACGCAATCACGTCGCGAATCGACTCGGCACCCGTCATCATCGTGACAATGCGATCGAGTCCGAATGCGATGCCGCCGTGGGGAGGCGCGCCGTATTGCAGGGCATCAAGCAGGAAGCCGAACTTCAGGCGCGCTTCGTCGGCATCGATCTTGAGCGCGCGAAACACTTTGCTTTGCACTTCCTCGCGATGGATACGCACCGAACCGCCGCCGATTTCCCAGCCGTTAAGGACCATGTCGTAGGCCTTGGCGATCGCCTGGGAGGGGTCGGTCGTGAGCAGATCTTCGTGGCCGTCCTTGGGGCTGGTGAACGGATGGTGGGCGGCCACATAGCGGTCGGCCTCTTCGTCGTATTCGAACATCGGGAAGTCGACGACCCAGAGCGGCTTCCAGACATCGTCGAACAACCCGTGCGTGCGCCCGAACTCGCTGTGCCCGATCTTGACGCGCAGCGCGCCGATCGCATCGTTGACCACCTTGGCACGGTCGGCGCCAAAAAAGATCAGATCGCCGTTCTGCGCGCCCGTGCGCTCAAGCATCTGCGCGATCGCTGCGTCATGCAGGTTCTTGACAATCGGCGACTGCAATCCGTCGCGGCCGCTGGCGACGTCATTGACCTTGATCCACGCCAGGCCCTTGGCGCCATAGATGGCCACGAACTTCGTGTAGTTGTCGATTTCGCTGCGCGAGATGGCCGCGCCACCCGGTACCCGCAAGCCGACGACCCGGCTTCCTTCAGCGGTCGCGGCCTGCGAAAACACCTTGAAGTCGACATCTTTCATGACATCGGAGAGATCGGTGAACGCGAGCCTGACGCGCAGGTCAGGCTTATCCGATCCATACAGACGCATCGCCTCGCTGTAGGCCATGGTCGGGAAGGGGCTCGGCAAATCGACGTTCTGTACGCGCTTGAAGACATGACGGATCATGCCTTCAAAGATTTCGCGAATCTGGATTTCGTTCAGGAACGAGGTTTCACAGTCGATTTGCGTAAATTCCGGCTGGCGATCGGCACGCAAGTCCTCATCGCGGAAGCACTTGGTGATCTGGTAGTAACGGTCAAAGCCCGCGACCATCAGCATTTGTTTGAAGAGTTGGGGCGATTGCGGCAAGGCGAAGAATTCGCCAGCGTTGACCCGTGAGGGCACGAGGTAATCACGTGCGCCTTCGGGTGTGCTCTTGGTGAGCATCGGGGTTTCGATGTCGATGAAACCGAGATCGTCGAGGAACTTGCGCACCTCGATGGACACCCGATAGCGCAGCATCAGGTTGCGCTGCATCTGACCACGACGCAAGTCCAGTACCCGGTGCGTCAGTCGCGTGGTCTCGGAGAGGTTTTCGTCATCGAGTTGAAACGGCGGGGTCACAGACGGATTCAGGATTTCGATTTCGCGGCAGAGAATTTCGATTTCCCCGGAAGCCAGGTCGGGATTGACGGTCCCCGCCGGACGCTCGCGCACCAGACCCTTGATGCGGATGCAGAATTCGTTGCGCAGGCGCTCCGCCGTGGCGAAAGCCGGGGCATTGTCCGGATCAAAAACGATCTGCGCAAGCCCTGCGCGATCGCGCATATCGATGAAAATCACGCCGCCATGGTCGCGCCGGCGGTGTACCCACCCAAACAGGGTAACGGTTTGACCCAGGTGGTCACGACAAACCTGGCCGGTGTAGCAGGTACGCATGCAGGAATACTCCAAGAAAATCTGGCTGAAAGTCAGTTGTTTGTCTGGTCGGGCCGGACGTGCAGCCCGGGTTTGCCGCCGGCCTGTGGCAAGGCGGTTGTCGCCGCGGGCGCGACGACGCCCATGGAGACGATGTATTTCAACGCGGTGTCGACAGACATCGCGAGCGGAATGACTTCACTGCGCGCCATCATCAGAAAAAATCCCGACGTCGGGTTTGGCGTGGTCGGCACGTAGACGCTGACATGTTCGCTGACCAGATGCGCGGCGACTTCGCCGCTGGGCGCACCGGTCAGCAGCGCGATGGTCCACGAACCCTTGCGGGGATACTCCACCAGCACGGCCTGGCGAAACGCCTGGCCGTTCGGCGCGAGCAGCGTGTCGCTGACTTGCTTGACCGAGCTGTAAATGGAGCGCACAAGCGGAATGCGCCCCACCAGTCGCTCGTACCAGTGCAGCACACTGCGGCCCAGAAAATTCGCGGCCAGAAGCCCGGTGATCAACAGCACACACAGAACCAGCAGCGCGCGCACGCCGAACACATCGCGGCCGATCAGCACCTGCGGCGAAAGAAATGCCGGCACCACGCTTTCGAGGGTGTTGACCAGCGCCCCGAGGACCCACAACGTAATCACGAGGGGCACCCAGATCAGAAGACCCGTGATCAGGTATTTCTTGAAGGCGTTCATGGCGGGGTACGGTTGCCTGTTCTGGTGGCGCTTCGGGTCAGGCGGAAGTCGGCGGCGACGCAGGCGCTGACGCGCCCGAACTGCCGGAATCCGTAGCGGCCGCCGCCGCCGCAGCGGGCGGGCTTTGCGCAGCGCCAGCGTCGCCCGTGGGCGCTGCGGACGTTGAGGGCGATGATTCACTGGTTTTGGCGGTGCCACCCCCGCTGTTGCGGAAATCGGTGACATACCAGCCCGAACCCTTGAGCTGGAAGCCCGCAGCGGTCACTTGCTTCGAGTAGGTGGATTGACCGCAAGCGGGACACACCGTCAGCGGCTGATCGGAAAGCTTCTGGAGTACGTCCTTGGCATGGCCACACGCACTGCACTTGTAGGCGTAGATCGGCACGATAAACCCTTGCTGGAAAACGTGTTGATTCAAAGTTTCATGAACTGGCGACCGCGAGCCTCAGGGAGCCCGACACGGCAGGAATTCAGAGGAAAGCCTTTGATTTTAACGGTTTTTCTGCAAGATATCTGCAAAACGGGGTGCCTGGCGTCAGGAACTCAAATGATGGCACGATCCCTGAGCCCCTGAATCTGGGTCGGCGTCAGGCCGAGTTCGTCGCGCAGGACCTGGTCGCTGTGCTGGCCAAGCATGGGTACCGGCCGGTGTTGTACCGGGGTTCCCGACAGGCGTATTGGGTTGCGAACGAGGCGCGTCAGGGCGCCGCTGGCGTGGGGCAGCTCGATTTCGAGTCCGCGATGACGCGTCTGGGGATCGGAGAAGACCTCAGCCATGGTGTTGATGGGACCGCAGGGCACGCCGGCGCTCTCGAGCCGCTTGAAAAGCTCGGCTCGGGAGACTTCCGCAACCCGGGGCAAAAGCTGATCCTGCAAGGCACCCCGATTGGCGATCCGGGCCGTATTGGTCGCAAAGCGTGAATCCTCCGGGAGTGCGTCGAGCCCAAGCGCCCGGCACAAGGCGGTGAACTGCTTATTGTTGCCGGCGGCGATGATCAGGTAGCCATCCCGACACGGATAGACATCCGCGGGTGCCGCGATGGGATTGTTATTGCCCGCTCGCGTCGGGCTATTGCCCGTCAGCAGGTATCCCACCGCAAGGTGGCCGTTGAACGCAACGGCGGCATCGAGCAGCGACATATCGATATGCTGTCCACGTCCGGAATCCCGCCGATGGTAGAGTGCGCCCATGATGGCCACCGTGGCGTAAAGCCCCGTGACGATATCGGTGACCGGAATCGACGCCCGCATCGGACCTGCGCCCGGTTCACCGTCAGGCCTGCCGCAGGTGCTCATGGGGCCCGCCATGCCCTGCAGAATGAAGTCGTAGGCCGGACGCGGCGCATAGGGGCCGTCCTGCCCGAATCCGGTGATCGAGCAGTAGATGATGTCGGGCCTGACCGCACGGACCGATTCGTAATCCAGGCCATATTTTCCAAGGTCGCCCACCTTGAAGTTTTCGACCAGCACATCGCACTGGGCGACAAGGTCGCGGATCAGTGCCGCACCCTCGGGCGAGGCGATGTCGACACACACCGAATGCTTGCCGCGGTTGTAGGCAAGGAAAGTCGCCGACTCGTTGGCGGGCGCGTCGGGATGCGCATCGCGCATGAAAGGCCCCATGCGGCGCGTGTCATCGCCTTCGCCAGGACGTTCAATCTTGAAGACCGTCGCGCCCAGATCGGCAAGGTTCTGCGTACACAACGGCCCGGCGATGATGCGGGTCAGGTCCAGGATCTTGATGCCTTCGAGGATTGCGTGCATCAGCGTGCCTCAGTCTTCATCCAGGAACGCAGGGCGCTGATACAGCGGAAACCCGTTGTAAGGCGTGGAGTTATGGTGCGGTTTGAGCTGCCATGTGGGACGGGCGTTCGGCACGCCGCCATCAATCCGGATTGCGACCCCGGTGATAAACGCAGCCGCCTCGGAAAGCAGGAATACGACGGCGGCGGAAACTTCGGATTCCGTCCCGTGGCGCTGCAACGGCACGCGTTGACGGAACGCTTTGAGGTTTTCGCGGAATTCCGGCGCGTAGGTGTCGAAGCCGCTTGAGGCAACCCACCCCGGCGCGACCGCATTGACTCTCACGCCTGCGCCGGCCCATTCACAGGCGGCGGTCTCGGTGAAGTTGAGTGTGCCTGCCCGGGCAGCGCCCGTATGCCCCATGCCCGGCATGCCGCCCCAGATATCGGCCAGCATATTGACAATGGCCCCACCGTGGGATTCCATCCACTGGGTATAGACCTCTCGGGAAAAGACGAAGGTTCCGCCGAGATTGTTACGCACCACGGCATCCCAGCCCTTGAGGCTCAGGTCGCGCAAGGCGGTCGGGAACTGCCCGCCGGCATTGTTGAAAAGACCATCGATACGACCATGGCGGGCAAGGATGTCACCGACGGTTGAGGCTACGACTGGTTCGAGGCGGATATCGCACACATGCGTGCTGATGCGCGCCTCCGATCCAGGACAACACTCGAGAATTTCATCACGCACTGCCTGGAGTTTGGATTCGGTGCGCCCCACCAGAGCCACGGCAGCGCCGAGACTGGCCAGTTCGTGGGCAGTGCAACGGCCCAGGCCACTGCCGCCACCGGTCACGATGACGACCTTGCCGTCAAACAACCCCGGCCGGAAGACGGATCGATATTGCATGGACATGGCACTCACCTGACAGATTTATTGAACGGGAATCAGAAAAAATGCCGCTGCGATCAGCGTCGGCAACAACGCGGCGAGCAGTAAGGGTATCGCGGGAATGGTCTCATCTGGGAACCCCCCCTTCAGGATGGCGAAACCGGCCGGGTTTGGCGCATTGGCGATCACCGTCAGGCCACCACCGGTCACTGCTCCGGCCACCAGCATGTAACGCCAGGCGTCACTGGTTCCGTCAACGAGCGACCCCAGATAGGTCAGCGCCGCATTGTCGGTCACCGCGGTCAGACCGACCGCAACCCAGAAAAGAGGCAGGGGTTGCATGCCACCCAGCAGATCCTGAAGCCACC
>JADZBO010000045.1 GCA_020851995.1 Burkholderiaceae bacterium
CCCATCATGACCGGTAGCGTGATCAGTACACCGCGCGCGTCAAGCTCGCACAAGACGCCTGTGAGGTCCGGTTCACCCGCCAGCGGCCAGAACCCCGCCACGACCGGAGCGCGGGAACCCGCCAGCGTCTTGCCGGTCGAAACGAAGGCGCCCAGCCAGCACGAGAGCATCGAACAGATTGCTTCGTTATCCCGTTGGCGCTGGGCAACGCCCATGGCGGCGCGGGCCGTGCGCAGGCGCGCCCGTAACTGCTCTGCTGTATTCTTTGACGTATGCACTTTCCTGGTGCCCGTAGCCGCAGCGACGAGGTCTTGAATGTCAGGTAGGACAAAGTATCAGAATTTGATGAGTCCGTGCGTGCGCGCCCTGCGTGTGGCGCTGGCCTGTTCGTTTGCGCTGGCCGGCGCTGCGCAGTCGCAGACACCGGACAGGACCACTGAAGAGCCGGTCGGTCCGGCGCGTTTCCGGATCCAGGCGGATGGTTCGGTCACGCCGCAGCCCGGCACGGTATCGGCACCCCCTGCGCCCGGTGCGCGCGACCTCGGTTCCCGACTTCCGGCGGGTATGCCGGACGTCGCCACGCCGATCACCCCGTCGCAAACTGAGACCGTTTCCGCCGTCCCGGCTACAGGATCGATCGCTTCGCCCGAAACGACCCCTGCCGCCCGGGCGGTTGCTGTTGCGCGCGATGCGATGCGCAACAAACAGTGGCCGCAGCTTGCGCAACTGGTTCCGCAGGCGCGCGGGGATGTGCTGGAGATGTATCCGGAATACTGGGAGCTGCGAAACCAGCTGGGGTCATACCGTTCGCCTGACACTGCGGCCGCGCTCGACAGTTTCCTCAAGCGCCGCGCGGGGTCCTACCTGGCGGATCGGCTGCGCGGCGAGTGGCTCCTGACAGCAGCGCGATCGGGCGATTTCAGTCTGGTACGCAATCTCGGCGAGATCCAGAACACCAACAGCCAGATTCAGTGCGCCCAGCTCGAGGCACGCCATATGCTCGGTCAGCGTGCGACGGCGGCCGAGGCGACGCGGGCTTTCGGCCCGGGTGGGGCATGCTGGAAGCTGTTCGATCAGCTTGTGGCGGATCGTGTTCTCGGGCAGGGGGAACTGGTTCCCTATCTGCAGGATGCAGTCGAAAACAACAAGATCACCGATGCGCGCAAGTTCGCCGCGTATGCATTCGATCAGGTCAATCTGGCGGCCTATGACGCCATGATGCGTGACCCGGCAAAGTGGCTTGCCGCGCAGCAGCATGGCACGCGGTCTGAGGCGCGCGACCTGCTTGCGGCACTTGCAATCGCCCGGGTCGGCCGCACGGACCTGAACAAGGCCGATGCCCTTGCCACTGACTGGGCCGACAAATTATCCAAACCCGCAATGCAATGGGTGCGCGCGCAGCTTGCCTTGCAGGCGAGTTTCAATCTTGATCCCCGCGCGGATACCTGGTACCGGACGGCAGGGTCCGTGCGGCTGACCGACAACAACCACGCCTGGCGTGTGCGCTCGGCCTTGCGGCAGCGGCAAATCGATTGGGCCTGGGTCACGCAGTCGATCGACCAGATGCCTGCGGCGCTGAAAGCAGATCCGTCCTGGGTCTACTGGAAGGCACGCGCGTCTGCCGCAGGGGGCAATGTGGCTCAGGCGCGGCAGCTTTTTGAGTCGATTTCCGGACAGTTCAACTTTTATGGCCAACTGGCTCTTGAAGAGCTGGGGCAGCCGATTATCGCGCCGGCGCAGGCGGCGCCGGTCACCCCTGCCGAGCTGGCGCAGGCGAGATCCAACCCCGGGTTGCGGCGGGCGGCGACCCTTTTCAGCCGCGGCTGGCGTCCGGATGCTGTCCCGGAGTGGAACTTTGCCTTGCGCGGCATGAACGATCGCCAGCTGCTGGCCGCAGCGGAGGTTGCCCGCCAGGAGCATATATACGATCGTGTGGTCAACACCTCCGACCGCACCCAGCGGGAGTTCGATTTCACGCAACGTTACATTGCGCCCTTCGAGGGCAGGGTCACTGCACAAGCCCGGCAGACCGATGTGGATCCTGCCTGGGTGTATGGTCTGATCCGTCAGGAATCGCGTTTCATCATGGATGCGAAGTCGGTGGCGGGCGCTTCCGGTCTGATGCAGCTGATGCCGGCTACCGCGCGCTGGGTTGCCAAAAAAATCGGCATGACGGATTTCACACCCACAAGCGTCACGGATTTCGACACCAACACGCGTCTGGGCACCAGCTACCTCAGCATGGTGCTTTCCGATCTGGGCGGATCTCAGGTGCTCGCAAGCGCGGGTTATAACGCCGGCCCGGGCCGGCCGATGCAATGGCGTTCCAAGCTGGGCCATCCGGTGGAAGGTGCAATTTTCGCCGAAACCATTCCCTTTAACGAGACGCGGGATTACGTCAAGAACGTCATGTCCAACGCAACGTATTACGCCGCCTTGTTCTCCGGGGTGCCGCAGTCGCTTAAGCAGCGGCTGGGCAAGATTGTTCCGCAAAGCTACGGGAAGACGGAGCTGCCGTGACCACGGATCCTGCCACCGCAGGGCTGAAGGTATTCGTCGTTGGCGGCGCGGTGCGCGACCAGCTGCTGGGCGAGGAGCCCGGCGACCACGACTGGGTGGTCGTCGGATCCACGCCAGAAGAGATGGTCCGTCGCGGATTTACGCCTGTGGGCGGGGATTTCCCCGTCTTTCTGCATCCACGTACCCGACAGGAGTACGCACTCGCCCGAACAGAGCGAAAATCGGGTCGGGGCTACCGGGGGTTTACCTTCTATACCGGGCCGGATGTCACGCTGGAGGACGATCTGTGTCGTCGCGACCTCACGGTCAATGCAATCGCCCGTGCGTCAGACGGCACGTTGTTCGACCCGACGGGTGGCGTCGCGGACCTGAATGATCGCGTTTTGCGCCACGTGGGACCAGCCTTCGAGGAAGATCCTGTGCGGGTGCTCAGACTGGCCCGCTTTGCAGCACGCTTCGTCGGGTTCCGTGTAGCGCCGGAGACTCTGGCACTCTGTCGCCGCATGGTCGATTTGGGTGAAGTGGATGCGCTCGTGCCCGAGCGTGTGTGGCAGGAGTTGTCGCGCGGGCTTCTGTGCGTCATGCCGTCGCGCATGTTGTCGGTGCTCGCCGAAACCGGAGCCCTCGCGCGCGTCATGCCCGAACTGCGCGACGATGACCAGATCCGGGGCTCTGTGGACGCTGCCGCGCGCGCGTCGCTGCCCCTGCAAGCCCGCTATGCGCTGCTCTGCAGAACCTCACCTGACCGCGCGGGTCTTGCCAGGAGATTGCGCGCGCCAACGGAATGTGCCGATTGGGCGCGTCTGTTGCCCGGCATTCTGGAAAGCGCCAATCAGGCAACCGCGGCAGAAGAAATCATGCGTGTGATCGAAGTCGCTGATGGCGTTCGTAAGCCTGAGCGATTGCTCGGTCTGCTGGCTGCCGCGCAGATCGTCGGACCCGTGGATATCACGATCTGGCGCAAACGGCTTGAGGTGGTGCTGAACGTCGACGCCGGGGCGATTGCGGGCGCCGTGGGCGAGCCAAAAGAAATCGGCAAGGCGGTGCGTGCGGCGCGGGTTGCGGCGCTGGCGCAGGCGCCGACCGCCTGAGTCTGGGCTGGTCCTAGAGTTGTGCGGTACGATCGCCTGAGTCTGGGCGGGTCCTAGAGTTGCGCGGTACGATCGCCGCGTGAAAATCCGATCAATTCCTCGTCGATGCCGCGACCAAGCGCCATCACTTTGAAGAGTTCGCCCATTTCTGCTTCAGAAATCAGCTTTTCGATTAACCGCCCCTCCCGGGCCTGTGCCAGGGGATCTTCCTGCATGAGTGTGTTCCATGCTTCAGCCAGGCCGGCATTGATCAGGAACCGCGCCTGCGAAAGATAGCCGAGCACCTCGAGGCCGCCCTCAAGCGCCGCATCGGCGATGGCGGTGAAATCCACGTGGGCGGTAATGTCCTGTAAGCCGGGCGCGAGGAACACATCGTCGTGCGCGCGATGCTGGATGTGGCACATCAGGGTGCCGCGATGGCGCTGGGGATGGTAGTACTCCCGGCGCGGAAAGCCGTAGTCGATGAGCAATGCGGCGCCGCGTTTGAGCCAGGAACCCATCTCGCGCGTCCAGGCTTCGGCCTGCAGATTGATCTCGGACTGGTAATCGGGCAACGGCGGCATACGCTGTGCGATTGCACGGGCAAGGTCGTGACCCGCGGGCCGCTCACGCCAGACAAACTGATCACCCGAGCGAGCCACCCCGCGTTCGAGGAGAGTGCCATCGTCCGACCAGCGGAAACACTCCACAGGCATCGCGTCGAGCACTTCGTTGGCCAGGATGCAACCGGTGAACCCACTCGGCGCCTGTGCAAGCCATGTGACACGGGAGCCCCAGACGGACAGCCTGCGCTGCTGCCGATCGCGCAGATCCGCGGACACTTCAAGAATATGGTAACGAGCGGGAATGCCGAGTGCATCAAGAGCGCCAAGTACGTCCGCGGCACACTCACCGCTGCCTGCGCCGAACTCAAGTACGTCCAGTGAATCGGAGGCCCGGAGGATTTGTGCCACTTGCGCGGCCAGGGTACGGCCAAACAGCGGCGTAAGCATGGGCGCAGTCACGAAGTCGCCTGACGCCGTGGTGCCAGAGGAATCGGGGCGCACCGCAAATTTCGGACTGCCGGCGGCGTAGTAACCGAGGCCAGGCGCGTACAGTGCCGCACCCATCCATTGGCTGAAAGGCAGCCAGCCACCCGAGGTGTCAATGCGTTGCAGCAGGTGTTGGGCGACGCGATTGCTATGGGCAATCGCGTCGGCTCCAACCCGGATCGCGGGATCGCGCGACACGGCAGGTGCTTTCCTGCTTAGCGGCGACCGCCGTCAAGGCTGAAACCGCGGCGTGCGCCGCTCGCTGCACGCGGTGCGCCCGGGCGATTGGCCGGAGCGCGCGGTGCGCCTTCCCTTGCGGTGAAAGGACGGGCAGTGGAAGCCGTCGATGCGGAAAAGTCACGACCGCCGCGCGGGCCAGGCTTGCCGGCCGGGGCGGGGCGACGGTCATCGCGGGCCGCACGATCGAACCCGCGATCCTGGTTGCGATCAAAACCGCGCTCCGTGGGACGATCGCCGCGATGTTCGAAACTGCGGCCTTCCGGCGCAGGATGACGTGGGGCGTAGGGATTGTCGTTGCGCGGTGCCGAGGCAGGGCGGTCGGTTCGATCGCCATAGCTCTTTTCAGCACGCGGGGCGTACGACGCATCACGCGGCGCGCCAAAGCCGCGACCTTCGCGGGCGGGGAAGTTGCGGTCGTTGCTGCCGGGGCGACGCGCACCGGGGCGCGGCTTGCCGCCCGGACGCGGTGCGCCTTCGGAGCGCGGACGCGGGGTGCGTTGCGGTTCGAGGCCCACAATGGTTTCCGGCGGGATTGGCCGGCCAATGAAGTGCTCGATACGGCGCACTTTATGACGCTCGCTGTGCACAGCCAGTGTGAAGGCAAGCCCGTCGCGGCCTGCGCGACCGGTCCGGCCGATGCGGTGGACGTAGTCTTCGGGTTGCATGGGCAGGTCGAAGTTGATGGCATGACTGATGGCCTTCACATCGATGCCGCGGGCGGCGACATCCGTGGCGACCAGCACACGCACGCGGCCACCCTGTACTTGCTCGATCGTGCGGGTGCGCTGGCGCTGGTTCATGTCGCCATGCAGTGCCATTGCGGAAAATCCGCGATCGGAGAGCTCGATGGCGAGATCATCGGCGCCGCGTTTGGTGGCGGTGAAGACGATTGCCTGATCCATATCGGTGTCACGCAGCACGTGATCGAGCAGGCGCAGCTTGTGACCCGCATCGTCTGCGTACAGCAGGCTCTGGGTAATGTTGGCGTGGCGATCGGCGCGGGCGACCAGCTCAATGCGGCGCGGCTCGCGCATCATGCGCGCGGCAAGGCCCGCGACCGAGCCGTCCAGCGTGGCCGAAAAGAGCAGGGTCTGGCGCGATTGCGGCGTGCGGTCGACGATCATGTTGATGTCGTCGATGAAGCCCATGTCCAGCATGCGGTCCGCTTCATCAAGAATGAGCGTGTGCACGGTGGAGAGGTCAACCCGACGCGCCTGCAGGTGATCGAGCAGCCGGCCCGGCGTGGCGACAAGCACGTCGACGCGCCGCGACAGGGCCTTGAGCTGGGCGCCGTAGGGCATGCCACCCACAACGGTGGCTACCCGCAGGCCTTCGATATCGCTGCCATAGCTGGCCGCGGCTTCGCTGACCTGCATGGCGAGTTCGCGGGTCGGGGCCAGCACCAGCACCTGTACGCCGCGGCCCTTGTTGGCCGGCATATTGGCAATGCGGTGCAGCGCGGGCAGCATGAAGGCGGCGGTTTTGCCGCTGCCTGTTTGTGCCGAAACCATGAGGTCAGCCCCTTCAAGCGTGGCGGGAATTGCCGCGAGCTGAACAGGGGTGGCCTCGTCGAAACCGGCACGCTTGATTGAAGAGAGCAAAACGGGCGCGAGCCCTAGCGAATCGAAGGACATGACTTTCCTTTTGGTCTGATGAAGACCATGTGACGCAGCCCGGAGTGTGTGAGACCGGCGGTCGTCGGTTGAATCGAGCATCGAGCCGACCGAATCAACCGAACGTTTGGAGAGCAGGATCGCTTAAGCGAACCCTGAAACCATCCACGAAAGGAAAGGAGGTCAGAAACCGATGATGAGCGGTACCCGGAAAAACGTAAAAGCGCCGGGATAACCGTGGCCTGCAGAATTTGCTAGGCAAGCTGACAATTTGTGCAGTGCGAAATACTATAACCCAAATTTATATTCGGGTAAACCCCTGTGGCTATCAATTATTGTTTCCAGAGGATTTCCGGGCAGTTGTGTTGCGTTAACCACGCATTGGCCGCACGAAAATGCCCGCAGCCGACGAAAGGCGTCGGACCGCGCCGTGCCGAGAGCGGAGAAGGATGATTGGCCGTCAGGATCAGGCGGTTCGGCGTGTCCGCGATCAGCGCGTGCTTGGCCTGTGCGTGCGCGCCCCACAGCATGAACACCACCGGTTGCGGTTGCGCGGCAACTCCGGCGATCAGGGCGTCGGTTACGGTTTCCCATCCCGAGCGCGCGTGCGCTCCCGGCTTGCCGTCCTCCACCGTGAGTACAGTGTTGAGCAGCAGCACGCCTTGTTCGATCCAGCCGCTCAGATCGCTGTCTGTCTGCACGGGGTCGAGATCCAGGCGTCCTTGTCCGGGCGCTGCCCGTTGCGACCTGCTCAGCGGTCCGCGGGTCACCTTGCCGTGCGCCACTGCCAAGCCATCACCCGGGTATTCACGGTCGATTTCGCCGAGGATATTGCGCAGGCTCGGCGGGCGCGCGATCCCGCGTGGTACCGAGAATGCCAGGCCCTGCGCCTGACCTGGCCCATGGTACGGGTCCTGTCCGAGGATGACGACACGAACATCCTGCGGAGCAAGGCCGGACAGCGCTCTGAAGGGCTCTGTCGGATAGATGGTCGCACCCGCCGCAAGCCGGGTCGCCAGCATCGCGCCCAGACGATCCAGCGCCTGCGAGACGGGGGCGGGTGCCAGCATGCTGCGCCAGGCTGCCGGTAACGCGGCCACACGGGTGTGCAGGTCGGGGTCGCGCAACCCCTGAGGGGGATGGACGTCCCCTTGCGGGTTGATCGGACTTGTCGCGCGACGGATCATGCGCAGGCCGTGCTCAGGCCTTGCCCGAGGCGTTGCGGCGTGACAGCATGGCCTGCAGCGCTTCGTGGCGCTCGATCACCTGGCGCGCCTGGGTCGCGACCGGGGCATCGACCATGCGCCCCTCGAACGTGCAGGCCGCGCGTCCCGCCTTGACTTCGGCCTCGAAGGTTTCGAGCAGTGCGCGCGCGCGCGTCACGGTCGCTTCAGGCGGACTGAAGGCCTCGTTGGCCGGCTCCACCTGCGAGGGGTGAATACAAAAAGTACCCTCGAACCCCAGGCGCGCTGCGCGCTGGACAGTGGCACGGAATTTATCCTGATCGGCGAAATCGGCAATCGATCCCACGAAGCCGATCGGTGCGATGCCAGCTCTGCGGCAGGCGACGACGGCCATGATGTTCGGCACATAAAGCCCGTCGGGGTCGACGGCCATGCGCATCGACACCGCGAGATCCTCGGCACCGACGATCATCGCGCACACGCGCGGATGGGCCGCGGCGATCGCGTCCATGTTGTGCAGTCCCTCGGCGTCCTCCACCATCGGGATCAGCCTGGTGTGGCCGCGCGGCAGGCCCGCCTCGACCTCGCATTCATCGAGGATTTCGGCGACCGCGCGGACCATCGAACCGTCAGGCACTTTCGGCAGCGTAATGGCTTTGACCGATGCGCGAACGCTTGCTTCGATGTCGCGCACCATCAGCCGCCAGGGACGATTGACCCGCACGATGACGTCGTAGCCCGCGGCCGCTGCCCGGTCCGCCAGCGCGCCGACGCGTGCACGGGCGCTTTCCTTGAGATCCGGCGAAACGCTGTCCTCAAGGTCGAGCTGGATGGCGTCGGTCGGGCGCCGCATGGCGCTCTCGAGGAAGCGGTCGCTGGTCGTGGGGACAAACAGCATGGAGCGCCAGCTGAAGGGGGTTGCGGTGGTCATGGCGGTCAGGGTGTTCCGTAGTGAAGAGAAGTCGGAAATGCAGTGAAGTGGAGTCGGGTATCCGGTGAGGCGGGGTCGGGAATCGGGTGAGGCGGAACCGGAACCCGATCACGCGGGGACCGAGATCGCAGCCTGCCTCACCGCTGGCCGTCAGTCGACGCGTGCGCCCGAGGTCTCGACGATTTTGCGCCATTTGACGAGTTCGCGCGCGAGGCGGTCACGCAACTGGTCCGGGGTGTCAAACGCGAGTTCGACGCCCTGATCGGCAAGTTTTTGCTGCGTGGACGGCTTTTGCATCACGCGTGCCGTCGTGCGATACAGCGTGTCGATGATCTCCGGCGGCGTCCCCGCCACGCCAAAGAGGGCAATCC
>JADZBO010000046.1 GCA_020851995.1 Burkholderiaceae bacterium
AAGGTGACTCTCCGATACAGAGGGCCCGGCGACCTCCGTCGCCCCGTGCGACAGCTCGTTCAAGATTCCGCAATCGGCCGCCTGTCGACCGTCCCGGCAACATTCTCGGAGTGTCAGCAGCTGTTTTTCCAACTGCAGCAGCTCGCGTATCCGATCGGCGACGTGATTGATATGGGCATCGAGTAACGTGTTGACGTCCTCGCAACTTTCCAATGGGCGGTCCCTGAAACACAGAAGCACCCGGATTTCGTCCAGTGTCATGTCGAGGGAGCGACACCGCCGAATGAAGGCCAGACGTTCAAGATGAACGGCATCGTAGATCCGATAGTTGCCTTCCGTTCGCGCTGCACGCGGGAGCAGCCCCTCGCGCTCATAGTAACGAATGGTGTCTACCAGAGTACCTGTCTGCTGGGCGAGCTGACCGATTTTCATCGTAAGGCCTGAGCCCGGCATGAGCTCAAAAGTGAATTGACGAAGGCGATCACCTTACCCCCTTGACTCTGGAGTTGCTACAGGGTTTCCAATGGCAGCAATAGGAGATCACCATGAAACCATCGCCCATCAGCCTGCAACCCGAGACTCAGCCCTCATCCTGCGGGTGTAGCGGCACGTGTCACTCCCCCGAGGCGCCCTCCACGAACGTGCCTCTGCAAGCCGACGATACGGAAGGCGGTTTGCAGCTTCGCATTCCGGCAATGGACTGTCCTACGGAGGAGAGTGAGATCCGCCGGGCGGTCGAGCATATCGGCGCGATCGGTGGGCTTCGTTTTGATCTGTCGGCCCGCACCCTGCGCATCGATGCGCCAAATGAAGCGCTGCCAAGCATCATCGACGCCATCCGCAAAGCGGGCTTTGCCGCAGAGCTCGTCAAACCGGGTACGCCAGCGGGCACAGATCGCGACGGCATTCCACGTGGTATCGCTATTTTTGCGATGGCGCTCGTCCTGGCGCTTGGCGCAGAAGTCCTGGCTTACCTGATGCCCGAAGTGCTTCTAGCCAAGATTGCCGGGATGGGTTTGGCGGCAACAGCGATCGTGATGGCCGGATTTTCAACCTATAGCAAGGGGCTTGCTGCCCTGTCTCAGGGGCGTCTGAACATCAATGCCCTGATGTCGGTTGCGGTCACAGGTGCCTTCGCCATTGGTCAATGGCCTGAAGCCGCCATGGTGATGGCTTTGTATTCCATTGCAGAGCTGATTGAAGCAAGGTCGGTAGATCGGGCACGGAACGCGATCAAGAGCCTGCTCGCGCTCACGCCGGAAACCGCTGAAGTGAGACAGGCTGATGGCAGTTGGGATGTGCTTGCCTCCCGAGACGTGATGCTTGCTGCAGTCGTCAGGGTCAAGCCTGGCGCACGCATTCCGTTGGATGGCGTCGTGACTGCCGGGAGCAGTGCGGTCAATCAGGCACCGGTGACCGGCGAGAGCCTGCCGGTGGACAAGACCATCGGTGACACGGTCTTTGCCGGGACGATCAACGAATCAGGGCTGTTGGAATTCAGGGTGACGGCTCGATCCACTGAGACCACACTGGCCCGGATCATCCACGCGGTTGAAACCGCTCAAGGCAGCAAGGCGCCTATGCAGCGCTTTGTCGATCGCTTTGCAGCCCTCTACACGCCCGCTGTGTTCGTGATCGCGCTGGCCGTAGCGCTCCTGACCCCGTGGTTGTTGGAGTGGAGCTGGTCTCAAGCGCTTTACAAAGCCTTGGTCCTTCTTGTGATCGCCTGTCCCTGTGCCTTGGTGATTGCAACGCCCGTTACGGTAGTGAGTGGGCTCGCCAGCGCAGCACGTCGGGGGATTTTGATCAAAGGCGGCGTCTATCTGGAGGATGCCCGTAAGCTGAAGGTCATTGCTCTCGACAAGACGGGGACGATCACCGAAGGCAAACCGAAGCGGGTCGCAACCGAAATCCTGGATCAGACCGTATCCGAGAAAGTGATTTTGGAGTGGGCCGGCAGCCTGGCAGCCCTCTCCAACCACCCTGTATCAAAAGCCATTTCAACGGCACTGGCGCCGTCCGCCACCGTTGTCGATCACTTCATGGCGCTGCCGGGGCGTGGTGTTCAAGGTCGCATCGGTAACCAAGACCTGATCCTTGGGAATCATCGATTGATCGAGGAGCGCAAACTGTGCGGTCCTGCCATCGAAGCTCGCCTCGTCGAACATGAGGCCCAGGGGCGCACGATGACACTCCTGGCCAACGAAAGCGGAGTGCTGGCGATCTTCGCCGTTGCCGACACGATCAAACCTCATGCCCGGGAAGCCATCTCGGCCTTGCATACCCTGGGCGTCAAGGCAGTCATGCTGTCTGGCGACAACCAGGCAACGGCTCAGGCCGTTGCCGCACAGGCTAATGTGGACGATGCACGCGGGAATCTGCTGCCTGACGACAAGCTCAAGGCCATCGAAGCCTTGCAGAAAGAATTTGGCCCCACGGCGATGACCGGTGACGGGATCAACGATGCGCCTGCGTTGGCACGCGCCGATATCGGCATAGCAATGGGGGCTGCGGGGACGGATACCGCCATGGAAGCCGCCGACATCGTGATCATGAACGATGATCTGCGCCGGATTCCTGAAGCCATTCGGCTCTCGCGCACGACGCACAGGGTGCTTTGGCAGAACATCATTCTGGCGCTGGGAATCAAGGCAATCTTCCTGGTTCTGGCTCTGCTAGGCAGTGCCACCATGTGGATGGCCGTGTTTGCTGACATGGGGGCCAGCCTATTGGTGGTCAGCAATGGGCTGCGGCTACTACGCCTTGGTCAACCTGACGATCAACCCACCAAGGTTCACGGCTGAGTTGAAACATCTTCCGGTATACTTTTGAACATGCGTTTTTGGGTTGCCCTCCTTCTGGCTGTATTTATGCCGCTCCAGTTTAGCTGGTCAGCGGTGGGTGCTTATTGCCAGCATGAGACCGGGAAAAATGCCGGCCATTTCGGGCATCACAGTCACGAGCACCAAGCATCGAAAGCGGAAACCTCCAAGCAATCTGATTCCGGTGAAGGTGTCGCCATCGACGGAGACTGTGGGCTGTGCCACTACAGCGCCCTCAAGATTCTCGGTCAGGACACTCGCTGCCTGCCTCGGTGCCCGGTGCCCTCAGCACCGGAATCAACGCCAGCCTTCTTTCGCACCCACATCCCCCCAGGCCCCGAACGGCCAAACTGGTTCGCTGCGCTCTGATTCGGCGCAGCGGCCTGCTTTAGTTTTCACTTAGAGCCCGCCTTCAGGCGGCGCCCGCGCCGGATCTCGTTTGTTTCGTCGTCCTGTCGGTTTCTGCCGACGACTGCACAACAAGGAGATTTCAATGCGCACCCCCGTGCCATTCAGAACCGCATTCCCGCTGCTCGCAGTCCTTTTTGCGACCGCATTCGGTGCTCATGCTCAGGCGCCGACATCACTTTCCACGCAAACCGTTGTACTCAATCAGCTCCCCAGCGAAGCCGCTGGTCCGTTGACGCTTGCCGCCGCGCTCGATCTGGCTCTTCGAGCCAACCCTGAGATCACCGTAGCGCTTCGCGAACGCGAGGCCAGTGAAGGTACTGTGATCCAGGGGCGTGCGCGGCCCAATCCGTCCATTGAGTTTCTTGTGGAAGACACCCGCACTACGACGCGCACCACGACCGTACAGATCAACCAGCCCATCGAGCTCGCAGGCAAGCGAAGCGCCCGGATTGCGATCGCCGAGCG
>JADZBO010000047.1 GCA_020851995.1 Burkholderiaceae bacterium
CGCACGTGAAATCAAGGCGGCTGCCATCGGCCTGCACAATCTGGATAGCCCCGAACACCTGAAACAGCCGAGTGTCGTAAGACCACGACCAGCCCCGGCCAAGGGCCCCGCGACGCGGATCCATTGCGTTGTAATGACGCACCAGCTCCAGCCCCGGGGCGGCCCACAGCGCCGGCAGATCCGTATCGCGCTGGTATTTGTTACCGCTGCGCCGGTCGACCGGGTTGCCCATGCCGAAGTCGGGTCCCGGACGCGCCGCACCGAGGGTTGCAACGCCACCCTGCGGGCAAGGATTACCCATTTGCGTCGCCACGCACTGGCGCGGTTTGGCGTCAGACCACTGCGAAGGCTCTTCTTCCGGACGGTTCATCAACCCCTGCGTCACTGGTTCGGCCGGGCGAACCATCCCGCGCGCCCAGCTGGAAAGCTCACGCACCGCCTGCGCCTGCCCGGGTAGAACCACCAGCGCGGGCAAAAGGCATGTCCAGATCATTTTCAAGGTTTCCCCCCTCCGGGAAAAGCCCCGAGCATGCCGGTTGGCTTCCGACGCCGCATCAGTTAGTGTATGGATATCTCCAACGAGGAAATCACCATGCTAGTCACCTTCAGCAGCAAGGCAGGCGCCGACATCCTGATGCTGGACGAACATGCCAAGCCCTTGCTTCGCATTGCCGGAAAAATCATCGAAACCCCTTTTCCGGCCCGCGGGGTTTTCGCGGCGGATCAGCTGCCGGATGCCATTGCCCGCCTCGAACGCGCAAGTCAGGCCGACCAGGGCTCAGAGCCGTCCGTGGACGAAGAAACCGCGGGGGACGAAGGCGGAAAAATCAGCGTATCCCTGCGCCAGCGGGCGTTTCCGCTACTTGACCTGATGCGGCGCGCCCAGATGTCCGGGCATCCGGTTTTGTGGGAAGCCGGCTCGGGGTGGTGACATCCACCCATCCCTCTCGCCTACGGCTCGCCGCTCGTGAGAGCGGCAAGGAAGGGGATTCCTACTGCGTTCAGGCTTGCGCCTGACTCGCTTCGGCGGGTTCCTGCTTCATCGAGCGGTCTGACTGCACCAACTCTCCACAGGCTAACAAGCGCTGCCCGCGCTCTAGTACATTCATTGCGCCGACCACATCGGCGTTGTTTTCGTAGCGACATGCCACGCACGCGAACTTTGCCTGCGTCTGGCGATTCTCTTTTGAAACATGCCCACACCCCGGACAGGTCCGGCTGGTGTTGTGGGGCGCCACCGCGATGAGATACCCTCCGCGCCACGCCAGCTT
This sequence comes from Burkholderiaceae bacterium, assembly GCA_020851995.1. Classification (GTDB taxonomy): domain Bacteria; phylum Pseudomonadota; class Gammaproteobacteria; order Burkholderiales; family Burkholderiaceae_B; genus Zwartia. Next base: position 1,272 of record JADZBO010000047.1, read on the forward strand.
GTAGTCCAGTTGGCGACGAAACTCGCCCCAGCCCTGGTCCAGAATCGACCGGTTCAGGCCGGACTTCTGTTTCACACGTTGGCCGGGTGATTCGACTGTGCCTTTGGCGGACCTGGACATATTCCGAATCTGCAAATCTTCAATACATACTATCGCGTGGTTCTGGCTGATCGCGGTTGAAGCTTTGTGCAGATAGTCCTTGCGGGCATTACCGATATCGGTATGAATCCGGGTGACCTTAGCTTTCGCCTTCCTCCAGTTCTGGCTGAACTTTACTTTGCGCGCCATGCGGCGCTGATAGCGTTTGAGCCGTTGCTGGTGTTGTTTGAAACTGTGCAGCGGTTCGAGATACGTGCCATCACTCAGGGTAGCGAAGCGGGCAATGCCCAGGTCGATACCAACGATACCGCCTGTGGGCCGTGTAGCTTCGACCTGCCTGCGGGTTTGAATCGACGCAAACCACTTGCCGCCTGACTGGCTGACCGTGACATTGCACACTTTGCCCAGGATGGGCCGTGAGTTGCGGTAGCGCAACCAGCCCACCTTGGGCAAAAAGATGCGCGAATTGCCCTGCTCAAGCTTGCAGCCCTGCGGGTAGCGGAAGCTGTCGCCCAGGCCTTTCTTCTTGAAACGGGGGAAATCGGCGCGTTTCTCGAAGAAATTGAGGTACGCACGCTCCAGGTCCTTAAGTGTCTGTTGCAAGGGCTGCGAGTGGGTCTCTTTGAGCCAAAGCGTTTCAGGCTGCGCCTTCCATTCGGTCAGTGCTTTGCACAACCCGGCATAGCCGAGCTTCTTTGCTCCCTGTTCGTACCGGCCTTGCTGCAAGGCCAGCGCCTTGTTGAACACGAACCGGCACGACCCCGCAAAGCGGCGCATCTTGCGCTGCTGTTCGCCGTTGGGGCGTAATTCGTACCTGAAAGCTTGAAGATGCTCCATGGGCATCATTGTATTTTTGGGCCAGGGCGACAGGCAACGATACTGGATGCAATAGGCGCACGATTCTCATGGGGCAGATTGGAGTGGTTTATGCCCCAAAGTATTGACAGGCCCGTCTTTACCAGGGACCTTCCGCACGACCTGTGCCCGATCAATGTCAGCGTGTACACTGACTTTAAAGCGGAACTGGCGAAGTTTGACAGCGAAGATGGCCATGTTCACTGGCTGGTGATCGACTCAACCAGAGTGGCCGTTTCCCGCGACCAGACGTCTTACGCCGTCGTGCTGCTCATTCTCGTCCTGAACGCCGACGCTTTCCGTACACTAGGTAATGTTTGATCTTCTGCGCTGATTATTCTGGAGACCGTCAATGCGCTGCGAAATTTCGTTCGTGTTCAGCCCGCGTGATTCGCTTGATATGGTGGTCGACACCGATCCGACCGACGCGAATTCGACCGCCTCACGAAAGTGGCTTGACGATACCTGGGAACAATTGGGCTGCGAGCCCGTTCGCCTGAGCGGCAAAGTGCTACTGCTCGACAAAATCCTGGGGGTGACGGATGCCCTTGGCTACACAGCGCTGTCATCTGACCCCGCGCGCGCGCAGGATCTTGCGTGGCATATCGCCCACGCGCTGGGCAGGTCGCGGGTTACGGTCGATCTGCCCGAGCTGAGGGTTGGCTACTGACGACACACGCCTCGCCCCTGGCGTTGGCGCTCCTCCTCCACTAGTAGGCCTGGTCGAACAACGCCCGAAAATCGGCCGCTGTCGTGTGCCGCGGATTCCAGCGGTTGTAGCCGGCCTTCGCGCACAGCGCGGCCATCTCCTCGAAAGCCTCCGGCTTTGCCCCCACATCGCGCAGGCGTGCTGGAATCGACAGATCCCGGCATAACCGCTCAATCGCCTCGACCGCCTCGCCGGCCGCGTCCAGCACGGGCAACTGCTGCACCGGACGTCCCAGGGCTGCCGCGACCCGCGCGTATTTTGCGGGATTCGCGACCAGGTTAAAGCGCGCAACATAAGGCAGACAAACCGCATTGGACAGCCCGTGCGACAGGTGAAAGAACGCGCCCACGAACCGCGCCATGCAATGCACGTTGCCGAGCCCTGTTTGCCCGAACGTGATGCCGGCAAGCGCCGAGCCGCACAGCATGTTCAGGCCCGCCTCGAGATTCTCCCGATTGGCCACGAACTGGCGGATGTTCGCGGCGATCAGTTCCATCGCATAGAGGTTGATGGCGTCGGTCATCAGGTTTGATTGTCGCGAGATGTACGATTCAAACGCGTGCACGAACGCATCCATGCCTGAATGCGCCGCCACATGCGCGGGCACCGTGCGTAACGCCAGCGGATCGAGGATCGCCACAGTCGCCGGATTGAGCACTGCGTGGCGAATCGACATCTTGAGATTCTTGTCAGTGTCGGTGATGACACACGAACCCGAAACCTCAGAGCCCGTGCCCGCCGTAGTCGGGATGGCAATCAGCGGCAGCGGGGGGATCGAAAACTTTTCAATCCCTTCGTAGTCATGGATGCGCCCGCCATTGGTGGCAAGGATGCCCACCGCCTTGGCGACGTCCATGGTGCTGCCCCCGCCAATGGCCAGAATCACACTCGCCCCATGATCCCGACACACCGCATACGCACGCTCCACCGTGTTGGCGCTGGGATCCGGCTCAATGTCGGTGTAGATCGCAACCTCAATGCCTGCCTGCGCAAGCATCCCGGCGATCCCCTTGTAGAACGGCGTATCGAGCAGGGCCGCATCCACTGCGGCGAACAATCGGTCGCAGGCCTGCTGTCGAACGATATCGACGATACGCTCGTGCGCACCGACACCCATCAGAATCCGGGAGGGACAGAAAAAGGAAGAAATCTCAGCGGGGATCATGCCATTCTCGATTGAAAGGGCGGGATGCCCGCCCGGTTTGTTGCGCACTGCAGCCTTTCAGTCCGGCTTGGCGCCAAGTTCGATGATAAGGGGTGGTCAACACCGGAGCGCTATGGCGCCAGGTCGATCGTTGCGTTCAAGGCCGGCCACTCGCCCGGCGCGCGCCGCAACATCTCGGTGTGGTCAGCGATCTGCGCCAGCACGCCAAGGGCTTGCGTTTCGTTGGCAAACGTCGCCACGCCCCGCGCGCGAAACACTGCGGCGACAGGTTCCTGCCACGCGGCGACCGCGACAGGCTTGCCAGTCAACGCTTCGAACGCAGCGGCATCGCGCGCGAACCGATCGATGTCGTAGCCGGCACCTGCAACCGGTATGTTGATGAAGAACATATCAGCCGCCGGATCGGCCGCCACGGCCGGCAACACTTCGCCAAAGAGCCCGCTGTTGCTGAGCAGCGCGGCGGTAATATCGATCGGGTTACTGGTGGTTGCAAAGCCCGGCAGCGATTTGCGGATCGTCGCCTCCGTGGCGGGCGCGAGGCGCGCGAGTTGCAGGCCAAGCCGGTGCGCTGCATCCGCAGCCATGACGCAACTGGCGCCCGAATTGCTGATCACCACAAGCCGGCGTCCCGCCGGCTTCCAGTTCTTGAGATAGCCCTCGGCAGCCATGGCCAGCGCGTGCGGGTCATCCACGCGGCAGATGCCATGGGCGCGAAAAAACGCCTCAACCTTCGCCTCGTCGTTGGGTTTCGATCCTGTGTGCGAAGCCGCGGCCTTCTGGCCCACGGCCGTGCGACCCGCCTTGACCGCCACGATCGGCAGCCCACGTTCGCGCGCGTAGGCCGCGGTGCGCGCGAGCACTTCGGGCTTGGCCACGTTTTCCATGTAAAGCAGCAGCAACTTGATGTCGGGATCATGGGCAACAGCCCAGGCCATTTCCGATACCGTCACGTCGGCCTCGTTGCCGGTCGCATGCACGTGGCGCACCCCCAGCCCGCGCTCGCGCAACAACCCGTAAGCCATGGCGCTCATGCCGCCGCTCTGGCTGACCACCGCCACGGGACCGTCCAGCGGCGGAACTTCAATGAACATCGTCGAGAAACTCAGGATCGCGCCGGTGCCAAAATTGGCCAGCCCCTGCGTATTCGGGCCGTAGATACGCATGCCGGTGCGCCCGGCGATCTGCGCCCACTTGCGCTGCATCGCCTGACCGGCCTCGTCGACTTCGCCAAACCCCGAAGCCAGCACCACGGCCGCCTTCACGCCCATTGCGGCGCACTCGTCAACTGCCGCGACGGCGGCATCGCCCGCGACGACGATCAGCACGGCCTCCGGCACCTCGGGCAAATCGGCCAGGCTGGCATAGCACTTAAGCCCCTGCACTTCCGGGCGGGTCGGGTTGATCGGGTAGATGCTGCCTTTGTAGCCCTGGCGCTGCATATACAGAATCGGTCGCCCGCCGATCTTGTTCGGATTTTCGGAGGCGCCGATCACGGCCACGGATCGGGGGTTAAGTGCGGACTCTAACAACTCGGACATGGATTGCGTTCGCCTGAAAAAGTATTTGCATCAAATGGGAGTGAAACGGACTAACTGGCGATCCTGGTGCTCGAAAAACCCGGCGCGCACGCGCTGGCCGATCGCGACACCAGGGGTTGCGTGCCCCATCAGGCGCGCGCCTTCATCCAGCTCGACAATTACCAAGGTGTAGGGCGCCAGCGCACGATACTCGTCGGACGGCGCGCGCTTGACCTCGGTCACCGCATAGACGACCCCAACGCCTTTCGAGGTACGCCAGGCCAGCGATTCGCCGCCGCACTGCTGGCAGGCATAGTGCGCGAGCGTCTGCGCCGCGCCGCAGTCGGCGCAAGACTGATAGCGCAGCTCGCCTTCGGCAAGGCCTTCGACAAACGGACGCGCCACTTCTGAAATAGATACGGACATGCTCAGGCCTCCCGCGAAAGAATCAGACTGACGTGCGCGGACATCACTCCGCCATCACCGTGGGCGAAGGCATGGCGCGGAGGGCGCGCGATTTGCCTGCCTTCGGCCTGCCCGATCATCTGCCGGTACGCCTCGACCACGTGCGCCATGCCACCCGCAACGCCGCAATGGCCAAAAGACAGCAATCCACCGTGGGTATTCAGCGGTTGTGCGCCCTCAAGGTCAAAGTCGCCGCGACGCAACCGCCCGGCAGCTCCCGCACGTGGCGCGAAGCCGGTCTCCTCAAGCAGCATGGCGAGCGTGATCGTGAAGGAGTCGTACACCGCCAGGTATTCGATGTCATCGCGCACGAGACCGGCCTCATCGAAGGCACGGGCGGCGGCCGCGGCCGCCCCGGTGTTCATGACGTCGCGCATCGCCGTCACGTGCTGGTGAAAGTGCGCCTGCCCCGCACCCGCCATGCGCACGGGTCCGGCCGGCCCCGGCTCGGCGGAGACCACCAGCGCCATCGCGCCATCGGAAATCGGACAGCAGTCCATGAGTTTGAGCGGCGTTGCGATGGGCTTGGAAGCCAGCACATCCTCACAGGTGATCGGTGTGGTCAGGTGCGAATCGGGATGTCGGATCGCATTGTTACGCATCAAGACGGCAAACTCGGCAAGATCCGCCTCGGTCACTCCGGTCTGGTGCATGTAACGCGAGGCCATCAACGCGTAGTACGCGGGCACCGAGCCGCCGTTGCCCACCTCGTAATCGGCATCACCGACCTGCGCAAGGGTCTGGATTGAGCTGTCGCGTGTCTGTCCTGTCAAACGGTTTTCGCCCGCAACGACCAGCACGTTGCGGCAGCGACCCGAAATAATCAGTTCGCGCGCCAGCATCAGCATGGCCGCGCCGCTCGCACCACCCACCTGAAGGCTATGCGCGTAGGCGGGACGCAGCGAGAACCTTTCGCAAAAGAGTTCGGATAGCATCAGGTGCGGCAGCGTCGTGGCATACCCGCACAACACCCCGTCAATGTCGCTGCGACGCACCTTTGCGTCGGACAGTGCCCTACCTGCGGCCTGCGCCATCAGATCAATCGCACCGCGACCCTCGTGTCGGCCAAACGCGGTATTGCCCACGCCAGAGATATAGGCATTATTCATGATGATTACTTCAACTAGATCTTGTTGGACTTTGCGACCTTACCCCACTTGGTGAGCTCGGCGCGGATGAAGTCGCCGCATTCCCGGGGCGTATTGCCCACAATGGAATGCCGGGCGCCGCTATTGCACCGCCATCTGCTCGCGCCCGTGCAGCAATCCCGCCAGCGACTCAGGGACGTCAAGCTCGAACCCCAGAATGGCGGCGGACAACGCCTTCCCATAGTTGTCCAGACACAGGCTGCGCGACACACCGCCGCCCAGAGCGCCCTGGCAGACGAAGTTCATGGCGTGCAGGTTTTCCGCTTCGTAGCGCGTGACCGGTCCCTTGATCGCGCCGGCGTAGTAAGCCTTGAAGCGTTCGGCGGTGAGTTGCTCGCGCAGCAATGGATACAACTGCGGCTCGTAGGCGAACACCGCGATGTTCGAGGTGTCGCCCTTGTCGCCGGAACGGCAGTGCGCGACATGCTGGAGTTTGACTTTCATGATTCAGCTCTCAAAGTAACGAACGGAGGCGGGCACGCGTTCGCGTGGCACGAGCGCAGACCAAACGCCGATGACTTCGCGGGTGCGATCCTGATGCGGCACGCGCTTGCCCGTATGTGCGATGCCGGAGACCGCCATCCCGTCCACTTCGCGCCCGACCTTCACGGCTTCAGCACGTGTGCGGGTGCGGGCCGCGACGCGGACCGCCACCTCATAGGGCTCGGGAGCCCACGCCGGCGTCGCATCGCCGTGAATCGCGTTCAAACCCAGAAAATCAATGCGCACTTCCTCAGCCTCGAGGTTGACGATCCGAAAGCGCTCCTCAAGCACCTTTTTCGCGAGCCTGGCGCGCCGCAACGCGCCCGGCCCGGCGTAGAAGAACATGTCCTCGCCAATGAACCCTTCGGTGCAACCGATCGACACCTTGAGCGTCGGTGTGCGTGGCTTGCCGCCGATGTTCGTCACACGCACGCGATCCGGTCCTACCTGCTCAAGCCTGGCGGTCGTGAAGTCGACCACGACGTCGGGCGTCAGGTAATTGGCCGGATCGTGCACCTCGTACAGCATCTGTTCCTTGACCGTGCGCAGGTTGACCTCACCGCCCGTGCCGGCGACCTTGGTGATTACCGCGCTACCATCGGCGCTGACTTCGCAGATGGGGAAACCAAAATTCCAGGGCTCGGGCACATCCTTGAAGCCTGGGTCGGAAAAGTATCCGCCGGTGACCTGTGCGCCACATTCGAGCAAATGTCCCAGGCCCGTGCCCTGTCCGATCTTTTCATGATCCAGAGGGTCCCAGCCGAACTCGAACATCATCGGAGCGAGGAAGATCGACGGATCTGCCACCCGCCCAGTGACGACGATCTGCGCACCGGCCTTGAGCGCCTCGACGATGGGCTCGGCGCCCAGATAGGCTTCGGCCGAAATCAGCGTTTCCCGCAGCGTCTCGGTGGGTTGCCCGTTTTCAAGGATGCGATCGGTCATCTCCAGAACGTGCTCGGTAATCAGGCTGCCGTTGACCGACGCGACCTTGACACCGCCATGGCCGAACTCCCGTAACCAGTGGACGATCCGCCGCGCCGCGGCGTCCGGATTGATCCAGCCCTGATTGGTAATGATCTTCGTGCCGCGCTTCATGCAGGCCGGCAACACCGCCCGCATCCGGTCATCCAGATAGGTGTCGTAGCCCTCGAAAGAGGGATCGCGCCGTGCGCGCACCTGCGCGGCGGAAACGGTTGCCTCGGCCATCGTCTCGAAGCAGAGATAGTCGAGATCACCCTTTTCTGCGTTGAGCGCGGCCGGCTCAACGCGGTCACCCCACCATGCCGCGCCAGAGCCAATGCGTATCGTATTTTTCATTTTTCCCCCAGGCGTCGCGAACCGCGACGCGTCAAACGGTTGCAACCGCAGTCGATGGCGAGCCAACCGCGCCCGGCAACCGCAGCGGCGGCGCCGTCAATAAAAACCTGCTCCTGCCATTGGCACGCAACCACTGCGCCAGTGGTGTCAGATGAAACATCTCGCCCAGATGGATGCCCTGCTTGAACAGACAGTGCTCATGCAGCGGCAGCGTGGCGCAGCAACCAATGTGGCTGGTGGCCGGATGCGCCTCGACGGCGTAGTTGTCGGCGATCAGAACAGTCAGGCCGCTATCGGTGATCCAGTTGAGCAACTTCGCATCACGCCCATCGAGCGCAGCGCCAAACTGATCCAGCACCGCCGCATCCGGATTACGGTTCATCTCGAGCAGCTTCTGGGCAAAGCCGGTATGCAGGCAGACCATGTCGCCGGTCTCGACGACGACGCGATCGGCTTCGAGTACGCGCATCATCAGGTCGTAGCCGACGGCGACGCGCTCGTTGCCCACGTGTGCCTGCAGGTCGATCATGACCCCGCGTCCCTGAACGCAGGATTCGGCCATGTTCTGAATGCCCAGCTTGATCGCGTTGGAAGTGGACTCATGCTTGCCCGGACCGGGGTAGCCGGCGTCCGCACCGTCGGAGGGTCCGACGACGTCCTCACCAGCCCGGTAACCGTTGTAATACACCGCCTCAGGAATACCGTCGCCGTTGGCGTCGAACATCGACCCTACGTGCGCGAGGCTGTCCCACTGCGTCGAATATTGCAGGTGCATGATCACGAGATCATCGCTGATCACATCGCTCTGCGACTCATCGTCGGCAAACAGCCGGTAGTTCATGTTGGGCCGTCCGTTGCGCAGCGTCGGTCGGATCACCGGCGGGTAGCGACGCGGATTGAGCACGTTGCCGCCGGGGTAATCCAGCGGCAAGCTAAGACAGAAGGTGCGACCCTCGCGAACCTCGGCAATACCCTGACGCACCTTTTCCGGAGTCAGCAAATTAATCTTGCCGCGCTGGTCGTCGGCGCCAAAATCGCCCCAGTTCGACCCTGGCGGACGTTGCGTCCACCGCTTGTTGGCACTCATCAAAGAACCTCCACTTGATCGACGGGTTCGCCCCCGCCCAAAAACACCCGGTGCAGCAAGTCGCCCTGTGCGATTTCCCTGGAGGACGCGGCGGTCACCATGCGTCCTGTTTCCATCAGATACGCGTAATGCGCGTGGTGCAGCGCCTTTTCGACCAACTGCTCCACCAGAAGGATTGCCAGGCCACTCTTGCAGAGATCCGATGCGACCGACAGGATGCGATCCACCACCAGAGGCGCCAGGCCGCCCGACGGCTCGTCGAGGATCAACAGGCGCGGCTCACCGATGACGCCCTGCGCAACCGCGAGAATCTGCTGCTGCCCGCCGGAAAGCCGCGAGGCCATCTGGTGTCTTTTTTCTGCCATTTCAGGAAACAACGCATAGATCGCGTCGAGCTTGCTGCGATCACCGTGCGGCGTGCGGGCATAGGTGCCGATCAGCAGGTTGTCTTCCACGGTCAGCGTATGAAACACACGATGGCCCTCCAGCACCTGAACAATGCCGGCCTGCACCGTCTGGCGCGGCGTGGCGTGGGTCAGATCCTGTCCTTCAAACGTCACGGTACCCCCACGCTTGGGGACGAGTCCGGAAATGGCATGCATCAGCGTGCTCTTGCCAGCGCCATTGCGCCCGAGCACGACCACAAACTCCCCGGCGCGCACATCAAGCGAGACACCATGCACCACCTCTGCCTTGCCATAGGCCACATGCAGATCGTCGACCTTCAGGAGAATCTTTTCGGGTCTGGCGTTATCGCGACTCATCGGTCATGCCCCCAGATACACGCGGATCACTTCCGGATCATGCCGGACCTCGCCCGGCGTACCGTGACGGATCATGCGACCGACATTCAGTGCGGTCACATCATCGCAAACACGGAAGACAAAATCCGTGTGATGCTCGACGAGAAGCACGCCGACGCCCGCGCGACGGATGGTTCGGATCACGGTGCCGAGCTGATCGATTTCCACGCCAGTCAGGCCGCCCGCAGGTTCGTCCAGAAGGAGGAACTGCGGCCCGAGCGCGAGTCCGCGCGCAATCTCAAGAAACCGTTGCTGCGCGTGATCGAGCAGATTAGCGCGCCAGTGCATCACGGCGCCCAGGCCAACGCCCATCAGCAGCTCGGTCGCGTGCTCCCGAATCCGCCGGTCCTCCGCACGCACCGACGGCAAGCCAAACGCCGCGTCCACAAACCCTGCGCGCGAATGCTGCCAGGCACCCAGCATGACATTTTCCAGCACCGTGAGCTCGGGCAACAAA
>JADZBO010000048.1 GCA_020851995.1 Burkholderiaceae bacterium
CTGACAGATCCCGCGCTTCTGACCAGGTACGACCACATCATTTTTGATACAGCGCCGACGGGGCATACGATCCGGCTGCTGCAATTGCCCGGAGCCTGGAGTGGCTTCCTGGAGGCTGGCAAGGGTGATGCGTCATGCCTGGGACCACTCGCCGGACTTGAGAAGCAGCGTACGCGCTACAAGGAGGCTGTTGATGCGCTTGCCGATTCCGCGAGAACACGGCTCATGCTGGTTGCAAGGGCACAGCAGGCGACCCTCAGGGAGGCCGCACGGACACAACAGGAACTGCATGCCATCGGCTTCGCGAATCAGTATCTGGTGGTGAACGGAGTGCTTCCTGAATCCGAGTCCGTGACAGATCCTCTGGCTAAAACCATCTATTTGCGCGAACAAGCGGTTCTGAAGAACATTGCACCTGAGCTGGCGGCATTGCCACTTGATCAGATTGCACTCAAGCCCTTTAATCTTGTCGGACTGGATGCTTTACGGCACCTCTTTTCCGACGTGGTCATCGAAGACGGTGGCTCCGAACCCGCACCCGCACTGCCGTCTGCCCAGACGTTGTCCTCGCTCGTCGACACCATTTCGCTTGACGGCCATGGACTCGTCATGACCATGGGCAAAGGTGGTGTTGGCAAGACAACGATCGCGGCGGCAATCGCCGTCGAATTGGCGCATCGGGGATTGGAAGTTCACTTGACGACGTCCGACCCCGCAGCCCATCTGAGTGAGACGCTGGCCGGATCGCTGGACAATCTGACCGTGAGCCGGATTGACCCGCACGTCGAAATCGAGCGCTACCGTAACCATGTCATGCAGACCAAAGGCGCGCAACTCGATGATGCCGGACGCGCACTGTTGGCCGAGGATTTGCGTTCCCCGTGCACCGAGGAGATCGCCGTTTTCCAGGCGTTCTCCCGCATCATTCGCGAGGCCGGTCGCAAGTTTGTTGTCATGGATACGGCACCGACCGGGCACACCCTGTTGCTGCTTGATGCCACGGGTTCCTATCACCGCGAGATCGAACGCCAGATGGGCGGCAAGGGACTGCACTTCACGACGCCGATGATGCAACTACAGGATCCCAGGCAAACCAAGGTCGTTATCGTCACCCTGGCGGAAACGACCCCGGTACTTGAGGCAGCAAACTTGCAGGCCGATTTGCGACGCGCGGGTATCGAGCCCTGGGCATGGGTCGTCAATAATAGTGTCGCAGCTGCAAGGCCGCACTCGCCCCTGTTGCAACAACGCGCAAGCAATGAACTGCGGGAAATCGAATCCGTGGCTCAACAGCATGCCACGCGTTATGCCGTAGTTCCCTTGCTCAAGGATGAGCCGATCGGTGTGGCCCGGCTATTAAAGCTTTCGGCGTGAGCCTTGGCGTGGGTGGCCAGATTACCTTCTGAGCGCGCGCTTTAATAGTTTGTGTCATCAACCTGAAACATCTCGAATTTATTGTTCAACAATACTTGAATGCAACATTACTTGTATTCAACGAAGGGGAGAGCAGGTCAAATGAAAGTCGGCATCAACGGCATGGGGCGCATCGGACGCCTCGCCCTTCGCGCAGCCTTCGGTGCTGCCGAGCGGCCCTCAGACGATCCTCGCCAGTCCAACCGCCTGGATGTGGTGCACCTCAACGAAATCAAAGGGGGCGCGGCCGCGACGGCGCACCTGCTGCAGTTTGATTCGGTGCAGGGACGGTGGCGCGAGGATATCGAGGCGCAGGGCGAATCAGCGATACGCATCGGCAGTCGAAACCTCAGGTTCACGTCGCATGCGACTTCCGCCGAAATCCCCTGGGGCGATCTGGGTGTTGAACTGGTGCTTGAATGCACTGGGAAATTCCTGACGCCGGAGACAATTCAGGGGCATTTGGATCGCGGGGCGAAACGCGTCATCGTGGCAGCTCCCGTTAAGGTCGGCAACGTCCTGAACATCGTGGTGGGCGTCAACGACCACCTCTACGACCCGGGACAGCACCGGATCGTCACGGCAGCCTCCTGCACCACCAACTGCCTGGCACCGGTCGTGAAGGTGGTGCACGAAGCGATCGGCATCCGCCACGGGCAGATCACGACGATCCACGACCCGACCAACACGAACCTGGTGGTCGACGCTCCGCACAAGGATTTGCGCCGGGCGCGCAGTGCAATGCAGAGTCTCGCCCCCACGACGACCGGAAGCGCCACTGCGATCGCGCTGATCTACCCGGAGCTCAAGGGCAAGCTCAACGGCCACGCTGTGCGCGCGCCTGTGCTGAATGCATCGCTGACCGACTGCGTATTTGAAATGAAACGCGAAACCACGGTTGAGGAAGTGAACGCCTTGTTTGAAAAGGCTTCCAAAGGCGAATTGGCAGGGATTCTTGGCTACGAGACCCGACCGCTCGTGAGCGCCGATTACGCCCGCGACACCCGCAGCTCGATCGTTGACGCACCGTCCACCATGGTGACCGACGGCACGTTGCTCAAGATCTACGCCTGGTACGACAACGAGATGGGGTATTCGTGCCGTATGGTCGATCTGGCCTGCTACATGCGCAGTCTGGGAGTCTGATCCTGATGAGCAAGGCAACCGCGCCCATTGCGAGCGGCGCGCCACAGCAGCACGCCGCCCGCAATTACGCCATCGTGACATCTGCATACTGGGGCTTTACGCTGACCGACGGCGCGTTGCGCATGCTGGTCCTGATGCACTTCTACAAGCTGGGCTACTCCCCGTTTGTGCTTTCCTTCCTGTTCCTGCTGTACGAGGCTGCAGGCATCCTGGCCAACCTGATCGGGGGATGGCTTGCGACGCGCTATGGGATTACGCGCATGCTGACGGTGGGCCTGGTGACACAGATCACCGGCTTTCTGGTGCTGTCCTTCATGGATCCGTCGTGGAGCGCGGCGATGTCGGTGGCTTGGGTCGTGGTTGCCCAGGGCATCTGCGGCGTGGCCAAGGACCTGACCAAGACTGCCAGCAAATCCGCGATCAAGATCACGCAGGCGGCGGCCAAGAGCGAAGGTGACGGACAACTGTTCAAGTGGGTGGCCTGGTTCACCGGCAGCAAGAACGCGATGAAGGGGTTTGGCTTCTTCCTCGGCGGGTTGTTGCTGCAAAGTCTTGGCTTCCGGGGCGCGCTGTGGGCGATGGCGTGCTTGCTGGCGTGTGTCCTCGCCGGGGTCATCTGGAGCCTGCCCAACCTGATGGGCAAGGGCAAGGCGTCGAAATCCGCGAAGGAATTGTTCGCGAAGAATCCCGGAATCAATACCTTGGCGGCCGCGAGGGTGGCGCTTTTCGGTGCACGAGACGTCTGGTTCGTCGTCGGCGTTCCCGTTTTCCTTTACTCAGTTGGCTGGAACTTCACCATGGTGGGTGGCTTTCTCGCCGCCTGGACGATCGGCTACGGACTTGTGCAGGCTCTGGCACCCAATATCGTCAGGCGCAGCGCCGACGGCCTTAGCAGTGAAGTCCCCGCAGCGCAGTGGTGGTCAGCAGGACTGGCGCTGACTCCGGTCGCCATTGCGGTGGCTGTCTGGCTGAATGTTCCGAATCTGCAGTGGTGGGTCGTCGGCGGTCTTGCTCTGTTCGGCTTCGCTTTCGCGGTCAACTCTTCAGTGCATTCTTATCTGATCCTCGCATACGCGGGATCTGAGAAGGCGGCCGAGGACGTCGGTTTTTATTACGCGGCAAACGCGCTTGGGCGTTTTATCGGCACGCTGCTCTCCGGCCTGCTTTACCAGTGGGGCGGGCTGCTCTACGCGCTGGCAGGATCAGCCGCAATGCTGATGACATGCTGGTTGATCACCTTGGCGTTGCCACGTAAAAAGCAAAGCCGATAACACACAGATTACAACGTAATATCGAAGACATTGGCAAAGTCAGAGATTAAACAGAGTGTCCATGAGCAAGCAAAGCAAAGGTGTTTCGAACCGCGTGGGTAACGCTTCAATGAGCGTTTTTGAGCGTTACCTCACGGTTTGGGTGTTCCTGTGCATCGTCGCGGGGATTGCGCTGGGTCAGGTTTTGCCGGGAGTGTTTCAGGCGATTGGCCGGCTGGAGTTTGCCCAGGTCAATTTGCCGGTCGGCCTGCTGATTTGGGTGATGATCATCCCGATGCTCGTCAAGGTCGATTTTTCGGCCCTGAACGAGGTTCGCAAACATGTCCGGGGTATCGGCGTCACCTTGTTCGTGAACTGGCTGGTCAAGCCGTTCTCAATGGCGTTCCTGGGCTGGTTGTTCATCCGCCAGTTGTTCGCGCAATGGTTGCCGGCCGATCAGCTCGACAGCTACATCGCCGGTCTGATTCTGCTTGCCGCGGCACCCTGCACGGCCATGGTCTTTGTCTGGAGCCGCCTGACGGGTGGCGATCCACTATTTACGCTGTCGCAAGTGGCACTGAACGACTCAATCATGGTGATCGCGTTCGCGCCGCTAGTGGCCTTCCTGCTGGGGATTTCAGCGATTACTGTCCCCTGGGATACGCTGCTGACATCCGTCGGACTTTACATCGTGATTCCCGTGATTCTTGCGCAAATCTGGCGCAAGTCGCTGTTGTCCCGCGGCCAGGCCTACTTTGATGCCGCCATGGTCCGGATTGGCCCGTGGTCGATCGCGGCGCTGCTAGCCACGCTGGTATTGCTCTTTGCGTTTCAGGGCGAGGCGATCATCCGGCAGCCGCTGATCATTGCGTTGCTGGCCGTCCCAATCCTGATCCAGGTGCTCTTTAACTCCGCGCTCGCGTATTGGCTGAATCGTGCGCTTGGGGAAAAGCATAACGTCGCTTGTCCGTCGGCCCTGATCGGTGCGTCGAATTTCTTCGAACTTGCCGTCGCTGCGGCGATCAGCCTGTTCGGGTTTCAGTCGGGCGCCGCGCTCGCGACGGTCGTTGGGGTCCTCATCGAAGTACCGGTAATGCTGCTGGTCGTTTACGTCGTCAATCACTCAAAGTCCTGGTACGAACGTACTTGATGGAAATTGAGAAGGTCGGCGTGAAGTGCATGTGAAAGCGCGGATGCGTATCAAGCAATGCCTGCACTGTGGGATGTTTGTGCGTGTCGTAGGCCCAATTGACAGATCAAAAACGTAGCTGTTGACCAGAATCACTGCGCAAGATTCTTTCATGTGAAATTATGACAAAAGGCGCTCATCAGATTTCCTGAGCACCGAAAAGGAGCCAGGATGGCCAAAACCAAAAATCTCACCAGCTCGACACCAGTCTCTCAATCCCGCGCCGCCTACCTGTCTGCTGACGACCGAACGGCAAATGGGCGAGCTCTGCGTGAAGAGGTGCCGCGCGCATCGCATGCCGGCTGGAAACCAGAGGAGGATCGCGTCGATCCAGTCGAACTCCTCAGCAAATCGAATGTAGGGCGCATTCCGGAGTTGATTCCGATTCGCTTTGGCCGGATGTCGGAATCGCCCTTTGCGTTCTTTCGCGGCGCTGCTGCCCTGATGGCGGCGGATCTCGCTAACACGCCAACGAGTGGCCTTCGGGTGCAGGCGTGCGGAGACGCGCATTTGATGAACTTCGGGGGTTTTGCCACCCCGGAAAGAAACGTGGTCTTTGACATCAACGATCTCGACGAGACGTTGCCGGCACCCTTCGAGTGGGATCTCAAGCGACTGGCCGCAAGCTTGGTGATCGCAGCAAGGCATCTCGAACTGCCGGGAAGCGATGCCGCGCGTCTCGCGACGGACCTCGTACGTGAATATCGCGAGCGGATGACGGACTACGCGGGGATGCGTGCACTGGAGGTCTGGTACGACAAGATCGATCTGCAAAAGTATTCGGATCGCAAGGGTGATCCCGAGGTCATCAAGGTGGTGCAGGAGAGGGTCAAGAACCGGATTGAAAAGGAGAATCGCAAGTCGGTACCCGACTATCTGTATCCAAAGCTAGTGACACACGAGGGCGCGCATCCGACGATCAAGGACGAGCCGCCGCTGATATTTCATCCAACCGTCGAGCAGGCTCCAGGAGTCATTAACGGGTATGCCGACGTCCTCAAGGCATATCGCGAAACCTTGCCCGAGCACACGCGACTGCTGTTCGACCGATTTAATTATTTTGATCTGGCGGTCAAAGTCGTGGGCGTGGGAAGCGTTGGCACGGCCTGCGGCTTGATGTTGTTCATGGCGGCAGATAATGATCCCCTGTTCCTGCAGGTCAAGGAGGCACGCGCCTCCGTACTTGAACCGTATGCGGGCAAGAGTCTCTATGCGAATCACGGGCAACGCGTCGTCGTGGGTCAGCGGTTAATTCAGACTGCGACGGACATATTCCTGGGTTGGACACGCGGTGTAAACGGGCGTGATTTTTATATTCGGCAGCTTCGCGACGTCAAGATCTCTGCGATTATTGAGGACTGGGATACCGGGATGATGCGGCAATATGGCCGAATGTGCGCCCACGCGCTGGCACGGGCGCATGCGCGTACGGGCGATGCCGCAATGATCGCCGGTTACATGGGTACCGGGCAGACATTTGACGATGCGATTGGCGAGTTTGCGGTCGAATACGCCTCGCAAAACCGTGCCGATTATCGGTCATTCATAAAAGCCATCAGAGAGGGGCGGATCCAGGCAACGTCCGAGGGCTAGTGCAGCGCTCAACGCGATCAGGCACTTGAAATTAAAATGCCACGCCAAGCATCCCGACGATAATTTGTTCGGCTGAACCCGGGTTGAACCAGTAAGCTCCCAGCGTCGCGCGCCCCCAGTTCACTTGAAAAAACGGGCCTCGCTGAAAATCGCGGTCACCTCCGTAGGCGCGGGTTCTCTGGCCTGCGAGTCCTGCGCGAAGCCAATCCACGGGACGATAGCCTAACTCGCTCCAGCCGAAGATGTAACTTCCGGTTGACGTCGTGTTGTCACGTACGAGTTCCGCCTCAAGATAGAAATCGAAGCCCTTCCAGGCAACACTTGCTTCTAAGCCGGGGACAAAGGCTTGGGTCGAACCCCAGGCTCCACCGATCAATGGGGTCAGTTTCCAGGTGAGGGCGTCACCTCCCGAAAAGCTCCAGCCTATGAATGCCGATCGGGCACCGATCGATTCGTAGTTGTATCTGGCCTCAAGGTGAAGGGCGCCATGTTCGGCAATGGCAATCGCTGAACTGTAGTTCTCCGCCCCGCGCACCGCCGTGGGGTATGCAGTCAAGGTAAAGGCCCAGGGTGACGCCGGATCGGCAGACACCGGGTGCGTTCCGGCGTCACTTCCATCAGCATGGGCTGAAGACGATAAGGCCAGAACTGAAGCCGCGGCGATGTGCGGCAGCGCGCGCTTCATCCCCCGAACAACTTGATCGCACCCACAAGTGCGACGCCAAGTCCCATCATAATCAACCCCATCTTCCAGCCACGATGCGTTGCGAATCGCCCCAGAGCGAATCCTCCGCCAAATAGCATGATCAATGCGATCAGGCGCGACACATTTTTTGCTGCCCCAACGTCTGACATCAGCATGAAAGGCACTACGATCGGAAATGTTGATCCGACCACGATCAGGAAGACTGCGAACGCGGCCAACACATCGTCCCTTCGAAGCGATGGGCTCGCCGGGGCTAAAGGCAAGGCAACGATGCGACTGCGAACCGCCTCGAGTTCTGTGACCGAAACAAGCTCCCTGACCGAGGAAGACATCGCGCTCAGTACGAGACGCCTCCCGGTTTCGTCATCGGATGCGCTTTGGACAGCGCGAAAAAGTTTGAGTTTTCGCCCGCGATCCGCCAGCGTTCGAACAAGGTACATGACGGCGTCGACAATTCCCCAGGCCAGGTTGCAACCGAGGGCAGCGAAGAACATCGTTCGGATCTCAGCCCGCCCCGAGTCCACGACCGAAACTGCGCCAACGAACGACAGTGTCATGAACAGACCAAACAGCATCTCCGACACGCGGTCAATAGAGCCGAGCACGGGCTCCCGGCGATCCTCGTCATTCATGTGTTGTCGCAGCCTATAGCGCCTGATACCGTTTGATCACCATGCGCGCATTTGGCAGAAGGCGATCGTGTCCGAGTCGCTCATCCAGACCAGCAAGATGCGCTACCGTGCTGACCTCCGGATTCAGCCCCGCGAACCATACGACGGCTCCCCTTTCCGTTGCACGCTTCTCGCCATCCATCAGCGCCTGAAGTGCTGAGTATTCGATGTCTGTCACGCGACTCATGTCGATCGCCAAAACGCGAGGATTATGCTTCGAAACCAGTGCATTGATCTGCTCGGCGACACCTGCTGCGTTAGCGAAGAACAGGCGACCTTCCGGGCGTACGATGAGCAGTCCGTCAAAAGTTTCGTCATCCGTGTTTGTTGCCGTCAGCGGACGCAAGATATCGGTCCCGCGCTTTCGGGCAACCACGTACACGCGTGGATTTGCCGCCATGCTGGAAAGGCCGACTAACGACACAATGATCGCAACGACAATGCCCTTGAGCGTGCCAAATATGAGTACGCCAAAGAGCGCGATGACCGCCCATCGAAACTCCATGCTGCGTACTTTGCGTATGGCAATGAATTCACCGGGCTGAATTAACCCGATCGAATAGACGATTACCACGGATGCTAACGTGGCATTCGGCAATAGACCGAGTAGCGGCCCCAACAGCAGCATGGTCGCAGCTGCTGCACCTGCAGTGACGACTGAGGCTCGCTGCGATCTTCCACCGACTGACCGAACCACGGCGGTTTGCGATGTCCCGCCACCGGCGGGCATCGCACCGAGCAAAGCCCCTCCCACATTGGCGACACCCGTAGCGACAAGTTCGCGATTGGCATTAATGGGTGGGTCCGACGCAATTGCAAAAGCACGGCCGGCGGCAATGGTTTCAGTGAAGCTCATCAGCGCAATCCCCAGCGCGCCTGGAATCAACTCGGATATCAGGGAAAGTTCCGGCAAGGTGACCGATGGCAGTCCTGAAGGAATCAGGCCCACCGTAGAAACCCCGAGAGATTGCAATCCGAAGAGCCATGCCGCTGCGATGCCGCCGCCGACCGCCACGAGCGGAGCGGGGGAATGCGGCCAAAGGCGCTCCATGCCCACCAGGACAAGCATGGACGCAGCCGCAACCAGCAGTGTCAACAGGGATGTTTCGGGAATATGCTGAACCAGGCTAAGAAGGTCAAGAATGAATCCTTCCCTGGCGATGTGAATACCGAAGAGCTTGGGAACCTGATCCAGGACAATCACCAAACCGATTCCTGCCTTGAAGCCTGTCAAGACGGGGACGGAAATAAAATTTGCGACAAATCCCAAACGCAGCACTCTTGCAAGCAAAAGCATGACACCGACCATGAGGCTCAGCGTGGCAGTTGCAGTGATCAGCTTTCCAGGGTCGCCGTCCGGCACAACCAAGCCAAGCTGCGTGGCGGTCAGGATCGCCAGTGTCGCAGTGGAGCTGACGCTGAGCACCTGCGAAGATCCCAGAATTGCGTACACGATCATCGGTATAAAAGCCGTGTACAGTCCAACGGCAACCGGCAATCCCGCAACTGTCGCGTAGGCCATGGCCTTGGGAAGAACAACAGCGGCAGCTGTCAGACCAGCGATCACGTCCAGGCGCAAGGCCTTCTTGCCTTGCACGCCTGTCAACGCCTGTGTGTCGATCGACCTCATATTTAAAGCCTTATTCTCAATGAAGGTCTCGTCAGCACCAGTCACACCGCCAGATCATCGAGCAAATTGGCGTGGATTAGATGGAAGTACCACGATCTGACCACAGCTTACGCCGGTTAGATGCCAACGCAACCCCCGAGCGGAACGGAATGTTACGATGTTAACGATAGTTAACCGGATCTCTGGCCAAACGTGCTAGCCCGGGTTGACCTGCAGGTGTCACCATGGGCGAAGAGCAGAACCCTTTCGGTTCGCTGTTCGCCGCGTGCGCGGTATGCCTCCAGGGGCACGCCAAGGGCCTCCAGGGGCACGCCAAGGTCTGCGAGAACAACCTGAGCAAGGACGCCGCAGCGATCGGAGCGAAGTTGTCGGGCATCGATTCGGGTGCGGGTTGTAAGCAAGTCATGTCCTGAGTTCGATCCGCGGCTGTGCATTGTCAAGTTGTCTTCGCCGACGCCTGACCGTTGCCCGGGCCGCTTGAGGGTTTATGTGTCGGATCGAGCAATCGGTCCTGGATCCCACCAGGAGAATACTGAGATGGCCGTATTGCAGTGGGCTTTGTTTAGCCGTTCGCGGGTCGGGGTGTCGGCACTCGCTGTGTGTTTGCTCACCTTGCTGGTTGGCTGCGATGGCGAAAAGAAGGCCGACAAGGCCAAGCAGGCGGTCGCCGCGCCGCCGCCGGCAGTGATCGTCGCCGAAGTGGTCAGCAAGACCGTACCGATCTATGGTGACTTTGTCGCCCACACCGACGCGAAGGAAACGGTGGAAATCCGCGCGCGCGTGCAGGCCTACCTTGAAGCGCAGCACTTCACCGAGGGTACCCTGGTCAAGAAGGACCAGTTGCTCTTCACGCTCGACAAGCGCGAGTACGAGTCCAAGCTCCTGCAGGCCAAGGCCGAGCTCGAAGGCGCAATGGCCAGACTCGGCAAGACCGAAGTCGACGAGCGGCGCCTGAAACCTCTGGCCGAGCGCAAGGCAGTTCCGCAGCAGGATTACGACAACGCCGTGGCGAATCTGCGCACTGCCAGGGCAGGCGTTTCGGCGGCCAAGGCCGGCGTCGTCGACGCGGAATTAAACCTGAGCTACTGCACGATCCGCTCCCCCATTGCGGGCCTGATCGGCAAGCGCCTTGTCGCCCCCGGCAACCTTGTTGGCAAGAATGAAGCGACGCTGCTCGACACCGTCTCGAGCGTCGATCCGATGCGCGTCAACGCCACGATCAGCGATGCGGAGTACCTCAAGTTCTCGGCGCAGTTCGCTGAAAAGGGCTCGCCCGCCAGCGGCTCGGTATTGGAGCTGCTCCTGGCCGATGGCAGCGTCTACCCGCACAAGGGCAAGGTGGTCATCGTCGATCGGGCGGTGGACATGAAGACCGGCACGCTCTCGATGGTCGCCGAGTTCCCGAATCCCGACGGGCTGCTGCGCCCAGGGCAGTTTGGCCGCCTGCGCGCACCCATCGAGACGGTCGAGAACGCGATCCTCGTTCCCAAGCGCGCCGTGCAGGAAGTCCAGGGCGCGCAGACGGTGCTCGTGGTCGGCGCCGACGACATGGTCGCGCTGCGCACGATCAGGCCGGGGGAAAGCGTGGGTCAGGATCTGATCGTGCTCGACGGCGTCAAGCCCGGTGAGCGCGTCATTGTCGACGGTATCCAGAAGGCAAGGCCCGGGTCGAAGGTCAACCCGTCGGAGGCGCAGGCGACGAGCCCTGCGCCGGCGAAGGTGGAGGAAAAGGCCCAGGCGGCCGAGGCCAAGCCAGCCGCCAATGCCAAGGGGAAGTAGCTCATGGCCGATTTCTTCATCCGCAGGCCGATCGTCGCGATCGTCATCGCGATCCTGACCGTCCTGCTCGGATCGATCACAATCACCGGGCTGTCGGTCGAGCAGTATCCGTTCCTGGCGCCGCCGAACATCCGCGTGACCGCGAATTACCCCGGCGCCTCGGCCGAGGCGGTCGAGCAGTCGGTGGCGACGCCGATCGAGCAGGAGGTCAACGGCGTCGACCGGCTGATCTACATGAAGTCGTCCAACACCAGCGACGGACGCATGCAGCTCGACATCAATTTTGAGGTCGGCACCGATCAGGACATCGCCAACGTCCTGAGCCAGAACCGGGTCTCGGCGGCGCAGGCGCGCCTGCCGCAGGAAGTCCAGCAGCAGGGCGTCACTGTCAAGAAGCAGAGCCCGAGCATTCTGATGATCCTGTCGATCTACTCACCGACCGACGCCTACGACGCCAACTTCCTGATCAACTACGCCGGCATCAACCTGCGCGACCAGTTGCTGCGGATTCCCGGCATTGCGCAGGTCGACCTCTTTGGCGGCACCGACTACGGAATGCGGATCTGGTTCAAGCCCGAAAAGCTCGCCAAGCTCGGCCTGACGCCGGCGGATGTGATCTCGGCGATCAAGGAGCAGAACCTGCAGGCGCCCGCCGGCAAAGTCGGCGCCGCGCCCACGCCCAAGGACCAGCAGTTCACCAACACCGTCAGCGCACCCGGCCGCCTTGTCACGACCGAGGAGTTCGAGAACATCATCATTCGCCAGAGCGCGACCGGCGCGGTGGTGCGCATCAAGGACATCGGCCGCGCCGAGCTCGGCTCGCAGGACTACAACGCGTTCGGGCGCCTGAACGGCAAGCCAGCCGGCGCGATGGCGGTCTACCTTCTGCCCGGAGCGAACCAGCTCAAAGCCGCCGAGACGATCTACGCGACGATGGAAGCGGCCAAAGAGCTGTTCCCGCCCGCGATGGACTACAAGATCGTCTACGACACCACGCCGGCCGTCCAGGCCTCGATCCACGAGATCCTGAAGACCTTTGTCGAGGCGCTGATCCTCGTGACGCTGGTCGTCTTCGTCTTCCTGCAGAACATCCGCGCGACAATCATCCCGTTGATCACGATTCCGGTGTCGCTGATCGGAACCTTCATCTTCTTCCCGCTGCTCGGCTTCTCGGTCAATACGCTGTCGATGTTCGGCCTCGTGCTCGCGATCGGTATTGTCGTGGACGACGCCATCGTCGTCGTCGAGGCGGTGATTCACCACCTCGAAAAGGGGCTGAGCCCGAAGGAGGCGACGATCCAGGCCATGAAGGAGGTCACGGCGCCGGTGATCGGCATCGCCCTGATCCTCTGCGCGGTGTTCGTCCCCGTCGCGATGCTCAGCGGGCTTGTCGGCAGCATGTACAAGCAGTTCGCCCTCACCATCGCCATCTCGGTGCTGCTCTCGGCATTCAACGCGCTCTCGCTGACGCCCGCGCTGTGCGCGATGCTGCTCAAGCCGCCGCGCCCGATGCGAGGCCCGCTGGGGGCCGTTTTCAAGGGCTTCAACAAGGCTTTCGACGTCACGACGAGCGGCTATGTCCGCGTGTCGCGCCTGCTCGTGCGCAAGTCGCTGCTGACGATCGCGATTGTCGTCGCGGTGGCAATCGGGGCGGGCCTGTTTGCGCGCGTGATTCCGGCTGGATTCATCCCGGACGAAGACCAGGGGATCTTCGGTGTCAGCGTCCAGCTTCCGGCGGGGGCCTCGCTCGAACGCACGAGTGTCGTGCTCAGGAAGGTTGAGGAAATCCTGGCCAAGACAGATGGCCTGGAGTCGTTCCAGACCGTCGGCGGCTACGGCGCGGTCACGAGCACCTTCCAGCCGAACTACGGCACGATCTTTGCGCGTCTGAAGCCGTGGGAGGAGCGCAAGAACCCGGCGCTGCACGTGACCGGCATCATGGCCGGGCTGCAGCCGCAGTTCGCGGCAATCCCCGAGGCCGTTATCTTCCCGTTCAATATTCCGACCCTCTCGGGGTTCGGCGCCTCATCGGGATTCAACTTCCTGCTCCAGGATCGCAGCGGCTCGCTGACGATCGCCCAGCTCGGCGAACAAACGACCAAGTTCATCGCCGCCGCTCGCCAGCGGCCTGAGCTCGGCGCACTGTTCACGTCGTTCGACCCGAACTACCCGCAGGTCAGGGTGGTGCTCGATCGCGAAAAGGCGCGCACACTCGGCGTCCCGGTGAACGAAGTATTCCAGGCGATGTCCACCGTGCTCGGCGGCAGCTATGTCAACGACTTCAACCGCTTCGGGCGGCTGTACCGCGTCTATGCGCAGGCTGACGCCGAGGCCCGGCTGAAGGCCGAGGACATCGGCAAGGTCTACGTCCGCTCGAGCACGACCGACTCGATGGTCCCGCTGTCGACGCTGGTCACGATCACCGAGGTCGCCGGGGCCGAACTGACGACGCGCTTCAACCTGCAGCGCTCGGTGGAGATCCAGGGATCGCCTGCGCGCGGCTTTACCTCCGGGCAGGCGCTCACGGCGCTGGAGCAGGTGTTCGCCGAGACCATGCCCAAGGAAATGGGCTTTGCCTATTCGTCGATGTCGTACCAGGAGAAGATCGCGCCGCCGGCGGGACCAACCTTCATCCTGGCCATCGTATGTGTGTTCCTGCTGCTGGCCGCGCTGTACGAGAGCTGGCGGCTGCCCTGGGCCGTGTTGCTCGGTTCGCCCCTGGTCGCGCTGGGCGCCTTCTTCGGCATCTGGCTGATGGGCTACGACAATAACGTCTACGTCCAGATCGGCCTCGTGATGCTGATCGGCCTGGCGGCGAAGAACGCGATTCTGATCGTCGAATTTGCCAAGGCCAAGCACGAAGAGGGCGCGTCGCTCGAGGAGGCGGCGCTCGAGTCGGCCCGGCTGCGGTTCCGACCGATCCTGATGACCGCCTTCGCGTTCATCCTTGGCGTCGTGCCGCTGATGCTCGCAAGCGGCGCGGGCGCGGGCGCGCAGAACGTCATGGGTACCGGCGTGTTTTGGGGCATGCTCGTTGCCACCGCGCTGGGAGTGTTCATCATCCCCGGCAACTTTGCGTTCGTTGAAGGGCTCGGTCGTCGCAAGCAGACGGCAGCGCAGAAGGGAGCCGACTGATGATGCGTCGACAGATTCTGCTTCTATGCGCGGTAGGTTGCATCACCGCGGGCTGCACGGTCGGCCCCGACTACACGCGCCCCGAGCTTGCGGTGCCGCCGGTCTATCGCGGTGCCGACGCCGCGCAGCCCGCCACCTCCGAAGCCAAAACATTCGGCGCTCTTGATTGGTGGAGCGTATTCCCGGACCCCGACCTCCAGGCGCTGATCCGCACTGCGCTGGCACAGAACTACGACCTGCGTGTGGCCGTGCAGCGCATCCTGCAGGCGCAAAGTCTGGTGACCGTGGCCGGCTCGCTGCCCTATCCGACGGTTGACGGCGTCGTCAGCGCTCCCTACGTGGGCTACTCGGGTTCTGACCTGCCTGCCGGAGGGGCCGACCATGCGTTCCAGCCGCAGGCCGTGTTCGGCGTGGCGTGGGAGATCGATTTCTGGGGCAAGTTCCGCCGCAATTCCGAATCGGCATGGGCCAACCTGCTCGCCGCCAGGGATGCGCGTGACGCGGTCATGGCGACGCTGGTCTC
>JADZBO010000049.1 GCA_020851995.1 Burkholderiaceae bacterium
CGCAATCAAATTGGCAAACCCGGCCGACGCAAAGCCCAGCACTTTAAGATTGAAGGTCAGTACCGCAAAGTGAACGGCCGTCGCAACCAGGCCGTTGACGATGTAGCGAAACGGCCTTGACTGCCAGAAACCCTGCGGGCCTTCAGCCGCGCTTGCCGGCATGCAATACCTCATCCACACAGGCGCGATAATCAATCGGGTTGGAGGCTCCGCTGCGCACGACCCCCGTCAGCATCAAGGTCATGAGAGTCAGGGCGCCAGTCTGCAGAAATACGAGCAACAAAATCCCCAGCGCGACAGAAAACCACCCCGGTGTTGCAAAGCCGGCAAGCTTCAGTCCGATGGCAACCAGGCTTCCCGCAACGGTCAGCACGGCGACCAGGGAGCAGGCGATCCCTACCCGCACGAGCACATCCTCGGCAAACACCATCAAAGCCCGAAAGCCATGGAGGGCCAGACCAACGAAGTTCATCTTGCTCTTGCCCGCATAACGCGGACCTCGGTCAATCAGCGTGGTCTGCAGACGCAGCTTGGAAGTGAGCATGCAGGCCGCGATATGCATCCAGAGTTCCTGCATCGCGGCGACGCGCTTGATGGCGAACGGCTTGAGCGCCATGAAGTTGCCAAAGCTGATCTTGCGGCCAGACAGCAACTGGAATAACGCCTTATAGACGACGTAAAACGCCTTGAACCGCAAGGTTTCGACGCGGCTCTTTCGTGCCGCCACCACAACATCCACATCGGGCGACTGCAAGGGCACGACGAGTTCACGGATCGACTCGGGGGTATCCTCGCCATCGGAATCCATGACGATCGTGCAAGGGCAATCAGGCATCTGATCTGCCACGTAATTCAGACCAATGGCGATCGCGCGCTGGTGACCGACATTGCGGCGCAACTTGATCACCACACCCCGGATGCCGGCTTCGTCAAGCGTGCTTGCGTCAATCGGATGACGCACCGAACCGTCATCGACCGCCACCACGGTCACCGCGTCGCCGTATTCCTGGCGGAGATTTTTCATCAGGCGCGATGCAGCCTCCTGGTCTTCATAGACCGGCATGACGACAGCGAAACGCGCAAGCGCCGAGGCCGTTTCCGTCATTTCGCGAGCACCGTTCGGAAGTACGCGATCGTCTTCTCAAGACCTTGTTCGAGCGCAACCTTGGGCTCCCAGCCGAGAACCGATTTTGCGCGCGTGATGTCAGGCTGACGCTGCTTCGGATCATCCTGTGGCAATGGCATGAAAATCAGTTTGCTTTTTGAACCTGTCAGGCGCAGCACCCGTTCGGCGAGCTCAATCATCGTGAACTCGCCGGGGTTGCCCATGTTGATGGGGCCTGTGACTGCATCATCGGAATTCATCAGTCGCATGAAGCCTTCGACGAGATCGTCCGCGTAGCAGAAACTACGCGTCTGCGATCCGTCACCGTAAACAGTCAGGTCTTCGCCGCGAAGCGCCTGGACAATGAAGTTGCTGACCACCCGCCCATCATCGGCCGCCATCCGGGGGCCGTAGGTGTTGAAAATGCGCACGACCTTGATTTTCAGGCTATGCGCGCGCTGATAATCGAAAAACAGCGTTTCGGCCGCACGTTTGCCTTCATCGTAACAACTGCGAATACCGATCGTGTTGACATTGCCCCAGTAGGCTTCGGGCTGCGGGTGCACGGTGGGATCGCCGTAGACCTCGGAGGTGGATGCCTGGAATACCTTGGCGCCAGTGGCGCGGGCAAGTTCCAGCATATTGAGCGCGCCGAGCACCGAAGTCTTCATGGTGTGAATCGGATCGTACTGGTAGTGCACCGGCGAAGCAGGACACGCGAGATTGTAGATTTCGTCGAGTCCGTCGATCCGGACCGCGTCGACCACATCGTGGCGCATCAGCGTAAAGGCGGGGTGCCCGACCAGGCCCGCAACGTTGCGTTCGTTGCCGGTGAAAAAGCTATCGAGGCACACGACCTGATGACCCTGCGCGATCAGTCGATCGCACAGATGAGACCCGAGGAAACCTGCACCGCCAGTCACGAGAATTTTTTTCATGAATCGTATCGCCTAGACGCGGCCAACGCCTGCATAGTGAAAGCCCAGTTTCTTGAGCAAATCGTGGTCCAGATGGTTGCGTCCATCGAAAACAACGGCTTCGCGCACCGATGCCCTGACTGCGCTGAAGTCGATCGTCTTGTATTCAGCCCATTCCGTCACCAGCGCAATGGCGTCGGCATCCACGGCAGCCGCCAGCGGATCGGCCTCGATCACCAGCTTGCCATTGCGAATCAGATCGGCAAACACGTGACGCGCCACTTCGTGCGCGACGGGATCGTGCGCCCGGACTTCGGCACCGGCAAGGCACAACGCGCGGATCAGGTCGATTGAGGATGCTTCCCGCATATCGTCAGTGTCCGGCTTGAAGGCCAGCCCCCAGACGCAGATGCGGCGTCCGTCGAGATCCTTGCCCATTCTGGCAACGATCTGTTCGAACAGATATTGCTTTTGTTTCTTGTTGCGCGCCTCGACGCCGTTGAGGACCAGCGGATCAACGCCAACGCTTTGCGCGATGCGAACCAATGCCTGGACGTCCTTCGGGAAACACGAACCGCCATAGCCGCAGCCAGGACGCAGGAACGCCGGGCCGATCCGGGAATCACTTCCCATACCAGCGCGCACGTCCTCGACGTTGATGCCAAACCGGTCGCACACGTTGGCGATCTCGTTCATGAACGAAATTCGTGTGGCGAGCATGGCGTTGGACGCATACTTGATGAGTTCAGCTTCCTTGACACCAACGGTCAGCAGTTGTGCGTCGGACTCGACGTAGGGACGGTAGAGCTTGAGCAGCTGCTCGCGGGTGGCGTCGCCAGATGTGCCGATCACGATGCGATCCGGATTGAAAAAATCGTCCAGCGCCGCGCCTTCCTTGAGGAATTCGGGGTTGCTGGCGACGTCGAAGTCAATGAACAGTTTGCGCTGAAACAATTGCCAGGCGATCTCTCCCCTGACGAGGTCTGCGGTACCGACCGGAACCGTGGACTTGTTGATGATGATCGCCGGCGCGGTCATCGTCTGACCAATTTCCCGGGCTGCGGCAAGCACGTACCGCAGGTCCGCCGATCCGTCTTCACCCTGCGGTGTGCCCACCGCGATGAAAATCAGGTCGGGCACATCACCCGGCAGGGACTCGAGTTGCGCGAGCCCCGAGTGGATGCCTTCGGCAAACCGCAGGCGTCCCGCCCTGGCCGATTCGTCCACGACCTCTTTGAGGCCTGGCTCATAAATGGGGATCACGCCCTGGCGCAGGCGGGCAATCTTCGACGGATCGGTGTCGACGCACACCACCGTATTTTCGTTACGGGACAAACATGCCGCCGTCACCAGGCCTACATAGCCCGCACCAACCACCAGAATTTTCATGGACACTGACTCACTGTATATGCCGAGCGCGGCGCGGGGACACCCCCACAAAGGCTTCGGCTAAACCCTGCGATTATAAAACGTCCGGGCCTGCCGTCCTAACGGACGTCGACATCGACGCCTGCAACGACCATGCCCAGATCGTGAAACCAGGCCACACCATCCTGCACCAGAGTCACTTCAACGCGATAGCGGCCAGGGGGCGGCAGATCCAGATCAAGCGGCTGGACAATCGTCTGGCCATCGGGAAGGAAGAAATTCAGCTCTCTCCGGCCTTCGAAATCGGGTGCCACCAGATCCTTGCCGTCCGCCCCGAGCGGCACATAGCGCCAGGAGAGGCGAACCGGCCCTCGGGTCGACCAAGTCGTGAACTCCTGCCCGGACTTGTTGGTCATCGATACCTGCAGATGGAGTCGGCCATTCTGAATACCGCCAGACCTGACCGACAGACTGACATGGGTCGCAAGTTGTGCATCGACTGCCCGTTGGCTGACAATCCCCGGAGTCACCGGACAGGCTTCGGGCGAAATGACCCGAACGCGGCTCGCCAGAGCATCACGTGACAGCGCAGGGGAAGGCTTGAACGCGAAATACCCGTCCAGCCGGTTGCGAAAATCCAGACACGGATCCGGCTTGAAATAGTTGGGCGGGATATTGCCGGAATATCCATTAAGCGTTGCCAGACCGAGATCCTGAGCCAGAATGATGCCGTCGACCTCCACGTCATGCAGCGTTCCACTGCCGCGCTGACCGGTCACAAAAAGAATCGTGTCAGGGGGAAATCCGTCGGCAGGCATCAGCGAGCGCAGGCCAACCTGCCGGTCGCGCCAGTTTTGAGCGGGTGTCGCGTATGGCCGATAGGAAAGTGACTCCGCCGTGACACTACCGATGACCAGCAGCAGCACAATCCACCGCCACCGCCCCCGCGCGATCCATGGAGCCATGCGATCCACACCCACAGCGACCAGAATGCCAAAAGGCAGCAACATCACCAGCACGATGCGCGAAACCGCGCGCACCGAACTCAATCCCGGCAGGTGAAGCAGCGCACGATAGGCCGTGACATTGCCGATCAACAGCGTGAGCGCGACGATCACGAGCAACGCAATCAGCGCCGTGCGGCCAACGCGCGCACCCGCGCCCTGCCGGATGATCGACCCAAGGCCCACCAGTGCCAGAA
>JADZBO010000050.1 GCA_020851995.1 Burkholderiaceae bacterium
AAGGTCATCAGCGGGCGCCCTGCGGTTGTACTGCGCGACACCGTCGGATCGCGAATGTCGGCGGGCAATTCGGCCCGGACGCGGCTCACCGCGTCGCGAACGTCGTTGACAGCCTCCATCGGATCTTTTTCCAGGATGAACTCGACGGTGATCGTGACCGTGCCCTCGAGAATCTTGGTGTAGAGGTTCTTGATCCCCTGTAATGTGGCGATCGAGTTCTCGAGCTTGCGGGCAACCTCGGTTTCCAGTGTGGCCGGGGCCGCGCCTGGCAGCGAGGCCTCGACGGTCACCATGGGCAGTTCGATGTCCGGAAAGTCCTGAACACCGAGTGACTTGAATGCCAGCAGTCCACCGAGCGAGAGCAGGATAAACAGCAGAATCGCCGGAATCGGATGACGGATGGAAAATGCGGAAAAATTCATCGTGAGCTCTATTTCTTCGCGGGGCTCGTCGCCGGCGCGGTATTCGCTTTGGTCCTGACCGAGACCAGGTCTGCGTTGGTCAGGAAGCCGGCGCCGGATTCGGCGATTGTGTCGCTGGCCGAGACGTCGGACAGGATTTCCACGCGCCGGTCGATGCGCCGGCCAAGCGTGACCTTGACCTGGTTGACCCGGTTATCGGCGCCAACTTTGAACACATAGGCGAAGCCGTCGCGCATGACCACCGATTCCTGCGGAAGGGTGAGGCCGCTCGTCGTGCCAAGGTTGAAACGCCCGGTGGCGAACATGCCTGCCCGTACCGGAGGTTCGTCGGTCATGCCGGAAGGCAGGTCGACATACACCACGGCAGTACGGGCCTGTGCGTCGACGGTTGGCGCGATCATACGCACCGTGCCTTTGAGCGGCGGGGTCTCGGGACCGAAACTCGCTGGGACCACCGATGCCTGCATACCCACGCGAATCAGGCGCAATTCTTCCGAGGTGACTTCGGCACGCCATTCAAGCCGGTTCTGGCGCACCATGCGAAACAGCTCGGTGCCGCTTGGAACGACAGCGCCGACAGTCGCCTGGCGCGACGAGATAACGCCGTCGTCGGGTGCGCGCACCTGGGTGTTGCGCAGACGCAGCTCCTGGACTTTGACCATCGCGCGGGCGGCCTCAAGGCGCGCCTGAGCCGTCTGTTCGGCGGTCAGGTACTGATTGACCTGCTGCGCAGAAAGCGCGCCGCTGTCCTTGAGTGTGCGCACGCGCGCGGCGTTTGCGCGTGCGTCGGCCAGTGCGGCGGCCGCCTCGGCCTCCTGTGCCTTTTGGACGGCGAGGTCGGCCGCAACGGTTTCGGTGGCGAATGCGGCCAGTACATCGTCCTTTTTGACGGTGTCGCCGACGTTGACACGCACTTCGGCGATGCGCAAGCCACCGACCTCAGCGCCGATCAGGGCCTCTTGCCAGGCGACGATGTTACCGTTGGCGGCAAAACTCGATGCAATCGAGGTGGACTCCGGGTGTGTCACGGTGATGGTGAGTGCGGGCTTCGCGGCGTTCTCGGCCGCGTGTGCCGGTGCCGGCGTCTGGGTTGCCAGGAGTGCGCCGGCGCCGAGTATCAGCAATCCGGCGAACAGGGGGCGGGTCGGGATAGTGCGAATCTTCATTGTGTGGTCATGCCGGTGCTGGTTTGACTGGAAGCCTGCGCTGCAAATGCAGCGGGCAGAGTGGTGTCCGCGGGTGTCCAGCCGCCGCCGACCGCGCGGTAAAGCGCAATCCAGGCGTTGACGTGTTCGCGGCGGGTGGTGGCAAGAATGTTGTCGGCGTTAAACGACAGTCGTCTGGTTTCTTCAAGATCCAGCAGGCTGGCAAAGCCGCTCTTGTAGCGTGTCTCTGCGGCCGTGAGTGCTTCCCGGTAACCGTCTGACGCTGTCTGGGCGTCGGTCACGCGGGTCTTCATGCTGTCGAGCTTCACCAACGCATCCTCAACCTCGCGCACCGCGCGTCTCACCTGAGTGCGGAAACTGATCTCGGCCGTCTCGTAAGCAATCCTGGCGGTCTCGACGTTAGCCGCGCGACGGCCACCATCGAAAATCGGCATCGTCAGTGTCGGGCCGATCACCCATGACGTGGCGTTCAGGCTACCGTCGGAGGTGTTAAAGGCCAGTGGGCCGATGTTGCCGGAGATGGACAGGCGCGGAAACCGATCGGCTTCACGCATGCCGATGTCGGCGCTGGCGGCGGCCAGATCCCGTTCGGCCATGGCGACATCCGGGCGCTGCGCCAGCATTTGTGCGGGCACTTTCTGCACCGCAAGCTGTCCGGGAACCGGCAGCGTGGCCGCCTGTGAAAAAAGCCGCTGGCGCAGGTCGCCCGCGGCCATCCCGGTCAGCGCCACCAGCGCGTTGGCGATCTGATCGCATTCGGCGCGTTGCGCGGCCAGGCGACCCTCGGCTTCGGCAGCGCTGGCGCGCGC
The DNA here is from genome assembly GCA_020851995.1 of Burkholderiaceae bacterium. Taxonomy (GTDB): domain Bacteria; phylum Pseudomonadota; class Gammaproteobacteria; order Burkholderiales; family Burkholderiaceae_B; genus Zwartia. The sequence goes on from JADZBO010000050.1 coordinate 2,398, forward strand.
CAGCGCATAGTTTGCCGGCGACTGGAAGCCCGCCTGTACCAGTTGCCCCGTCAGTGCAGAGGTCTGCGCGCGCGACGCGGCATCGCTGGTTGCGATCCGGAGCAATTGCTGGCAGCCGCGGAAGTTTGTATAGAGGTTCGCCGTATCCGCCGCGACCGAGATGCGGGCGTCATGCCACCCGGCAACCTGCGACTGAAGCCGTGCGCGTGCTGCCTCGCTGCCGCGTGCCAGGCCGCCGAACAGGTCGATTTCCCAGCCAGCCTGTAATTGTGCCTGACTGGAGGTGTTCAGGATGAGCGGACCACCGACGACCAGTGTGCCTCGCGATGCGGCCGCGGAGGCATTGACCACGGGCGTTGCCGCCGCGTTGGCTGTCACCAGCAGCGCACGCGCCTGCGCAATGCGCAGCGTGGCCTGAGCCATAGTGTTGCTCTGGCTTTGCGCCGCGACGATGAGATCGACCAGCAGCGGGTCATTGAACTGCGCCCACCAGTCGGTCATCACATGGGTCGCGCCGCCGTGGGGTAGCGCCTGCGTCCAGACATCGGGCTGGTTCGGAACGACGGTTGCCGTTTTTTCGTCATAGTCGGGGCCCAGCGTGATGCAACCGCCCAGGACCAGAGTCAGCGCCACCGCGGCAGTCAGCCTGGTACAGCGCAACCGTCCACCGCTCGCGGTGGCAACCGGATTGGAACAATGCCGACTTGCGATGCGGCCTGCGCGCGAAGTATCACCGAGGGTCGTCATACTTTCTTCACCCAGGTGGTTTTGGCCTGTGACGCGCTTGGTGCACTGTGCGATTTTGCGGCTCGTGGTGTTGGAGGCTGCAACTTGGCAGATTGGCGTTTGGCGGATTGCAGTCCCGAAGATTGCCTTCTCGTGGATTGCAGTCTGGCCGGTTGCTTTCCGGCCGTTCGCTCCATGAGTAGCCGTTCGGCGTTGACCATCGCTTCGGCGTACATGGCAAGTCGTGCGGCCATGGAATCCACCGCCGCTGTGCTGTCGATGCAGTCCGGACGGATGCTGGTCATGACTTCGCGCCCGACAAATACGTGTACGGCCATCCCGGAGATTGCAAAGGCCAGTCGATGCAGATCGACCGACTCCGGCTTTGCACCGAGGTACTCCGAGAGGTACGACACAAGTCCGTCATGCTGGGGACGGATCTCAAGATCAATCACCTCGTTCCAGACCCCGACCGGATCGACCATTTCGCGAAAGTGCAGTTGAACACACTGTGTCGCGACATCGCCCCGCTTGAGCGGTTCGAGAAAGCACCGGTAGAACTCTTCGAGCATCTCGCGCAACGGCAAATCGGAACGCGGAGGATCCATCTGCCGCGCCTTGCTCATGGGTTCGAAAAATGCCGCCCGGTAGAGGCCGGCCTTGTCGCCGAAGTAGTAGGCGATGGCGGCAACGTTGGTGCCCGCTACCTGGCTGATTTCGCGGATCGACGTCTTGGCAAAGCCCTGTTCGGCAAAGAGCCGCAGCGCGACGTGCAGTAGCCGGTCGCGCGTATCGACACCGTCAGCTCGCACCGGGTGAGAAATTTGGCTCATGACAACCAGTAAAATAAACAATCGTTTATTTTACTTACAATAAGTCATTGATGTCAAAAGCCATTCCACAGCGCTCAGGTCGGCATACGCGGCAACAGGCGTTTCAGGCGTCGAGGACTGCATTCCTTGCTTGACGGAAAATCGCGCGACACGGTTTACTGCAGTCAGTGGCTGCGTGAACCAACGGGCAAGTGCCGGGGAAATCCGGTTGACTGTCCAAATCAGTGTAGTGTTCAACGCTTGAAGGCACGGTTTTAAGTGCCTGACAGCGTTGAACACTGCACTAGTGTCAAACTGCACCCTGCGACCTCCAGTTACTGGTGGTTGAGTCAGAAACTCAAGTGAAGGAATGTTGATGAGCGAAGAAAAGCCGGGAAGTCATCCGGAGCGGCGTGTTCTTTCCACCGACGTGGAGGGATTCGATGACCTGAAGGGGCTGGCCCTGGATCTGCTTTCACCCAGCCATCATGCTGCCGAGGCGGTCTGGCGGCAGCTGGACCCGGTGCTGTGGGAACACACGCACAGCGCCTGGGTCGTCTTGCAGACTGTCTCACGGCACAGGCTCCAGCGTGAGTTGTCCGACCCTGATTTTCGCAAAACCGTTGACGATCTGGTGCAAGCCAGGCGCGACGCGATCGAAGCGCCCAAGTGGTTTCAGCAGACCCATCCGCAATCTGCGCTGAATTGCGTGGCGTATTTCAGCATGGAATTCATGCTGAGCGAAGCCTTGCCCATTTACTCGGGCGGGCTGGGCAACGTGGCCGGCGACCAGCTCAAGGCCGCCAGTGACCTGGGTGTGCCGGTGATTGGTGTGGGGCTGCTCTACCAGCACGGATATTTTCGCCAGACGATCGACAAGGAGGGTGCGCAACAGGCACTCTTTCCGTATAACGAGCCCGGACATCTGCCGGTCACACCGTTGCGCAAACCGGATGGGGAGTGGCTGAGGCTCGAGATCTCCTTGCCGGGTTATTCGGTCTGGCTGCGCGCCTGGCAGGTTCAGGTGGGAAACGTGAAGCTGTACCTGCTCGACAGCAACGACCCGGCGAATGACCCCGCCCATCGGGGCATCACCAGCTACCTTTATGGCGGCGGGCCCGAATTGCGCCTCCAGCAGGAAATACTGCTGGGGATCGGTGGCTGGCGGGTGCTCGCGGCGCTTGGCCTCAAGCCGCAGGTCTGCCACTTGAATGAGGGGCATTCGGCCTTTGTGGTTCTGGAGCGCGCGCGGTGCTGCATGGAGGAAACCGGGCTGACCTTTGAGGCCGCACTGGCCGTCACCCGAGCCGGGAATCTTTTCACGACGCACACGGCGGTGGTGGCCGGTTTTGACCGTTTTGACCCTGCGCTCATCGCGCATTACCTCGGCCCTTATGCCGAGCAGAAGCTGGGCATTAAGTCCCACGATTTGCTGGCCCTGGGCCGCCGGCATCCGAACGATGCGCTGGAACCGTTCAACATGGCCTATCTGGCGATACGCGGCAGCGGTGCGGTGAATGGCGTGAGTGCCCTGCATGGCGACGTGAGCCGTCACCTGTTTCAGTCGATGTTCCCGGGCTGGCCGATGGAAGAAGTCCCTGTGGGGCACGTGACCAACGGCGTCCATATGCCGACCTGGAGCTCCCCGGTGGCCGATTTTCTCTGGGCAGGGCACTGCGGCAAGGATCGCTGGGAAGTTGCTACACACTCCGAGGATCAGGGCATCCGCGGTGCCTCGGACGCCGAACTCTGGCAATGCCGAAGCGCCGCCCGCGGGTATCTGGTTGAATACGTCCGCAAAAAAATGGTCCACCAGGCGGCCGCCTCCGGCGCACCGCCTGAGGCCGTTGAGGCTGCAAAGCATCTTTTTGACGACAACACCCTGACCCTGGGTTTTGCGCGCCGCTTTGCAACCTACAAGAGGCCGGATCTGCTGCTTCACGACCCGGAACGCCTGGTGCGTCTGCTGACCAACCCGCAGCGTCCGGTGCAGCTGATCATTGCGGGTAAGGCCCATCCCGCAGACCATCCCGGGCAGGCCCTGATCCAGCAATGGATGCGCTTCATCGACCGACCGGATGTACGCCACCACGTGATTTTTATCAGTGACTACGACATGCGCGTGGCCAAGCAGCTGGTGCGGGGCGTGGACGTCTGGCTGAACACCCCGCGCCGTCCCTGGGAGGCCTGTGGGACAAGCGGCATGAAGGTGCTGGTCAATGGCGGGATCAACCTTTCAGAACGGGATGGTTGGTGGGCAGAAGCCTACTCTCCGCAAGTTGGCTGGGCACTTGGGGATGGTGAGGAGCATGGTGACGACCCGGCCTGGGACATCAGTGAAGCCGATGCCCTCTATGACTTGCTTGAGCGCGAAGTTGTACCCGAGTTCTATGCGCGCGATGAACAGGGCATTCCGACTGCCTGGGCGGCAAGGATGCGGGAAAGCATGGCGCAATTGATGCCGCGCTTCTCCGCAAGCCGTGCGGTGCGCGAATACACCGAGAACTACTATCTCCCGGCAGCCTCCACCTACCTTGCCCGGGCTGCCGGGCAGGGAAAAGGCGGTGCGGACCTGGTCGCCTGGCGGCACGCGCTCGATCGACAATGGGGCGCACTGCACTTCGGCGAGGTGAGGCATGAAAGCGACGGCGACAAGCACGTATTTGACGTTCAGGTGTATCTCGGTGATCTGGCCCCCGAGGCAGTGGCCGTCGAGCTTTTCGCCAACGCTGTCCACGGCCACCCGTCGGACCGGGTGAGGATGGAACGCCTGTATCCGCTGGTGGGTGCAAGCAATGGCTACGCCTATCGCGCGCAGGTGTCCGCGGCCCGCCCGGCATCGGACTACACGGCGCGGCTCGTCGCGCAACGTGACGGCGTGGCAGTTCCACTCGAAGACGCGCACATCCTGTGGCAACGATGACTCAGGCGGGTTGAAGCAGCACCGCGGCCAGGGGGGGCAGGGTAATCCGGAGATTGGCCGGACGGTTCATCCATTCCCCCGTGACCGCTTCTACCCCGCCACAGTTACCCAGGTTGCTGCCACCGTAGTAGGCTGAATCGGTATTCAGAACTTCAAGATAGCGTCCGGCATGCGGCACACCAAGTCGATAGCCTGTTTGGGGTGCTGGCGTGAAGTTAAGCGCGATCACCACGAGGCTGCCATCACGCCCCCAGCGCAGCCAGGAAAGAACAGAATGCTCGCGATCGTTGCAATCGATCCATTCGAAACCGAGGTTTTCGAAATCCTGCGTGTGCAATGCCGTCAGTTCGCGATACAGACGATTGAGATCGCCGGACAAGCGCTGGACCCCGGCATGCGCCGCATCGGCCAGCGAGCTCCAGTCAAGCTCCCGTCCCTCGGACCACTCGCGTTGCTGGCCAAACTCGCCTCCCATGAACATCAGCTTCTTGCCCGGCGTGAATGCCTGCCAGGCGAGCAACAGCCGCAGGTTTGCGAAACGCTGCCAGGCGTCGCCTGCCATTTTTCCGAGCAAGGAGCCTTTTCCGTGCACCGCTTCATCGTGGGATAAAGGCAACACAAAGTTTTCACTATAGGCGTAGGTCTGGCCGAAGGTGAGCTCGTCCTGATGCCACCGCCGGTGAACCGGGTCGCGTCGGAAGTAGCGCAGACTGTCGTTCATCCAGCCCATGTTCCACTTCATCGAGAAACCAAGCCCGCCAGCATCGATTGGCCGGGACACCTGAGGCCATGTCGTCGACTCTTCGGCAATGGTCAGTGCACCCGGAAATTCGGCATGCACCATCGTGTTCAGTTCACGCAGGAAGTCGACTGCCGCCAGGTTTTCCCGGCCTCCGTATTTGTTGGGGAGCCATTCGCCGGCCTTGCGCGAATAATCAAGGTACAGCATCGATGCCACGGCGTCGACGCGCAGGCCGTCGAAATGGAATTCCGAAAGCCACCAGTGCGCCGAGGAAAGCAGGAAGCTGCGCACCTCGTGCCGGCCAAAGTTGAAGATGTGGGTACCCCAGTCAGCGTGCAGCCCGAGGCGCGGATCTTCGTGTTCATAGAGTGCCGTGCCATCGAAACGGGCGAGCGCCCAGTCATCCTGGGGGAAATGTGCCGGCACCCAGTCGAGTAGTACACCTAGCCCGGCACAGTGACAGGCGTCGATGAAGGCACGCAAGTCGTCCGGCGATCCGTAGCGTGAGGTTGGCGCGAAATAGCCTGTGGCCTGGTAGCCCCACGACTCATCAAGTGGATGCTCGGTAATCGGGAGCAGTTCGAGATGTGTGTACCCTTGAGCGACTGCGTAGGGAATCAGGTGTTCGGTCAGTTCACGCCACAGGTAGGGACGGCCATCAGGATGGCGCATCCATGAGCCAGGATGGACTTCATAGATATTGACAGGCGAGCCCGCCCAATTCCACGAAGCGCGCTCCCGAAGCCACTTCGCGTCTTGCCAGACATGCTGCGAAGTTGAAACGACATAAGCCGCCGACCCCGGGCGCATTTCGAAGCCACGCGCGTAAGGGTCGGTTTTTACCAGCACAGCACCGGTTTTCCGGTTGGTAATTTCGAAACGATAGAGGCTGCCCGCAATCGCTTCTGCGACGACCACCTCCCAGACCCCGGAGGGGCCCAGGCTGTGCATGCGGTGCACGCCACCTTGCCAGGCGTTGAAATCACCGACTACCGAGACTTGCGAGGCATTCGGAGCCCATACGCGAAACACGGTTCCACCGGCAACGGGCTGAGCGCCAAACAGTTGATAGGACCGGAGGTTTCGTCCTTCGTTGAAAAGATATAAAGCATCCGATCGTTGCATTGGATTCCCAGGGCGCAATAGCCCGCGGCATTTAATTGGTCAACGTTCTAATTCACGGGCGCTGATCGCGTCGCGATAGAGTGAAATGTAGTCGTGCGCAGCCTGTTTCCAGGAGAAATCGCGACGCATGCCATTTTGCTGGATACGCAGCCACTGGCGCTTGTCGGGACGGCTGCGGCAGACACGCTCCATCGCCAGCCACATCGCATGCGGCGTGTCGTCGCGAAGGACAAAGCCGTTGGCGGTCATATTCGCGAGCGTTTCCTCGCTGACATCGACGACGGTATCAGCCAGGCCGCCGGTGGCGCGCACGATGGGTGGCGTGCCGTAGCGCAAGCTGTACATCTGGTTCAGACCGCAGGGCTCAAAACGCGAGGGCATCAGGAAACAGTCAGCGCCAGCTTCGATGCGGTGGGCCAGGGCTTCATCGAAACCGAGTTTGACGGCGATCTTCCCGGGGTAGCGTTTGGCCAGGGCGCTAAAGCCTGCCTCAAGATCCCTTTCGCCGCTTCCGAGCACGGCGAGTTGCATGGGCAGCGCAGCCATGCCGTCCTGGATCGTGAGCAGCAAATCAAGCCCTTTCTGATGCGTCAGGCGGCTGATGACGCCGAAAAGCGTCACGTCGTCGGCGACTTCAAGGCCCATTTCTTCCTGTAATGCTGATTTGTTTTTGCGCTTTGCGGCGAGGCGGTTGGCTGCGTAGTGGCTCACCAGCTCCGGATCCGTCGACGGATTCCAGATTTCGGTATCGATACCGTTGAGAATGCCACGCAGGGCGGATTCGCGATGGCGCATCAGGGGCGCAAGACCATAGCCAAAATGCTCATCCTGGATTTCGCGGGCGTAGGTCGGGCTGACCGTTGAGATCCGCGTGGCAAATTGCAGCCCGGCTTTGAGGAAGGAGAGCTGGCCGTGAAATTCGACACCGTCAAAGCGCCAGGCGTGCTGTGGCAGGCCCAGGCTGGCGAGGTACTCGTGGCCAAAGCAACCCATGAAGGCGATGTTGTGCACGGTGATGACGCTGGCGGATCCCCCTTCGAAGTGCAGGTAGACCGGGGCCATGGCGCTTTGCCAGTCATTGACATGCACGACGTTTGCCTGCCAGTCAATTGGCGAATGTGCCTGGCCGAGCAACGCGGCGATACGAGAGAGCAAACCAAAGCGGATCGGATTGTCTTGCCTGTCATGGCCGTGGTCGTCGAGGTAAGGATTCCCGGCGTGACCATAGAGTTCGGGGCAGTCGAGCAGCAGCAAAGGCAAGCCGTCAGTCTCGGCAGACAGAAGGCGGGCAGGCGGCAAGCCTGGCGCCAGCGCGGGAAGTTGAGCGGCTAGTCGCGCCTGCGGGAACGCAGCCTGCAACGCCGGGTAATTGGGAATCAGCACGCGCACGTCGTGCCCGGCCTTGTGCAGGGCGGCAGGCAGCGCTGCCGATACATCGCCCAGGCCGCCGGTTTTGACCCATGGCGCCATTTCGGACGTGACGAAAAGAATGGAGAGCTGGCTCATGTTGTCCTCTCGTCGGCGATCAACCCGCGGATTGCTGGGTCCGGGATGCCTGCATGGGGAATTCCGGTCATGAGGTTCTGGGTTCGATCGCGAGTTGAATTTGCAGGGTGCAGGCGTGATTCGGGATGGTCCAGGCGATGGTGATTTCGGCCGCTTGCATGATTTTTTCAAAGCCGGCTTCAGACTGGGAGACCGTGTGGTGCGCGCGGCAGCGGATATCGACCGGCCCGCAGGCGCGCAGATGCAACAGGCTACTGAGCATGCCATCGTCCAGGGTCAGCAGGGTGCAGCCCGACAGGTGCTGCTCCTGGCCGAAACCGCCGGGAATGCTGCCGTCTGCCAGCACATAGCGACCCAGGAAGCCATCACAACTGGGCATGGCCAGGTTGAGCGTGGTCGTGAACGGTTGGCCGGCAAGGTTGGAAAAATCCCAGTCGACGGTCACGTGTTCACCGGTCAGCGTATAGCGCTTACTGATTCCGGTGCGCCGCAAGTGCAGTTGCCTGGTATCAGCCAGGGCGTAATCGGTCACCGCGTGGCCATTGAGCGTGTCCAGCCACAGGGCCCGTGGCTGGGCGTCGGGCAGGACGTCGGCCTCGGTCATCGGATGCTTGAAGCGAACCCGGTCATGTGCCGAGGCAATGCCGGCGCCCTGATGCTCGGAGGGCGCTTGGCCGATCTTGTCGTGATAGTGCTCGTGGTAACGGCGCAGCGTGTCGCCAAAATTGTGGCGCAAGGGGTAGCTGCTCAGTTCGTGGACGGCACCCAGACCGTCGTCGCGCAGTACCAGTTGCATGTTCTGCGTACACGCGAAGAGCTCCGCCTTTCCGTCCAGATCCAGGTCGGCTGCAACCATCGGCGGCCGGGCGTGAAGCGCATCCAGGCCGGCCTCAAGTGCAAGGATATTGGTCCAGACGGCGCGCCGCAGGTGGGGAAGGTAGATGCCGCCGAACAGGCCGTGCCAGTAGGCATCGTTGGCCTGGGCGCGGTAGAGATTTTCGACCAGTTCAGGCGGCACCGCCGGGATCCTGGCCAGGCGCGCGGAGAGTTCCTGTGTGCGCTTTTGCATCCAGTTGGCTTCCGGATAACGTGACATGAAATTGCGCCAGATTCCGCCGCGCATGAACGGGGCGTGCAGGTCACCGCGCCCGGCCTCCTTTTCCGTGGCCAGGAATTGTGCATACACCTTCGCGGCCGGCATAGGTAGCGTCCACTCATTCATTTCACTATAGGAAACGTTGGGCAGGTAGACGAGGCCGCGCGTTGGCTCCTGCGCGTGAAAATCAGCATAGGTGGCTGTACGGATTTTGGGGCTCGCCAGAACCCCTTCGATCAGTGCCTTGAGCCAGCCGCGGTTGTAGACCCAGTCAAAGGTCTCTGGCCAGATGCCGAATTTTTCAATGTCATCGAAATAAATTGCGGCGGCCTGCCCCTGCTCGGCCAGATTTTCAAGATAGGCGATGACCTCGTTGGCGGGCGAAAAGGGAAGGCGATAACGCAAAGCTTCCGAGATCGGGAATATATCGAGTCGCACGCCGTCTTCTTCCGTGCTGAAGTAGCTATCCAGTTCAGCGGCGTTCTTGCCGGTGCACAAAAAATGATAGTCGTCGACCATGACATAGCGGATGTCGGCTTCGGCGAGCGCCGGTACCACTGAGGATTCCCAGACTCGCTCGGTCAGCCAGGCGCCGTTGGGCTTGACGCCGGTCCAAGCGGCCAGTTTGGCGTTGAGGGTGCGAAGCTGGCCGACCCGATCGCGATGCGGTATGGCAGCGAGCACGGGCTCGGTGTCGCCCGAACTGAACAGCTCGACCTGGCCACGTTGCACCATCGTGGCGAGCAATTGCATATCCTCAGGGAAGCGCTCGCGCAGCCAGTCAAGCAGCCAGCCGGAGAAGTGCGCGGAAAAACGAAAGTCGGGATAGTCGATGAGGGTTTCGAGAAAGGGCTTGTAGCAGCGACGATGCGCATCGTCGATGACTTCATCAAAATTGCCGACGGGCTGGTGCGCGTGAATGCCGAACAGGAGGGTGATGGCTTGCGTCATGAAGGATCCCGGGTTAGATCAAGTTGCGCGGCGCATCGTGCCACCGCTCTCCGGGACGCCGCCACCGCTGCTGAGCGGGTTTTCCAGGCTGGCTGGCACGGGCAGGTCCATCAGGTGGTAGAGCGCCCTGATGTTTTCGCGGAACAGGTGGTCGAAGTAAGAGACTGACTCCGACGGGTTGTAATCGCCCAGCCACCAGAACCAGTCTGAACTTTCGCAAACAGCCAGGCGATACAGAATATTCGCGCGCAGTTCGGTCGGGAGCGGTTCGCCGTCTCTGCCCAGCACCCGGTCGGCGTGCTGTTTAACTTCGCAGAGCAGCTCCCAGGCGCGGTTCTTTTCAGGGGAGCCAATCCAGGTTGATAGCGTGCCATACACCCAGCTGCCAGCGACAAGTCGCGCAAGGCGGTCGCGCCGGTCGCGGTGCGCTGCGCAGGCCTCTGACAGCGTGACCGTGCGGATGTTGTCGTCCTTTTCCAGGGCCTCATAGAGATCGTTGAAGAAATACCAGGCGTTGTACGGGTAGTACTCCCAGGCGTTTTCGCCATCGAGAAAAACGGGAATCAGGTTGCGCTCATTCTGCAGGTGCAGGGCATTAAGCTCAGCCATGAAGTGCCGGGTGGCATCGCGCCCGTGCCATTTGGCGTATTCGAAGCCGATGAGGTCCGAGAGGTGATCGTTACGGAAAAAGAGGGTGATGTCGTGGGGCGTACCTTCGGGCGCTTGCCACGGAACGCCGGTGCTGGCGTTGTCTCCGGCACTGTGCATCAACACGTTCTGGCTGCTGGCCGTCCATTGAAAACCGGCGTCGGCAATTTGTCTGAGGAATGCGGTCGAGAGCGCGCCTTCAGCCGGCCACAGTCCTTTAGGGGGCTGGCCAAAGCGGCGAAGGTGGCTGTCCTGTGCTGCCTTGAGGTGGGCCTCGACGCGGGAGCGGCCACCGGGATAGTCGGAGTCTTCAGGCAGCACACAATCGGGCATCGCTTCACGCGCGACTGCGAAGTCGAGCAGCAGCGGTGCCAGTGGGTGATGGGCGGGGCTGCAACAGAGCTCGATTTGCCCGTGCTCGGCCAGCGCCCGGTACCGCGGGATCAGGCCTTTCATGACGCGGGAAAGTTCGGCGAGCAGGCCTTGCCGGTCAGTCAGGTCGAAGTTGCTGCCCTTGGCCATCAGCTTTTGGATGACACCACCCTCGAGCCGCAGGGTTTCGCCGGTCCAGACCAGGACATACCAGGTGGCGAGGTCGGAATAGTAATGGCCCGACAAGTATGTCAGGCTATCCCCGCCCTGGGTGCGAACGAGGTCCAGCAGGTCGCGCAGCCGCCGGTAGGGGGCAAACGGCTCCAGCATGCGTGGGGCATTGCAGCGAAAGGCGATATCGCGCAGCCAGCTGCGGTCGGCCTCAGGCAGGGTGTCCGGATCCGGCCAGCTCAGGCAGCGCAGCAGCCCATCGCGCCACTGTCCGCTTTCAAGTTGCTCGCAGTAATCTTCGACCTGGTCGAGTAGCACCGGAACAAAATTGACCGTGCAGCGCACGCCGGGATGGCGCTCCAGATGGCCGGCCATGTCGGTGTAATCCTTGAGCGCGTGAAGCAGCACCCAGGGCGCCGTGAAATGACCGGTGACCGGATTCCGGTAGTCCGGTTGGTGCATGTGCCAGAGGAAAGCAATATCCGCCATGATGGTTCAGGGGTAGCGGTGCGCTGCAGCGCCCTGGCCGAGCATTTCAGGCGTGACCAGCGTAACGCCCAGGGGGCTGACGAAGAACCGCTTGCGGTCTTCGTCCGGGTTTTCGCCGATGACCATGCCCTCGGGAATGATGCATTGCCTGTCCACCACGCAGCGCTTGAGCACCGCATGTCGGCCAATGTCTGCATCGGGAAGGATAACGGAGTCTTCAATATTGGCCCAGCTGTGGACCTTGACATCGGAGAAGAGCACCGACCGTCTGACTGTGGCGCCGGAGATAATGCAGCCGCCCGAAACCAGCGAATCGACCGCCATGCCGCGCCGGTCATCGTCGTCAAATACGAATTTGCCCGGAGGCAATTGTTCCTGATGGGTCCAGATCGGCCAGTCCTTGTCATAGAGATTGAGCTCAGGGGTGATTGTGGTCATTTCCATATTTGCCTGCCAGTAGGCGTCGATGGTGCCAACATCCCGCCAGTAGGGCTTGCCCTGGTCGCTGCCGACACAGGAGTCGGAAAAAGAATGGGCGAAGACCCGGT
>JADZBO010000051.1 GCA_020851995.1 Burkholderiaceae bacterium
ATTGCCGAAGGCGTTGAAACGCGTGCGCAGCTCGATTTTCTAAAGGACGGCGGCTGCAACCTTTATCAGGGCTACTTCTTCGGCCGCCCCTTAACGCTAGAAGCCTTCAATTCGTTGGTGGATATCAGTGTGGTGAGCGACATTAACGCCAGCTTTCAGAGTGAAGACGGCGCGTCGGCGGCGTAATATTCGGATAATTCCACGATGACCTGCAAAGAGCGATTCGCGCCCAGGGGAATTTTGCTGAATATGTTCCATTCGGACTCATTCTGATTCAAAACTCCGGGAAATTGTCTTGATGAGAGTGCTTGTTGCCCTATTAATTGCGTCGCTGGCTGCCGGTCACGGAAGATCTGATTAAAAAGACCGGCGCAACGGGCGTCATCCTGGGGTGCACGGAAATCCCGCTCCTGATTAACCAGAAGGACCTCAGTGTGAAGGTATTTGACACTATCCGAATTCACTCTGAAGCGGCTGTCAATCGTGCACTGGGGATCGCTGACTGACTCAACATTTCCTGTGTGCGACCGCCCGGCGCGATGAGACACAACGCGGCGGTGCGATAGTGCCGGGCACTGATCAATGAAGACTCTGAAAAATTTTGGCAGACTCTGCGCCCTGATAGTGGGGGTAGCCCTGCAGCAGTTCACCGGAAATGCTGGTGCCACCAGTTTTGGCGACATGCTTGCCCGCCACGAAGTGCGGCTTGCTGTTGAATATGACAGGACCCTGTATTACAGCAATCACGGCGCGCCCTATGGACTCGCCGTTGAACTGGCCTCAGACCTTTCGGTCTGGCTCACACAGCGCCATGCGGCTCAGTTAGGTCATCGCCCTCTCAATGTGCGCATCGTTGCGATGCCTCAAGGCGAAATTCTGGCTGCGCTCACAAACGACAAGGCAGACATTGCGCTCGGACAAATGCGCTTCGACCGGCCAGTTGCAGATTCCTCGGCGTTGTTCATTCAACCAAGCGCTATTCTGCGAAAGGACGTTCTCGTCACTGGCCCGAAAGCACGAAATGTCGCAACAACGGATCAACTGGCTGGCATGGAAATCCATGCGGCCTTCGGCTCACACCTTGCATCGACGGTCGCAAGACTCAATCAGAAGTTCGAGTCCAGCGGACTGGGGCCCATGCGTTTAACGACCCTTCCGCACGAACTGCTGGATGAAGATCTGCTTCAAATGACAAACGCGGGCTTGATCGAGGCGGTGATCGTGCCCGACTGGAAGGCGCAATTGTGGACGCGAACACTCCCGAATATCAAAGTGCATGCTGACATCGACTTTCAGGCTGAAGGGCTGTTCGGTTGGGCGGTTTTGCAATCAAACGCTGACCTGGCGAGCGAATTGGAAGTGTTTGTCAAAAATTTGATTGAAACCGATGGAATGAAAAAGTTCCGTATCGACTCCTTTCTCGCGAATACCCGATCACTGAAGAATCCAGTGGGGCCGCTTGAATGGAGTCGCTTCGAACGGCTGAAGGCACTGTTTCAAAAGTATGGCACTCAATACCATCTGGATCCACTCATGATGGCCGCGCTTGGCTTTCAGGAAACAACGCTCGATCAACAGGCGCGTGGCGGCGGCGGATCGATCGGCGTCATGCAGTTGATGCCCGCAACAGGACATGCCATGCATGTCGGCGACATCGCGGATGTTGAAGCAAATATCCATGCAGCGGCCAAATACATGGATGAACTTCTTCGGGACAATTTTCCGCAGGCAAATTTCACGGGGATAAATCGCACGCTTTTCGCGATTGCATCGTATAACGCTGGCCCGTGGGCGATTGCGTCGATACGCTCCAAGGCATCAGCCGAAGGTTTTGACCCCGATGTCTGGCTCGGCAACGTGGAAATCGTTGCAGCAAAATATCTTGGCGTCAGCGTGATGACCTATGTCCGCAACGTTTATAAGTACTTCGTGACGTACCAGCTGCGGTTGCAACCCCAGTTGCATTGATGCCCTCGTCCGCCCGAAATATGAGGCTTGCGCGCAGGACGGCCAAACCCAACCCAAGTCGAAATACAAGAAATAATTCAGCGATTCAGGCACACTGCGGATATTCTGCTGTTGCAGAACATTGGAGACGCCATGCAGTGGACTGCTCTACAACGCCGACTCAGCTCTTGCGCACTGCTGACAGCGCTGGTGTTTTATCCGCTGCTCTCGGCTTCGCAGGGCCCCCCGCCGCCGGGCGCCGGAGGGGAGGTCAAAAACATCGCAGGTACGCTGCTCAGTTTGGAAAGCGGCGACGTCGCCTGCTACCTTACATTCCAGGACGGGCAGAGCAAGAAATACCGGGAACTGGGTGACTTTTCACTTTGCACAAAAAGCCGGCCCCTGATCGGTAAGCAAGTTACTCTGTCATACAAACTGCAAAATGTAATGGCTGACGAGTGCCAGGGAAACACTTCCTGCAAGAAGACAAAGACCGTCGCGCTCGTCACTGCAGTCGCGGCAGCAGGCGGCAATGCAAGTGCCCCCGCGAAGGCACCGGCCGCGGCTGCAACTCAGAAATCGCTCTGTACAGCGCAGGAAACGGTCGTCTTCTCATGTCGCACGGGGGAAAAAGTGGTTTCCGCCTGCGCCTCGCCGGATACAGGGCGCAGCCAAGGCTACTTGCAGTATCGCTTTGGCAAGCCGGAGGCGCCGGAAACACCGGAAATGGCGTTGCCAGCTAATCGAGTGATTCCGTCAAAAGCAGCAACAGGAAGCACCGTCAGTTTCTCAGGCGGGGGCGGTGCCTGGCTTCGATTCCGCAATGCACAAACGTCCTACACGCTTTACACGGGTGTTGGAAAATGGGGGCCCAAAGGCGCAACCCAGGAAAAGCAAGGGATCGCGGTCGAACGTGGCGGCAAACTGGTTGCAAATCTCAAGTGCAGTGCGCGACCGGTCAGCCTGCTGGGCTCCGACTGGTTCGAAAAGGTGGGGCTGAAGGATGGCGGAGAAGATTTTGACTTCCCGGACTGACGATGCCGCACCGACGATCTGACTTCCCCAACCATTCATGAGATCCACGGAATGAAACTAAAAGCTCTTCTTGTTGCGTGCCTGATCTGGCCTATGATGACGTTCGCCGCAGAGTCCACGAAGTTTCGTGCGGCGCACACCAGCGTGCGAGACACCAGTATGCTGATTTTTATTGTCGGCGACAGCTTCTTCTTCCAGGATAGCCAAACCCAGCAGCGCTGGTATACATCCCTTCAATCCTGTGCCCGCAGTGTCAAGCTGGCTGGCGAAGTCATTGCAGTGGCCAACGTAAACGGAACTTTCAAGTCCTACGGTCCTAAGAGTTGGCAGGATTTTCTGCGCACGATCGACATGCCCTGGGTCAACGCCCGGGTCAACAAAGAGATCACCTGCAACTTCTGATCCCTCCGCGTTGAATGCATCCCATGCCCGGTTGACGATGTCGGGTGGTGGTGGCGACCAGTGGTGGAGACGACCAGTGGCAGCACCCGAAAGCGGCGATCCCGGGAATCGGCGTCTCGGCGTAACACACTGAAATAGCTTGCCGCCGCATCCCTGCCGCTTTCATTGCGAATAGGCCTGGCGGTTATTACTATGAGGCCGTGGTTTCGTTACTTTCGATCCAAGGACTCGCCATGAAAAGGCCTCTTTCAATTGCTCTGCTCACACTCTCCCTTTCGGCGATGGTGATCGCGCCGGTGCAAGCCGGTGGCCATGGGCATTACGGGCGTGGAAATTATTACGGCAACGGGGTCAACGGATGGGCTGCGGCGGCAATCGGCGCGGTGGTGGGCGTAGCGCTGGGCGCAGCGCTGACTG
>JADZBO010000052.1 GCA_020851995.1 Burkholderiaceae bacterium
CATCAAACGACGAACTTCAGTGCGTGCTCCTGCGCGCCGATTCCGGACTGCTCGCGCTGTCGGTCGATCAGGTGGTCGGCATCGAGGAGATCGTAATCAAGCCGAACGCCGAACCGCTCGCGCGCGTACGCAATGTGGCAGGATTTGCGATCCTCAGCACAGGGCAAGTCTGTGTCGTGCTCAATCCCTTTGATCTGCAGCGCAGTATTGGTGTGATCGGGCGACAGGCCGGGCGGCCAGACGCCGCGCCGACCACCGACACACCGAGGCGTAAGCAGCGCATCCTCCTCGCCGAAGACAGCATGACGACGCGCACACAGGAGCGCCGGATCCTTGAGGCGGCAGGATATGAGGTCGAAACGGCGGTCGACGGCCTCGATGCCTGGAACAAGCTGTCGCGAGCCATGTTCGACGCCGTCGTTTCTGACGTCAACATGCCCCGCATGTCAGGACTGGAACTCACCGCCAAAATACGGGCCGACCGCAGGCATGCTGAATTACCTGTGGTGCTGGTCACCTCGCTTGCCTCCGAGGCTGACCGGCGCGGAGGGCTCGAGGCGGGTGCCGACGCCTACATTACCAAGCCGGGATTTGACCAGACCGTGCTGCTCGACTCTCTGGCCAGACTGATATGAAAGATCGCAGCGAGTCCGTGTCTTCGGTCATCGGCGCCAAACGCTGCGTACGCGTCATGCTGGTCGAGGATTCCGCGACCGAACTCTACCTGCTGCGCAAGCTTTTCGAACTCGCGCCCGACCTCGAGATTGTCGGCGAAGCCCGCAACGGTATCGAGGCGCTCGAACTGCTGCCAGCGGCTCGTCCGGATATCGTCTGCACGGATTACCACATGCCGCGCATGGACGGCCTTGAGTTCATTCTCAGGGCAAAAGCGATCACCGATTGCCCGATCATGGTGCTGAGCGTCGCGGTTCAAGCGCATCAGAAAGACAACATTTTCAAGCTGCTTTCCGCAGGTGCCGTCGCGGTCGTGGCCAAACCCGCCGGCACAACTTCCGGCATCACGTCTGACGAAGGTCGCCAACTGTTCGAAACCATTCGGGCACTCGTCCGGGCCAGGCCTCACCAGGCCGGCGCAGCGCCCGCAGCGCGTCTGCAACCAGCGAGCAACCGGATCGCCCGCATGTCGCGGGCCAGCACCTCCGTGCCCGACCTCAAGGGTATTTCGCTCGCGGCGATTGGCGCATCCACTGGCGGCCCACAGATTCTCTCGGCGATATTTTCCAGACTGCCGACATCTTGTCCCGTGCCGATTGTGTGCGTCCAGCACATCAGTAGCGGCTTTCTCGAAGGCATGGTGAGCTGGCTTCAATCGCGCTGCAAACTCGTCATTGAAATCGCCGAAAGCGGCGACACCCCGCGACCGGGTCACATCTACTTCGCGCCGGATGGCAGGAATCTGACGATCGACGCGCAGCGTCGCTTTGTGCTTGATGCGGGCCGATCGCCCAGTCTGCATTGCCCGGGGGTCGATCCATTGTTCGCCTCAGTGGCGCAGCAGTATGGATCGCGCGCGCTGGGCATCCTGCTCAGTGGCATGGGGCGCGACGGCGCCGCAGGCCTGAAAGCCCTGCGCAACGCGGACGCAGCCACGATCGCACAGGACGAGGCCACCAGCGTCATCTTCGGAATGCCTGGCGCCGCGATCGCCCTTGGCGCGGCGCAGTTTGTTTTATCGACCGAGGCAATCGCCCAGGCGCTGTCCCGCCTTCAGTCGCCGAACTAAGGACTCAAGGGGCATTCACGCCACAACGCGCACGGATTGAACTGCGCTGGGTCAAAGCTTCTCGGGGGTCCAGATTCCCTCCCGGCACACGGCCAGGCAGGCATCCACAACGTCAGAATCGTATTTCTTGCCCCTGCCCGCTTCGATTTCCTGAAGTGCCGCGTCGAGCCCCAGCGCGTGGCGATAGGGTCGCGGGGTCGACATGGATTCCACCACATCCGCCACGATCAGGATTCGTGCTTCCAGGATGATCTGTTGGCCCTTGAGACCCAGCGGATAGCCCGAGCCGTCAAGGCGCTCGTGATGCTGATGGACGATATCGGCGATGGGCCAGGGGAAATGAATATTCTTGAGGATGTCGTAACTTGCGCGGGCATGTGTCTTGATCAGATTGAATTCTTCGTTATCCAGGCGCCCGGGTTTCGAAAGAATTTCCGCCGGAATGCGAATTTTTCCGAGATCATGGACGACCGACGCGATGTGCAACCCCTCAAGCACGTCTTCGGTGCAGCCTAGCTTGCGTCCGATCGCCACGGCCAGGTCAGCAACCCGTCGCTGATGTCCTGAGGTGTAGGGATCGCGCATCTCGACGGTCGCGGCAATCGCGCCAACAGACTCAAGCAAGGTGTCATGCAACTTGCGCAAATGCTCGGATTCTTTGGTCAGCAGGAGTTCGCGCTCCGCGCTCAACTTGCGCTCGTGCTCGAGAAGCGCAGCGGATTTGCGCTCGACTTCGGTCTCGAGCTGACTATTGAACTGCGCGAGTTCATCTTGTGTGGATTGAAGGATCCGGTTCTGAGCCAGCGCGTTGGAATACGTGGACAACAGCAGATCGAGCATTTGCTGCGGCCCTGCCCGCACGACGATTTCCTCGCCGTCAATTTCAGCGCGGGTCGCGAACTTTTCTTGTCGGGAGACTGTGCTGGGCCTGCCCAAAGCGCCACGCACACGCTCCAGAAGAAGCGCCGAATCGTAGGGCTTGGTCACGTAGTTATCCGCACCGACGATCAGTCCATGAACCACGTCGCGCGCGCTTCCCATCGCGGTCAGGAGGATGACCGGCAAATCCGCCAGCGTTGGGTCCTCACGGATTCGTTGACAGAGCTCGAAACCGTCCATGACCGGCATGGTGACATCCGAAATGACCAGATCCGGACGGCATTCCCGCGCCATTGCGTAGCCCTGGGCGCCGTCGTGCGCGCTCCGCACGGTGTAGCCCGCCTGCGCGAGCAGGCGCCTCAGCATTTCGGCCTGGATGCTGCTGTCCTCGACGATGAGAATGTTTGCCATATCGACATATGTTATCTCAAAGCCCGATCGTCCGGGATCGTGGCGGGGACTGCGCCCGCCATGATTCATACTGTTTGCGATCGCCGCGATTGATGTCGCCCAAGCGATTCAAATCAAGACTTATCGCTTTAAAATCAAATAGTTAGTCAAAATCAGCCTGCGACTGCCGGGCTCAGGTTGATCACACTCAGTATCGCTTGCGGATCACGTAGACAGGCCTGTTCTTTGCTTCCATGTAGATCCGCCCGATATATTCGCCCAACACCCCGACGCTGATCAGTTGCAGACTGCCAATGAACAGAATCGCGACCAGCAATGACGCGTAGCCCGGCACATCGACTCCGTAAATGAGCGTGCGCAAAACGACGACGAGCGCGTAGAGAAGCGTGGTCAGGGCACCGAGAATGCCCACATAGGACCAGAACTTGAGGGGCGCGGTACTGAAACTCGTGAAGCCCTCGATGGCGAAGTTCCAGAGTTTCCAGCCCGAGAACTTCGTGGTGCCGCGCGCACGCGCATTACGTTTGTAATCGAGCGTGACCGTGCGAAACCCCACCCAGGCGAAGAGACCCTTCATGAAGCGGTGGTGCTCGGGCAGTTGCTTGAGCACATCGACCACGATCCGGTCAATCAGGCGGAAGTCGCCCACATTCTCCGGCAGGCTGATGGTGGAGAGTTTTTCGTGAAACTGATAGAACAACTCGGCGGACTTGCGCTTGAGGAAGCCATCCTGAGTTCGATCGACACGGCGCGCCAGCACGACCTCGGCGCCGGCGGCCCACTCCTCGATCATGCGGGGAATCAATTCGGGAGGGTCCTGCAAATCCGCGTCAAAAGGAATCACGGCATCGCCAGTGGCCTCGTTCAGGCCTGCTGTCAGCGCGGATTCCTTGCCAAAATTGCGCGACAGCTCGATGACATGGAACCTGCGATCCCTCCGGGCGAGCGTGACCAGTTGCAAAAGTGTGTCATCCGAGCTGCCATCGTCAACGCAGATCACTTCGAAATCATAGGCGGACAGCTGGGCGAACAGCCCAAGCAGCGCCGTATGCAGTTCCGGGATCGCCTCGCTTTCGTTGTGGCAAGGCACAACGATCGACACTTTGCGCCGAACGGCGACAGGAAGATCCTGCAGGGTGACTGGCTGCTCGAGGTTCATGACGGGTGTGGGTGTCAGCACCATGCGGCTCTTCCGCCTGTCGTAGCGCTCATATGATGCATTAACTTTTGAAACAGCTGCGTGTGAGTGCAGTTTACACATTCTCCCCACTTGCTCACACGCAAGTCACCCCACCGGTCGTAAAAAAGCTGTAAATCACCCACGACTGGTCTAAATCGCCAACACCCCGTCAAAGTTCGATCGATCCGCAATCATTCGCCTTCCTGCCTTCCTGCCTGCCTTCCTGCCTTCCTTCCTGCCTTCCTTCCTGCCTTCCTTCCTGCCTTTCTTACCTAACTACCTGCTTATTACTGACTCACGCACCTCCCTGCTACTGTGCCGTTAGCGCGATGCACATCGCTCGCCAGACCGGCCCGGAGAGACGGGACACGCCCCACACTGGGGTAAACTTCGCTCAAGGACAACTCAGGAAGTCGCTGGGGCAGCCTCCGCGCCCAGGCGGGTCCTTCGCTCGCGTTCCGTACACCATGAATCAATTGCTCAAACGCGTCGATTTCCATAATCCACGCCACCTCGCCAGGCTGACCCTGGCCTTTATCGCCCTGCACACCATCGCCTGGCTGCTGATGGCCGTCGTCTCCCAGCGGGCGCCGCATTGGGACAATATCGAAGAACTCGTCTGGATCCAGTCACCCGATTGGGGATATTCCAAGCACCCGCCGTTTTCAACCTGGTGGATCTGGGCCTGGGCGCAAGTCTTCGGGCGCAATTTCTGGGCAACCTACCTGGCTGGCCAGATCAACGTCGCGCTCATGCTGATCGTCGTCTGGCGCATCGCGCTCGTGGTGGTGAGCCCGGCACGTGCCCTGGTGGCGGTGGTGTTCACGGCGGTGATCTTCTATCACAGCATCAATGGCGTGGTTGCCGATCAGAACACGGTGCAGCTCATGCCGGTTGCGCTGCTGCTCTGGATGGTGCTGCTGGGCGTGCGCGAAGGTCGCTGGTGGCAATGGGTGATCGCCGGGATCGCCGCAGCCGCGTGCCTGCTCACCAAGTACAGCGCGGTCATCTGGTTTGCCGTGATGGGAGTCTGGGTGCTGCTGGATGCCCGAATGAGAACCCCCCGCGCCTGGGCGGGAATCGCCCTGGGGATCGCCGTGTGCCTGGTGCTGTTGATCCCCCACGCACTGTGGATGGTGCGCGAAAACTACCCGACCTGGCACTACATGAATTACCAGGTTGGCAACGAAACGAATCACCTCAACCGCCTGCTGCGGTTTGTGATGAGTCAGGCGTCGCGCGTCGTCCCGCTGATCGTCACGCTGCTCGTTGTGCGCTGGGCGTTGCGGCGCGAGCCGACCGTGGCAGCCGCAGCGCATGCGCCCGAGTTCTCCGAAGGACGTTTCGTCACGATGATGGCACTGGGCCCCACCCTGCTGGCGTGTGCGCTGGGCACCGGATTGATCAGCCTGCATGCGAACTGGGCCACCACTTTTTACGTCATGCTTGGCGTATGGGCGGTACGCTGGGCACCCCGCGTCGACCCCGCGAAACTGGTGCGCAGCGTACTGACCGTCGGTATCGCCGTGGATCTGCTCATGGTCGCCGGCGTAAGCCTCTCGAACGGCCTGCTGGTCGACCTCATCAAGCGAACGTCCCGCTCGAACTTCCCGGCCATCGAACTCGGGGTCGCCATGGACAAGGTCTGGGACAGTCGCTTCGCCAGCCCACTGCGGGTCGTCATCGGCGAAACCTGGATCGCAGGCGTCACTTCGGTCAAGTCGCGCCATCAACCCTATGTCCTGCAGTACGGCATTCCTTCGGAATCGCCATGGATCAGTCCGAAGCTGATCGACGACTGCGGCGCTTTGATCGTGGTCGATCGTCGCGAAACCGAAAAGCCGCCCAACGACAATGTCAGCGCGTATCTCGCGCGTGCCACACAAAAGGGTACCATCGACATTCCGTGGAACCGCTTCCGGCCTGAGCCCACACTGACGGTCGAATGGGCCATCATCGAACCACGCAACCCCGGCGCCTGCACCCGCTAGTGCGCCACCTGAAGGCATCGCATGTCGCTGTTCAAACGATCCGTCGTTTCTGAAATCACCAACCACGCCGGCGTCGTTTTTTCGACGCTGATCGTGGTTTGGCTCAGCG
>JADZBO010000053.1 GCA_020851995.1 Burkholderiaceae bacterium
CACGTTGTACCCGACGCGGCCTTCGCTGATGTGGTCCAGCGTCGTAAGCAGCCGTGCCGCCAGATAAGGCGGGTAGAAGCTGGACGAGAGCGTGGGTACGATCCCCAGATGGCGCGTACGCGCCGCCAGCAACGGGACGAGCGGCAGCGGATCGTTCTTCGGCGCGAACAGGCCGAGCCGCAGCGATGCCTCGGTGGATCCTCGGAACGTGTTGTCCACCTGCGACGTGTCTTCGAGGAGCAAGAAATCGAAGCCGCCACGTTCCAGCGCCGTTGCGAGGTCCACATAGAGGTCAGGACGCATCCATTCGCGTTCATGGCTTCCTGCCCATGCGCCGCTGAGCGAAGGCGTCCAGCCGTTGAAGACCGAATTTTGAATGCCCCAGCCCGGAAGGAACCATCCCAGATGAAACATCACTCTGTCTCCCTCGGCGTTTGAAACGTTTCCACACCCACAAGTAGCTCGCGCGGATCGGTAGAACGCGAGTCCGAATATCTGACTGATGTTAAGCTTCGGGCCTCCAGAGCCGCAAGCGCCGTTTATACTACGGGCCGACCCAGGCACTTGTTATGGATAAATCTGGAGGGCCGGTGGAACGGAGCGAACGCAATGGTAAGAGGGGTATCAACACCACAGGCTCGCTTCATTATTTAACATATATCAACACCTGATCGTGTCTTTTATATTATTTTCAATGGTTTGATGGCATAACGCCTGTCCATTGTGTTTCACCCATAATTTGGACGATCAAGCGAGTTGGAAGTGCAAGACGCCGAAGGCGGCTCACTTCCTACTCGCTTGGTCGTAATCCGATCGCAGCGTGACGGTTCAGTCTTCGGATGGTGGCATCGGTTCGGGCGTTTGCCCCGGTGATACGCGCGCCAGGGCAGCCGTGTAGAGCTGACGCCAGTGTTCGGCCTTGCCGCGCTCACGCTCGGCGGTGCGGTCCGCCTTGGCCTTTCCGGCGCGTGCTTCCCGGAGCTCGGTTTCAAGCCGCTCGATCTTGTTGCGCAGCGCCGCTTCGATGTGCCGGTATTCCTCCGGCGTCCGCAGCGGGACCTTCTTGCCGTCGATCACCTCGGTTTCCGCGCGGGTCTCGACACGTTCCTCGCCGATTTCATCAGCGAAGTTGTTGTAGAGGTATTGGCGGCTGACCTTGGCCTCACGGGCCACCGAGACGAACGTCACTGCCTGCTTGCTGTCGCGCAGGCGCAGAACAGCGTCCTCGACGGCGGCGCGCTTTTCGGCGCTACGGCGGCTGCGGGCATCGTTGAGAGTGGCGATCCGCAGATCGGTTCCGGTAATCATGGCAACGCTTCCTCTCGAGCAGCGGCCGGCCTGTAGCGCTGCTTTTCGCCCTTGTAGAGGCCGCGCTCCTCGATGGAACGGATGATGGTGTCGGTGTTGTGGGCGGCATCCTTGTTGCGTTGCAGCCGCTTGTGGGTGATGTCGGCCATGCGGGTCTGTCCGCCTTCCTCGTAATTCCGGGCTTCCTGTTCGAGGCCTTCGATCGCGACGTAAAGTCCGGCCCGCTCGCAGCGGAAGTGCTCCAGATCGTCGCCATCGGCGCGGAAGAACCGGCAGGTCAGGCAGGCATGGGCATGCTCGCACCATTCGCCAAGTTGGCCGGGCAGCGTACAGGCGCCGCCACAGACTCGCGTGGCCACCATCGTTTCCTTGCGCAGCAAGAGATCGCCGACGGCCTCATCGACCTTGCCCTCGATCGTGAAGAACTGACCGCCGCCCTTGCGGAGCAGGGCGTTCTTTTTGAGCTCCAGGCGCTTGTTGACGTACATCGATGCCATATCGGGCGAGGCGTGGCCCAGTTCGAACATGATGCTGAGGATGTCGTGACCTTCGGCCGCCATCTGCGTGCCGCGATGGTGGCGCAGCGGATGCCACGAGAAGTCGAACGGCTTGCCTTCGCCATCGACGATCCCGTGCCTGAGGCACAGCATCTTGAGCTCCTGCATGGTCCAGTTTTGGCCGAGGAACGATTCCCGCTTTCCGTAAAAGACCGGGAACAGGTATTTCGTAGTGCGGCCGTGACGCTGCCGGACACGATCTCGCTGGGCCTCGATCAGCTCGATCATGGCTTGGTGCGCCGGATCAGTCAGCAGCAAGGGCTTGGTATTCCAGCGGCTGACCTTGTTCTGCCAGAACGTGAACAGCATGAACCGCTTGTCGTGCGGATCGGGTCGCAGGCAGTCGAAGAGCAGGGCATGCAGATCTTCGGCCCGCGCGCCGGTCGTAATGCCGATCATGAAGATCGCGGGGATGGGCGCGGGCAGTTCGTCAAGCTTTGCTACCATGGCCGTCAGAGCTTCCGGCGGGGCCGCCCGGTTGGCACCCTCGCGCGAGGCGTAAAGCCGGTTGCGAGGATCATCCGGCGCCTGCTTGTAGCGGATGCGCCGCGCCGCGCGCTTGTCGAGCGCGATCCGCGGCCATTGCCCCGGCAGGAGGACTGGCGCTGCACGCAGCAGCTGGACGATGTCAGTGTACCAGTTCTTGCCTGCGGTATTCCGCGCGTTTCCCCGAGCGAGATAACGCTCCATGGTCAGTTCGTTGACCTGCCCAGGCTCGGTGATGCCCTCGCCGTGCAGGAACTGTCCGAAGGCTCGCAGGCGCGACTGCATGCCCACCAAGGTCGCCGGCGCAAGTTCGCCATGCGCGACCTTGTCCAGAAGAAAGCCGCGCATCAGCGGGCGCAACCACGGCTCGAAGCACAGGAAGTTCAGATAGGTGTCGCTCCGACGCTGCCGGTCGCGGAAGCGGGTGTCCTCTTCGCTGTAGAGGTCGTTGAGCAGGATGATGTTGCGGTCATGCATCGGCGCCATTTGCGCACGATTGATGATCGAGAAGCGATGGATATCGCCGAACAGCTGCACTTCCGGTGATCGATACTGCGTGGTGACGATCTCTCCGTCCCGGATCCACTGGCGGGTCTGGCTCAGTCTTCGCCGCCCATAATTCGCGCCGTACCAAGCGGCGTATAGCTCCAGGACAGCATCGTTGTGGTTCCGGGCACCGTCACTCTCCGACGTTCGGAAGCCAGGGTGAGGGATGTCGGCAAGGCAGCCCGCCCCAAAGTGCTGAAGCAGGTTCGCGCCTTCCTCGACCAGATAGCGGATCACCGGGATCCGGCGCTGGAACCAATGGGCATCCGCCTTGCGATCATCGAGCACCGATGCCCCGAGGTAGGCCTTGATTTCGTTGGCCAACACCGGAACCGCAGCGCCAAGCGGCAGGCTTGCGTATGTTTGACTTAGCCAGGGATGGCCGAACACCTCGTTCATCACGGCGTCTGACCAGACAGGATTATCGACGAGAAGGGAGGACATTTCCTGGAGGCGCGCCTCAAGCCAGTTGCTGTAGCGATCGGTATCGTGCGGGGGGCCGCCGACGAGCGCCAGCGGCGTCATGCCCATCGCAAGTCCTTTCCGAGAAGCTCCGCCTCGCGAAGTTTCTCAAGCCTTTCATGCACCTCGTCGGGACCGGTGAGGTAAAGCCTGCGGATTTCCGAAGCGAACAGGTGCTGGTAGAAGGCCGCTGTCGTCTGTGGGCTGGCATGCCCAAGGCGATCGGCCACTTCGAGCAGGCTGTATCCCGCCGCGATCGCTTCGGACGCATGGCTGTGGCGGAACATGTGCCAGCTGAAGTCGATATGCGTGCGCTGTTCCAGCAGGCCCGCGAGCTTCTGGGCGTAGGACAGGCTCATGGCGTGCCCGATGGCGCCGGCTTTCACATTGGCAAAGACGTACTCGGTTCCGGACTCGAAGGCCGGCAGATATTCGTCGCTGGTCAGGTAGTCGACGTACATGTTGAGCACGTAGTCGTGGACCGGCACACCGCGCGTCCGGCCAGATTTGGCGCGGGCGCCGTTGGCATTGTCCTCGCGCGGAATGATCCAGATGACCTTTTCGGCCAGATCGATATCAACATGGCGCAGACCCAGCGCTTCGCCGATCCTGAGGCCTGTATTGTAGAGCAACACGATCAGGAACGCGTCCCGCGCGAGCCCGCACGCCTCGATCAGCCGCAGTACCTCACTCGGCGTCAGCCGCTTCTTGAGTACCTGCTGCTGAACCCGACCGGGATCGCCCGACAGATAGCGGTCCTTGCGCCGTGTCGTGCGGCGCTGGCTGATATGCTCGAGGAACGGCTTATAGGTCCGGTGACCGTCATAGGCTTTCGTGACCTTGGCCGTATCGACCGCAAAGTCGTCGGTGCCGTTGTAGAAGCGGTAAAACGATTTGATCGCGAGCTGGATCTGGTTGCGCGTCGACGGTGCCAGAACCCGCGTTTCCTGCTTCCGCAGCAGGATCAGCCTCGGACTCGGCAAGGCATCCTTTCGCCGGGCGAGCCGCCAGGCAAGGAAGCTGTCGTACAGCGCCACCGTGGCTTCATGAATGCCGGCGCCGTTGGCGCCGAGGAAGTTCTCGAAGTCGACGACATGGCGAACATAAGCGCGGATCGTGTTCGGCGATGCATGGGTTTGCTCAAGATGGATGATCCAGTGACGAAGGCACTCGACGACATCGCCGCGATCATCCAATACCGTCCACGACCGGCGACCGCCGGGTATTTCGATGCGCGCAGCCTGCCAGGGCGTCGTGGCGAACGAAGTGGACACGGTCGCAGATACTGTTGAAAGAACCCTGTGACCGCAAGCCTTTCCCCACCACACTGGACACAATGGACATGGACAGTTGTGGTATCGCTATTAACATAAAAAATATTATCACTTTATCCCACAATTTGACGAATGAGCATATTTGTGGGATAAAGTGCATGTGACCACGTTTCGCCCTTTCAGTGACGAGCAGGCACGCCTGCTCGTCAATCTGCGCCAGCGCTACGAAAGCTGGCTCGAAGTCGAGCGCGAGCGTCGCAGCCTCCCGTATGACCTGCGTCGCAAGACAGTCGGCGGTCTGGACTACCTCTATCGCATCACCGACCGCGGCGGCAATGGCAAGAGCCTTGGGCCATGGAGCGACGAGCGTGAAGCCGAATTCACGGCCTATCACGCCCGCAAGGCTGAACTGAAAGACCGCGCGGCCAGCCTGCGCACGACCCTGGCTGAAAGCGCTGCGCTCTATCGCGCGCTGCGGCTGCCGTTGCTATCAAGCGATGCCGGGCCGATCCTCAGGGAATGTGATCGCCGGGCGCTGCTCGGATCACATCTGCTGGTCGTCGGCACCAATGCGATTGCCGCCTATATGGCCGAAGCGAATGGGTTCGTCCTACTGCCCGACGAGACCGAAGACTTCGATCTGGCGTGGGTCGCGGCCAACGACGCCTCCTCCGGCCGGACCGTGTGGGATATGTTGAAAGCGGTCGATCCGACCTTTACCGTCAACAGCGAGCGTGATTTTCAGGCGCGCAATGCCAAGGCCTATGAAGTCGAACTGCTGGTTGCGCCATCGCGGGCCTACTCGCTCGGTGCGGCCGATCAGCCCCGCCCGGTGGCGCTGCCCGAACAGGAATGGCTGCTGCTTGGGCGTCCTGTCGATCAGGTCATCGGTTGCCGCGATGGATCGCCCGCGCGCATCATCGCGCCGGATCCGCGCTGGTTCGCGCTGCACAAGCTGTGGATGTCGGACAAGCCAACCCGCAACCCGCTCAAACGCCCCAAGGACCGCAAGCAAGGTCTCGCCCTGCTCGATCTGGTCGCGGCGGCGATGCCGCACTATCCGATGGGCGCAGCGTTTGCGGCGGAACTTCCGGCTGAGCTTCAGGTCCACTTCGATGCGTGGCGTACCGCCCCCGGCATCCAACCATCGGCGGATTGGTAACCGATTTTGCCACGAGGGCGACTGGGTGCCGCCAAATATTTTCGCAGCAAGCCATTCGCGCAATCCATTTGATGGACTGCTTGGCAGTTGGCTCTGACCATGCTCGGAGAAACTACGACCGCAGAACTGGCGCGCACGACCACTGCCCAACGTTTCCGCGCCAACGAAGAGGCTGCGAAATTGGGCGGAAAGGTTGCCGGTGGTGCCCGCAAGAACATCGAACAGAAGATCGGTAGGTCTGTCGTTTCAAGGGACAATCATCTTCCAGCACCGCAGCCCAAGTTTCCGGCGCAGAAGGCCATCAAAAAGGATGATGAATAGTGGGTAGGGCGCGAAGAATCGTGCTCAGGACACGGACCTTTGACAAAGCCGGAGACGCAACCGCATTTCTTCAAGGAAATGCTGAACCGCTATCATGTAGGCGACACGGTATTTCCGCAAGACGCTGCCGACTTGGCCGCACTGCTAGAGCGTCATGATGAGCGGGACGAGAAGTTTGGGACTGGCATCGTTGGCTTTGAGTTCAATTCACCACCCGATGACGTGCCGCAATTCTCGCAGCTATGCTTTTGGGCTGTCAGGATGGATGGCACGAAAATTGATTTCTCCATTGCTCACTGCCTCAAACCTCAGCCTTACGACTGACCGGCGCGGCTAGTTAGGTATATAGGCCACTTTTGTTCGGCGTGCATGGGGCGATTTCTGGCCAAAACCGGTGACTTCGGCAAGCACGCTTCTTCAGGGGTTCTGGCGCAATGGGCAAAGAGACGTTCCCGCTGATTTGAATTCTGGCCAGCTTTATCAATATAGCCATATTCCCGCGCGCCGACCTTTCGCTCCCTTGTTGAGAATCCGTGCCGCTGCCATCGTAACGGTCCAAGGATGGGCTGAAGACCAGATGGCATTTGCAACACTGAAATTCTCCGTATCGCCGGACTTGGCGCTTGCCGCGGATCGCCATGGTCCGGCGCAGGGCGCGCCGGTGTTGCTGCTGCATGGCGGGGGCCAAACCCGCTGGTCATGGGATGCGACGGCGCGCAGCATCAGCGAGGCGGCGCCGGACGGGCTGGCTGTCTACGCGATCGACATGCGCGGCCACGGGCAAAGCGGCTGGTGCGCCAACGGCAATTACCGGGTCGATGCCTTTGCTGACGATCTGCGCCATGTGATCGCGCAGTTGCCAGCCCCGCCAGTGATCGTCGGGGCCTCTTTGGGCGGACTGGCGGCGCTACTGGCCTGCGGCGAAGAGCCCCATACGCCCTGTACCGGGTTGGTGTTGGTCGATATTGCCCCGCGGATCGAGCCTGGCGGCTCTGACCGGGTCGGTGGGTTCATGCGGGAAACCATGGCCGGATTCGCCTCGCTTGAGGAGGCGGTCGCCGCCGTGGAGGCTTATTCCGGACGCACCCGCCAGGGTCGGCCGGAAGGCTTGCTCAAGAACTTGCGCCAGGATGACGACGGGCGTTATCGCTGGCACTGGGACCCTGCATTCCTGTCGATCGGCGAAGACAACTGGGATCTGTCCGCTCTGGAAGCGCGGTTGATGGCGGCGGCCAGGGCGATCGAGGCACCCGTCTTGATCGTGCGCGGCAGTGAAAGCGACGTCTTGAGCCGCGAAACGATGGCCCATCTGCGCCAGGCGCTGCCCCATGTGGCGCAGGCCGAGATTTCCGGCGCGCGGCACATGATCGCGGGCGATGACAACGCGCGCTTCAACGCTGCGATCCTGCCGTTTCTGCTGGCCAACGCTGGCAA
>JADZBO010000054.1 GCA_020851995.1 Burkholderiaceae bacterium
ACGCCGGAGTAGAGCAGGTCGGAATCCTCGAGCACCTGGTCGTTGAAGTAATCCTCCGCGGCCAGTCCGAGCGCGTAGGCCTTCAGGCGCATGTTGATGTCTTTCGACACCAGCACCACCTCGCGGGTCGGGTGGCGTTCGTGCAGTGCGCGCACTACGCCCAGAATCTGGTTATCGGCCTTGCCCATGGGCAGGTCTGACGGCAGCATGCTGGCGATTGCCGATGTCTGGAAAAACAACTTGCCGCTTGCGTCCTTGTTACCCAGGCTGCTCAGGGGGAGGCCGTCTTCAAAGAGGCGATGGTCGCCGACCAGCGAGTCGAGCGAGCGACTCACCTGCCGTGCGTTGCGGGCGACCTCCGACATGCCTTTTTTCTGGTGGTCGAGTTCTTCCAGCGTCATCATCGGCAGGAACACGTCGTGTTCCTCAAACCGGAACAGCGAACTCGGGTCATGCAACAGCACATTGGTGTCCAGGACGAACAGCTTGCGGGTACCGTCCGCCGACGGCTTGCTGCCGGCGCGCTTGGTCGACCGCGACGCGGAGGTGTTGGCCGCAGTGCCTGCAGGCGCCGGCGGCGTGCCGCGAGCTGACCGCTTGCCTGCAGGCGGGCGCGCCGGCAAATTCACGGGGGCGACGTGAGGCCTGGATGCGGGGGCTTCAATCTCGGCCGGTGGGGCCGGTTCCTCGAAATTTTCCAGCGCTGGCTGCATCACGGCAACCTGTGGTGCGTGTGCCTGACGGCTTGCGTCGATATTAGCCAGATCCAGGATCGCGGCAGGGCGGGTGGGCAACTTCGGAAGTGGCATATGAAGCACTCTCCAGGCAGACAGTCGGATATGGGTGTTTACTGCGGCGGTGCGAGTGCAGTGTTCAACGCCGCCATGGCTCAAAAGGCACGGGGTTTAAGTGCCTGATCGCGTTGAACACTGCACTAAGTAAGGCTTTGCGCGGCTTGAAGGACCTCCTGAACGTGACCGGGCACCTTGATGCCGCGCCAGGCCTGTACCAGTTTGCCGTCGGCGCTGATCAGGAACGTGCTGCGCTCGATGCCGCGTACCTGCTTTCCGTACATCTGTTTCTGCTTGATCACGCCGTAGTCGTTGCAGACCGCCTCGTCGGTGTCGGCGATCAGCGGGAAGGGTAGTCCGAGTTTGGCGCTGAAGTTTTCATGTGAACGCAACGAATCGCGCGACACGCCGATGACAACGCAACCTGTTGCAATGAACTGGTCGTGCGCATCCCGGAAGCCTTCGGTTTCCGTCGTGCATCCTGGCGTGTTGTCCTTGGGGTAGAAGTAGAGCACTACACCGCGTCCGCGGCATTGCTCGAGCGAGATGCGCCCGAAGGTGCTTTCAGCGGTAAAGGCGGGGGCGGGTTTGCCGATCAGTACGGTGGCCATGTGTGTGGAGAGTCAGGGAATGAGGGCTGCGATGACCAGACGGCCTTCGGCCATCAGGACGTTGTAGGTGCGTGCCGCGGCGGCCGTGCTCATGCATTCGACGCCAACCCCTGCGCGGATCAGGGGGTCGAGGATAGTTCGTTCGAGCATGATGTGCCGGTCGCCGGTTCCGACGAGCAGCACCTCGGGGCGCTCGCCGACCACCGTAGGCCGCGCGTCGTCAGAATCGAGAAAGGCCATGGGATCTGCCGGGGCCAGCGACAATCGTGCCGCCGAAAACAGCAGGTCGCTGGAAATATCTGAGGGGTCGCGCGCCGCCCAGCGGGCGATATCGCCCTGCGGGCCGAACGCAATCGCGTGGTCAAAGCGAATTTTGTTGATCTCGACGAACCCGGGGCCGTAGGCAGTCACGGAGTTCAGTGCCGAGGTGGTATCAGAATGCAGCTTCAATAAAGACTCCGGCAGGTTGAATTGATCATAGCGCACTCGATCCGCCCCAGTGTGACCAAAATCTCACGAATTCCCGGGGTTTTCATGTGGGTTCACCCGTATTTGGGTCCCGATTTGCCGGGCGAGTCGCCTTGCGCTAGATTATGAGGTTTTGTTGCAGTGCAAATAAATGCCACTGCAACCCGTTTGCCATCCAAGGATCGACGATGATGAAGTTCCCGCGAATCGAGCGTTTACCGCCCTACGTGTTCAATATTACGGCGGAGCTCAAGATGGCTGCCCGCCGCCGGGGTGAGGACATTATCGATATGTCGATGGGCAATCCGGACGGCCCGACGCCCCCCCACATCGTGGAAAAGCTCGTCGAAGCGGCCACCCGGCCCACCACCCACGGCTATTCGGTATCCAAGGGAATTCCGCGCCTGCGCAAGGCGATCACCGACTGGTACCAGCGTCGTTTCAATGTCGAGTTCGATCCGGATTCCGAAGCCATTGTGACCATCGGCTCCAAGGAGGGTCTGGCGCACCTCATGCTGGCCACGCTGGATGCGGGCGACACCGTGCTGGTGCCCAACCCCAGTTACCCGATCCATATTTACGGCGCGGTGATCGCTGGCGCCAACATCCACTCGGTGGCCATGACACCCGGCTCGGATTTCTTCGTCGAAATCGAGCGCGCGGTCCGCGAGTCGATTCCCAAGCCAAAGATGATGATCCTCGGCTTTCCCAGCAATCCGACGGCGCAGTGTGTTGACATTGAGTTTTTCGAGCGCGTGGTCAAGCTGGCCCGCGAGCACAACATTCTGGTCGTGCACGATCTGGCCTATGCCGATATCTGTTTTGACGGCTACCAGGCGCCTTCCATCATGCAGGTGCCCGGCGCGCGCGATGTGGCCGTCGAGTTCTTCACGATGAGCAAAAGCTACAACATGGCGGGCTGGCGGGTTGGTTTCATGGTCGGCAACAAGGACCTGGTCAATGCGCTCGCGCGGATCAAGAGCTATCACGACTACGGCACCTTCACGCCGATTCAGGTGGCCTCGATCGCGGCGCTCGACGGTCCGCAGGAGTGCGTGACCGAAGTCGTGCAGAAGTATCAGAATCGTCGGGACGTGCTCTGCAAGGGCCTGCATGAGGCCGGCTGGATGGTCGATATTCCCAAGGCTTCGATGTACATCTGGGCGCGCATCCCTGAACCCTACCGTGCCGCGGGTTCTCTTGAATTCGCCAAACGGATTCTCGAGCATGCCAAGGTCGCGGTTTCACCGGGCATCGGCTTTGGCGAGTATGGCGATGAGTACGTGCGCTTCGCCCTGATTGAAAACGAGCAACGCACCCGTCAGGCGGTGCGTGGCATCAAGGAAATGTTCCGCAAGGATGGGCTGCTGTAATGGAATCGATCAAGGTAGGTTTGCTGGGACTGGGCGTGGTGGGCGGCGGCACCTGGAAGGTCCTGGCACGCAATGCCCGGGAAATCGCGCGACGTGCCGGACGTCATATCGAAGTCAGCCGGGTCGCGGTGCGCGATGTGGCCAAGGCCCGCAAGTTGCTGGGCCCGGATGTCGCCGTTTGCGCCGATCCGTTTGAGGTGGTGCGCGATCCGTCCATCAATATCGTGGTTGAACTCATCGGCGGCGACATGCTGGCGCGCGAACTGGTGCTCGAGGCGATTGCGCAGGGCAAGCACGTGGTCACGGCGAACAAGGCTCTGCTGGCCAAGCACGGCAACGAAATTTTTGCCGCAGCGTCCGCGCGTGGTGTGATGGTGGCCTTCGAGGCCGCCGTGGCCGGGGGTATCCCGATCATCAAGGCGATTCGGGAAGGGCTGACCGCCAATCGCATCGAATGGGTCGCCGGCATCATTAACGGCACCACCAACTTCATTCTGTCTGAAATGCGCTCACGCGGGCTGCCGTTCGCGACCGTGCTTGCGGAGGCCCAGCGGCTTGGCTATGCCGAGGCCGACCCCACCTTCGACATCGAGGGCATCGATGCGGCGCACAAACTGACGCTGATGGCGTCGATCGCCTTCGGCATCCCCGTCCAGTTCGATCGCGCCTACATCGAGGGCATCTCCAAGCTGGCGGCCGAAGACATCAAACTGGCCGAGCGCCTGGGCTATCGCATCAAACTGCTGGGCATCACCAAGCGTCGTCCCGAAGGTATCGAACTGCGTGTGCATCCGGCGCTGGTGCCCACCCGGTCGCTGCTGGCAAACGTCGAAGGCGCGATGAACGCTGTGCTGGTGCGCGGCGACGCCGTCGGCCAGACCCTCTATTACGGCAAGGGTGCCGGCGAAGAGCCGACTGCCTCGTCTGTGGTGGCCGACCTTGTCGATGTCACGCGCCTGCTGACCGCCGATCCAGAGAGCCGTGTTCCGCACCTGGCGTTCCAGCCCGATGCGATGGATGACACGCCGATTCTGCCGATTGACGATGTCGTGACGTCTTACTACCTGCGCTTTTCGGTTGCGGACCAGCCAGGTGTGCTCGCCGATGTCACGCGGGCGCTCGCCAATGGCGGCATCTCGATCGGGTCGATGATTCAGCAGCCGACTGACTCAGCCGACACCGCTGAACTGATCTTCCTCACGCACGAAGCCGTCGAGCGCAACGTCAACGAGGCGATCGCCAAGATCGAGGCGTTGCCATTCGTTCACTCACGCGTGACGCGTATTCGCATGGAAAACCTCGCATGAACTACATCTCGACCCGCGGCCAGATGCAGCCGCAGGGGTTTTCCGACATCCTGCTCGAAGGGCTGGCTCCCGATGGCGGGCTGGCCGTGCCGGAATCGATTCCGCAGGTCAGCGCCGATACGCTGGAGCGCTGGCGCGCCCTGCCATATCATGCCCTGGCTGCAGAGGTGTTGTCGCTGTTCGTCACCGATATCGCCTCCGACGATCTCGCGCGGATGACGCGCGCGGCCTACAACACCGAGGTCTTTCGCAGCGAAGACATCGTGCCGGTGCGGGCCTTGTATGACGGTATGTATCTGCTCGGGCTTTCAGAAGGCCCGACCCTGGCCTTCAAGGACATGGCCATGCAGTTCCTCGGCCAGGTGTTTCCGCACGTGTTGCGCAAGCGCGCAACCACGCTGAATATTCTTGGTGCGACATCGGGTGACACCGGGTCGGCTGCCGAATACGCCATGCGTGGCAAGGAAGGCGTCGCCGTGTTCATGCTGTCGCCCCACGGGCGCATGAGCAGCTTCCAGCGTGCGCAGATGTACTCCCTGCAGGATGCCAATATTCATAACATCGCCGTGACCGGCGTGTTTGACGAGGCGCAGGACATCGTCAAGGCGCTGTCGGGCGATCTGGCGTTCAAGTCGCGCTACCGCCTTGGCGCGGTCAACTCGATCAACTGGGCGCGCATTGCCGCACAGATCGTCTACTACTTCCATGGCTGGCTGCGCGCGACCCGCGGCCCCGGTGAGCAGGTCTCGTTCGCGGTTCCGTCGGGCAATTTCGGCAACATTCTGTCCGGTCACATTGCCCGCATGATGGGGTTGCCGATCCGCCGTCTGGTGCTGGCGACCAACGAGAACAACGTGCTGGAAGAGTTTTTCCGCACAGGCAGTTACCGACCCCGTCCCGCTGACCAGACCTACGCGACGTCAAGCCCGTCGATGGACATCTCGCGGGCGTCGAATTTCGAGCGATTCGTCTTTGACCTGGTCGGCCGCGACCCGTCGCGGGTGGCCGCACTCTGGGCCGAACTCGGGTCCCGCGGGTCGTTTGACCTGTCGGCGTATTTGCCGGATTTCGAGGGCAAATACGGCTTTCAGGCTGGCGTGAGTTCGCACGAAGACCGGCTGGCGACCATTCGCACCGTCATGGATCGCTGCGGTGTCCTGATCGATCCGCACACGGCTGACGGCGTCAAGGTCGCTTCATCCCATGTCGAGCCCGGGATTCCCATGCTGGTGCTCGAAACGGCGTTGCCCGCCAAGTTCTCCGATGTGATCGAAGAGGCGCTTGGCCGTGCCGTGCCGCCGCCGCCCGGATTCGAGGACCTGGAGTCGCTGCCGCAGCGGGTGGACGTTCTGCCGTGCGATATCGGGGCGGTGCGCGACTATATAGCCCGTCACGTCCTCGTCTGATCCCACGCCCTGGTCAGGGGCTTGCCCACCTCGGGAGTTTCGCCATGCCAATGTTCAGTCCGCTGCATTTCGTGGTGATTGCCATCGGCGCGACACTGGGCGCGTGGTTGCGCTGGGTCCTCGGAGTGTGGCTGAATCAGCATGCCAATCAATTGCCCTGGGGCACGCTGGCGGCTAACCTGCTTGGCGGCTATCTGGTCGGACTGGTCGTGGGAGTGATCGCAGCGCACCCGGAATGGCCGCCTTTCTGGCGGTTCATGGTGGTGACCGGTTTTCTCGGCGGATTGACGACTTTTTCGACGTTTTCCTCCGAGACGGTCGCCTTGATCGAAGAGGGGCGCCTGGCCATGGCTGTCGGCTATGCCGGGATCAGTCTGCTGGGATCGCTGGGGTTGACGGTTCTCGGCTTGCTGACCGCACAGGCGGTGCGATAAACACTGCGCCTTCGCGATGCTGATTACTTTTTAGTAGCTTGATTTAAATAAAATAAATTTAAATATATCCGGGTGCGTTTATTTTCCGCCTCAATCCACGGCGGATTTGAACGCAGATTTCAGCACGTTACGTGCCGCCGTCATACCGCTTCTGACGGCCCCCTCAAGGACTGCGGGGTATCCCGTATCTGTCCAGTCCCCTGCAACCCAAACGCGCTGAAACGGGGTTCGGTTGGGCGGACGGACCTGATCCTGGGTGCAGTCGAAGGTTGCGCGTTTTTCGATGATCACGCGGTGGGCGACCGTGGCCGGCATGGGTGCCAGGGACCCGCGCCTCGCCGCCTGTCGCCTTAGCTGCTGCGCCACCTGTGCCGCCAGAGTGTCATCGCCGGCTGGCAGATCGTGTGAAGCATCGCTGATGACGACGGAGATCTCGGCCGGCGAGGGCGCCGGCAGCAGCGTTGCGGATCGGTCGATGGCCCACTGACCGTGGTCTCCGCTAGCCGGATCGCATTGCAGCAGCATGATCGGTCTGGGCAACGTCCAGGGGCCTTCCAGCCGCAATGTCACTGTGGCAATGCGCCGATAACTGAACGATCCCAGCGCCTGGCGCCATGCTGCGAGGCCCGTGACGTCGGCTGCACTGTCCAGCAGACTCGCGGCGGCGTAAGCAGGTACGGCGAGAACACAGGCATCGAAGGGCGTTCCGTCGATCCGTACCTGATCGGCTTCGGGGACGACGTGATGGACGCGTTTGCCGGTCTCGACCCGGACTTGCCGCGCCGCGGCCTCCGGCCAGAGCCGGGACAGATCGGTGCGCGCGAGCACGAAGTCGCCGGCAGGCGCATCAGCCCCCATGCTGTCGCGCAGGACATTGAGAAATATCTGCGCACTCGCCATTGATGCCGGCGTATTCATCGCGGCCAGGCACAAGGGATCCCAGAGCCGATCGCACAGGGTTCGGGATTGCTGGTGCGACTCGAGCAACTCTGCAACGGTTCGGGTGATTGCGGGAACTCTCCATCCGCCGGCGCGCAGTTTCGCCATCATGCGCAGCGCCGCAAGCCGGTCGCCGATCGAAATTCCGCGCGCCGTGAGCAGACCCGCGACTGTGTGCAACGGGGCCGGCAAGCGCGCCGCGCGCAGACACAGAGTGCCGTCGAGCGACTCAACATGCAAGGGCTGGCGCAGCAGCAACGCGTTCATGTCGGTGCCCGGGTTCAACTCGCGCACCAGGGCCAGGGTGTCGGAATAGGCCCCGAGCATCAGGTGCTGGCCATTGTCGATTGCGCCCAGCGCCGGATCCTGAACCCGACGCGCGCGGCCTCCGACCGTCCGGGCCGCCTCGAAGACGGTGACGTCACAGCCGGACCGATGCAAGGTGAGCGCTGCCGAAAGCCCCGCCCAACCGGCGCCGACGACCGCAACCTTGTGCGGGTTGGCTTTTTGAGCGACGGCGGATGCCGGGGATCCGGTCAAGTCGTTTTCGCCGAGCGACTGATCCGGCGCACGATACCGCTGCCGCCTCCGACCCAGTTGCTCCACGCCAGCCAGAGTTTGCGCACAGGCGTCAGGGAAATCCGCTGATGCAGCACCTGCCAGCGTTCACGCTCGATCTCTTCGAGCAGCGTGAAGTAGATGGCCGCCATCAGCAGCCCGGGACGCTGTGCCCGCCGGTCCTGATCGGGGAGCGCGGTCATTGCCTCGCGATACAGCGTCCGGGCGCGCTCGGCTTCGAAAGCCATCAGCGCTTCAAAAGCCGGCGAGTACACACCGTTGAGGATATCGGCCGCGCGCACCCCATGCTGCTTGAGATCGTCGATCGGCAGGTAGATGCGCCCGCGGCGGGCGTCGTCGCCAACGTCGCGCACGATGTTGGTCATCTGGAAAGCCATGCCCAGTTTGCCGGCATAGTCGAGCGTGCGCGGATCCTCGAAACCGAAAATGCCTGCCGACAATTCGCCCACCACACCGGCCACGTGCCAGCAGTATTTGCGCAGCGCCGGCCAGTCGAGATAGCGGTTCTGGTCGAGATCCATTTCCATCCCGTCGATGATGGCGATGAGCCGGTCGCGGGTGATGCCAAAGGGCTTGACGCAGGGTGCCAGGGCCTGAAGCACGGGGTGTTCGGCGTGTCCGTCAAATAGTGCGTTGACCTGGGTGCGCCACCAGGCGAGTTTGACCCGCGCGATCGATGCATCCGAGCATTCGTCGACCACATCGTCGACCTCGCGGCAAAACGCGTAGAGCGCAGTGATGGCCGCGCGCCGATCGGGCGGCAGAAACAGGAAGGCGTAATAGAAGCTTGAGCCGCTGCGGGCCGCTTTGTCCTGACAGTATTCGTTAGGGGTCATGGTGGTCTGCCTAGACGATGATGGCGCGCCAGAGAATACCGGGCCAATCGCGGCTGCGCAGGATCAGGCGATGACCGAAGACGTCATAATCGGCCTGCTCGATCCGTCTGAGCACTGCTCTGGCGCCTTCGATCACCAGGCGCAATTCCAGGCCGAATCGTCCTGGAAACCTCCGGCCCAGCGGCGCGCCGGCGTCGAGCAGGGTGCGGCAGCGCGCGATCTGAAATTTCATCAGCGCACGCCAGGCGCTGCCCGCCTCGCCGCGCACGAGCATTTCTTCAGTGACCGCGAAGGCGGCAAG
Source organism: Burkholderiaceae bacterium (assembly GCA_020851995.1). Classification (GTDB taxonomy): domain Bacteria; phylum Pseudomonadota; class Gammaproteobacteria; order Burkholderiales; family Burkholderiaceae_B; genus Zwartia. The sequence continues at coordinate 9,046 of JADZBO010000054.1, forward strand.
CTCGGATTGTGGAAGATAAATGCGCCCGCGCCGCAAATCGGAGCCGACATCCTGGAGGATGTTGATCAGTTGCAGTGCGGTGCAGATGGCATCGGATTGGGCAATGGCATCCGGTTCGGTGGCGCCGAACAGATGCAGCATGAGACGCCCGACCGGGTTGGCCGAGCGACTGCAGTAGTCCTCCAGCGATGCGTAGTCGGGGTAGCGCTGAACCCGGACATCCTGGGTGAACGCTGAGATCAGATTCAAAAATGGCGTAATCGGCAACTGATGGCGCTTGACCGTGAGGGCCAGCGGATCGAAGACCCGCGCGAGCTCCGGGGAATTCGGCGCGGATGGACGCTGCTGGGTGCCAAGCGAATGCAACTCCGCCCGGTAGGCCTCAAGCGAGGCAATGCGCTCGTCGGGTGAGGCGCGACCCTCGTCCGCAATATCGTCGGCGCTGCGCGCGAACCGGTAGATATCATGCACCGCCCGCCGCACGGGCCGGGGCAGGAGAAGCGACGCAACAGGAAAGTTTTCGTAGTGACCGACAGACATTGCAACCGCAAGGATCAGAGTGGAAGAGGGCTTGGCTCAGACTGCCTGAATACCGGTTTGCCCGCTCATTGGACGCACATTTTAATGACGCCAGAGGCGGCTGACCGATACCGTACACATAAATGGGGTTGTTCGCTGCGTTAGACTACCGGTGTTGTGATTGCGCATCAGCGCACGGGAGATTAGGTTGAAGGATACCTGCGTATTGATCACGGGTGCGACCAAGGGCATTGGCTGGGCGCTGACGCGCCGGCTGGCCGATCTGGGTGCCCACGTGGTCGGAATCGCCCGTAACACTGACGAAATCGACTTCCCCGGATACCTTTTCGAATGTGACCTTTCGGACGCCGGGCGCACCGAAGAGGTGCTTCGCGAAATCCGCGACAAGTTCCCTGTGGATGCCGTCGTCAACAATGTCGGCTCCTCGACTCCGCAGGCACTCGGTTCGGTCGAACTGAGCGCCCTGTTCGAAACGTTCGACCTGAATGTCCGCGCCGCCGTGCAGGTGACCCAGGCGTTCGTGGAATCCATGAAAGTCCGCCGCAGCGGCCGGATTGTCAATCTCTGCAGCCTGTCGGTTCAGGGCGCGCGTCTGGCCACCAGTTATTCGGCTGCCAAGAGCGCACTCATCGGCTGTACGCACACCTGGGCGCTTGAACTGGCCGAATACGGCATCACCGTCAACGCCGTGGCGCCTGGCGCAATTGAAACTGAACTCTTCTCGCAGTCGAATCCACCGGGCGAGTCCCAGGGGCCGGCCGCCACGGCCGTGCCGATGGGGCGCATGGGAACAGCCACTGAAGTGGCCGCGCTCATCGCATTCCTGCTCTCGGAGGAGGCCGGGTTCATCACTGGCCAGATTATCGGCATTGACGGGGGCGGCAGCCTCGGCAGCCGGGCGCTGTGACCGGCGCGCAATTCAGCGCATCTGGCTCGGGTCGGTTCGTTACACTGCGCCATGGCCAAGATTAAAACCCTTTTCTGTTGTACCGAGTGCGGTGGCACCAGCCCGAAATGGGCGGGGCAATGCCCGCACTGCAATGCCTGGAACACCCTTGAAGAGCAGGCTGAGCCGGCTGCCACAGGGCAGGCCGGACACCGCTACGCACCTCTGACGCAATCGAGTCCCTTGCTCAATCTGGCGGAAGTCGAAGCCCACGAGTTACCCAGAATCTCGACCGGCATTGCCGAGTTTGACCGGGTGCTCGGTGGCGGGCTCGTGGCTGGTGCCGTGGTCCTGATCGGCGGTGACCCGGGCATTGGAAAATCCACGCTGCTGTTGCAGGCGCTCATCGCGATGTCCGGGCAGTCTCGGGTGCTCTACGTGACCGGCGAAGAATCGGCCGAGCAGGTGGCCTTGCGGGCGCGGCGTCTGGGAATTTCCGGCGATCATGTAGACCTGTTCGCCGAAATCCGACTCGAAAGTATCCAGGCGACTTTGCTTCGCGAACGTCCCGCGGTGGCTGTCATCGATTCGATCCAGACCATCTACTCCGGCGAACTGACCTCAGCGCCCGGCTCAGTCTCGCAGGTCAAGGAGTGTGCTGCTCAACTGACCCGCCTGGCCAAGCAGTCCGGCATCCCGATCGTCATGATTGGCCATGTCACCAAGGACGGGGCCCTGGCCGGTCCCCGTGTACTTGAGCATATCGTCGATACGGTGCTCTACTTTGAGGGCGACACGCACTCGTCGTTCCGGCTGGTGCGCGCATTCAAGAACCGCTTTGGCGCGGTCAACGAACTGGGTGTCTTCGCCATGACGGATCGGGGACTTCGCGGTGTCGCCAACCCGTCAGCGCTTTTCCTTTCGCGTCACGCCACGCAGGTCAGTGGCACCTGCGTGATGGCGACGCAGGAAGGCACCCGTCCGCTGCTGGTGGAGATCCAGGCGCTGGTCGATACTGCGCACGTACCCAATCCCCGCAGGCTTTCAGTCGGGCTTGAAGGGAACCGGCTGGCGATGCTGCTGGCGGTCCTGCACCGTCATGCGGGGGTTTCGACTTCTGATCAGGATGTCTTCGTCAACGCGGTCGGCGGTGTGCGCATCACCGAACCCGCGGCAGACCTGCCCGTATTGCTGGCGATCATGTCGTCCCTGCGCGATCGCGCATTACCCGAGGGGCTGATCGCCTTTGGCGAAGTGGGGCTGGCGGGCGAAGTGCGGCCGGCACCGCGCGGACAGGAACGGTTGCGCGAGGCGGCCAAGCTCGGGTTTTCCGTCGCAGTAATTCCCAAGGCGAACGCACCGCGTCAGCCGATCGAAGGTCTTGACGTGTGGGCTGTCGACCGCCTGCAGGATGCGCTCGACCGGCTTCGGCAAAAATAGCGGGATCCGCCCGTTGTCCTTGCTGAGAATGGTGATTCCCGGAGTGATGGCCGGGCGCATCACGTAAACTCTGGCCACGCAGGCTTGATGGATCATGGGTAGCAGCCTCGCCATCCGCGGCCTGACCCGCATTTCGTTTACCCCGCGGCAGGATCCGGCCCGATCGGTATGCCCGGCCAATCAATGGGACAGAGTCTAATTTGAAGATCTTCAGAATCGCCTTGAATCAGGCCTGGCGCGACACCCGCGCCGGCGATTTACGCCTGCTCGGGTTGGCCGTCATCGTGGCCGTCGCTGCAGTGACCAGTGTCGGGTTTCTCTCTGATCGCGTCAGCCGGGCGCTTGAGCGCGATGCGGCCCAGATGCTGGGTGCCGATCTGGTCCTGGAAACCGATGCGCCGGTGCCGCCGGAATTCCTGCTGCAGGCACGCGAGGCCGGCCTCGTCACGGCAACCACCTGGCAGTTTCCCTCCATGGTGGGCACCGGCGCCTCCTTGCAACTCGCTTCGGTCAAGGCGGTCGAGGCCGGCTATCCGTTGCGCGGCGGTTTGCGCACAACGACGGCGGTGTCCGAGCCGGACGCGCCCACATCCGGCGGGCCCGGAATCGGTGAAGCCTGGGTCGATCCGCAGATTCTCGCCGTCGCCGGACTGAACGTCGGCGATCCACTCAAGGTCGGCGATGTTGCGCTGCGCATCGCGCGCGTCATCACCTTTGAGCCGGATCGTGGTGCCCAATTCGTCAACCTGGCTCCCCGGGTGATGATTCGCGCAGAGGATCTTCCCGCCACCGGCCTGGTGTCGACCGGCAGCCGGATCAGCTATGCCCTGCTGGCCGCCGGTCCGATGCCCCGGATCGAGGCGCTGCGCTCCTGGCTGGAGGCGCACATGAAGCCCGGGCAAAAACTGGTCACCATCGAGTCCGGACGACCGGAAATTCGCCGTTCGCTGGATCGCGCACAGCAGTTTCTTTCGCTGGTGGCGATGCTGGCCGTACTGATCGCGGCCGTCGCGGTGGCGCTGGCCGCGCGACGGTTCGGCCAACGCCATCGCGCCAGCGTTGCCGTGATGCGCTGCCTCGGGGCGACCCAGGGGGTCGTCACGTGGATTCTGACGATCGAGTTTCTGCTCGTGGGTCTGGTGGCGAGCGTGGTCGGCACCGTCATTGGCTGGGGAGGGCATGCGGCCATGGTGCGTGCGCTGGGTGCGTTTCTGGGTTCCGACCTGCCGCCCGCGAGCTTCATGCCTGCGGTGCAGGGACTTTTCACCGGAATCTGGGTGCTGGTGGCTTTCGCGCTACCCCCACTGCAGGCCTTGCGGCGGGTCGCACCCTCGCAGATCTTGCGCCAGGAGTCCGCTGGAGTTCCGCTGCAGAGCGTCGCGGGGTATGCGATCGGGATCACTGGGTTCACGCTGCTGATGTGGTGGGTCGCGCATGATCTCAAGCTCGGCGGCGGCCTGGCGCTCGGCTTTGTCGCCGCGGTCTTCGTGTTTGGCGCGGCCAGCGCGCTGGCGCTCTGGGCGCTCGGCCGCTTTCGCGGTCTGGTCACGCATTCGCCTGTCCTGCGGTTTGCCCTTGCCGGGCTTGTGCGTCGCAGGTCGGCGACGATCGCGCAGGTGTGTGCCCTGGCCATCGGCATGATGGCGATCCTGCTTTTGACGATTGTGCGGACGGATCTGCTTTCAGGCTGGCAGCGCACCTTGCCCCCGGATGCGCCCAACCGCTTTCTGATCAATGTGCAACCGGATCAGCGCGAAGCCGTCGGGCTCGCGCTTGCGAGGGCCGGAATCGAAACCGTGCGCATGTCACCCATGGTGCGCGGGCGGCTCGTCGCACGTAATGGCACTGCGGTGAGCGCAACGGATTATGACGAACCGCGCGCCCAGCGACTGATCGAGCGGGAATTCAATCTCTCTTATGCGGATCGCCTTGCGCAGCCCGAGCAAATCAGCGCCGGTGGCGACTTCGATGGTGTCAGCGACGAGGTCTCCCTGGAAACCGGCCTGGCAAAATCGCTGCGCCTGGAGTTGGGCGATCTCCTGGAGTTCGACGTTGCGGGCGAGCCGGTGCGTGTGCGGGTGACGAGCCTGCGTCGGGTCGACTGGGATTCGATGCGCGCGAATTTCTTCGCCATCCTCAGCACCCGCGCGCTGGAAGGTCGCGCACAGACCTTCATGACTGCGGTGCACGTGCGCCCCGACCAGGCCGGCGCGATTCAGGCGCTGGTAGGGGAGTTTCCCAACGTTACGGTGTTTGATGTCGGCGCCATCCTGGCGCAATTGCAGTCGATCCTCGACAAGGTCGGCGTCGCGGTTCAGGGGCTTTTTGTATTTTCCGTGCTGGCGGGGATCATCGTACTGGCATCGGCCTTATCGGCGACGCGTGATGAGCGGGTTCGCGAAGCGGCACTGATGCGTGCGCTCGGTGCGACGCGGCGGCAGTTGGCGCGGGCGCAGCGCATCGAGCTCCTTGGCGTGGGCGCCCTGGCCGGATTGCTGGCTGCGGGCGGTGCAACCATCGCCGCCTGGGCGCTGTCGCGCTGGGTATTTGAATTCGGCGCAACGTTTTCGCCGTGGCCTTGGCTGCTCGGCCTGGGCGTCTGCATGCTTGGCGCGTGGGCTGCCGGGGCGCTCGCCTTGCGCGGCGTTCTGCAAACACCCCCTTTGACCGTGCTTCGAAATGTCTGACCGTCATTCTCCGGACCCTCTGCCGACCCTGTTCGAGACGCTCGGCGGCGAACCCGGTATCCGTGCGCTGGTCGACCGGTTTTACGACACGATGGATGTGGATGCCGATCTTGCCGCTCTGCGTGCAGTGCATGGAGCTGACCTGGATCAGGCACGGAACAAGCTGTTCTGGTATCTGTGCGGTTATTTTGGCGGGCCACAGCTTTATATCGAGCGCTTTGGTCACCCGCGGTTGCGCGCCCGCCACCTGCCGTATTCCATCGGCATTCTGGAGCGCGATCAATGGCTGCTGTGCATGGGGCGTGCCATGCAGGATCTGGAATACCCACCGGCGCGTGTCGAGCAGCTACTCAACGTGTTTTTCGGTGTTGCCGACTGGATGCGCAACCGCGATGGCTAGGCAATCCTCCTCGGTTGTGGCGCGCTATGCGGGCGAAGGTTGCCGCATCCTGTTCGATTCGGCTGTTCTGGCCAACCCCACACCCGCCTGGTTCGATCCCCTATCCTCAGAGCTTGGCGCAGTTGCGGTCGCTGCCGGGGGCCGGGCGGCAGCCTGGTTCGTGACTGTTCAGGGCCGTGCCGCAGTGCTCCGCCACTATCGTCGCGGCGGCATGGCTGCGCGCTTCGCGCGGGAAACCTATTTCTGGCGTGGTGCGGATTCAACCCGCGCCTTCGCTGAATTCGATCTGATGCGCAAACTCTGGCAATCCGGTTCGCCGGTTCCGCGTCCTCTGGCCGCTGCGGTCTGGCGACATGGGTTGACCTACCGCGCGGCGATCCTGACCGAGCGCATCGCGGATGCGGGTCCGCTGGCGGATGCCGATGATCCCGCGATCTGGCGCGAGGCCGGTGTCGTCATTGCCGGGATGCACCGCCTGGGGGTATGGCATGCGGATCTCAATGTCTACAACGTGTTGGTCGGCACAGGCGCACGCGTCTGGCTCATCGATTTCGACAAGAGCCGGATGGGCAGACTGACCGCCAAGCAGCGGTCAGGCAACCTGGCACGCCTGCTGCGCTCGGTGCGCAAGGTGGTGCCGGCGCTCGAACCCACGTGCTGGAGCGCCCTGGTCGAGGGGTACGACGCACGATGGCAGGACTCCAAAAAAGAACTATGATTTTCGGCTAAAGGAGTCAGCATGTCAGTTACCCTGTACGGCCTTGCCAAATGCGGCACTTGTATCAAGGCGCGCGCCTGGTTAGACCAGCACAGCATCCCCCATGCGTTTCAGGATTATCGGGATATTCCTGTTGCACCGGCCGTTCTCAAGCGTTGGGCGACAGCGCTGGGCGGCTGGGAAAAGCTCGTGAACCGGGCGTCCCTGACCTGGCGCAATCTGGACGAATCGCTCAAAACGCCCTCGGGTGACGCGCAATGGCTGGACTTGATCGCACGATATCCGGCGCTCGTCAGGCGCCCGGTCGCGGTATTTGACGATGGCACTGTCACAGCGGGCTTCAGCGAGAAGCGCTTTGCGCAACAGCTGGGTCTTGCATGATGGAGGCAGTGTGGGTTCCCTGGGTGGGCGTCGCGGCGGCCGCCGCGGCAGTGCTGGCCGCGCTGTTTTCAGTGCTCGCCTGGTTGCGTTCGGCGCCTTCCAGACAGTTGGGCGATCCCCGTATTGACCTCATACTGGCCGGGCAAGAGCGCCTGGAGCGCGCTCTGCGCGATGAACAGGCCGAAAGCCAGCGCCAACTGCGTGCCGAACTCGCCGATTCGTCTCGCGCGTTACGCGCCGAGTTGTCTCAGGGCGACGCCGAGTTTCGTGCCGCGGTTGCGCGCGACACCGCGGCCGGACGTACCGAGAGCGCGGAATCGCTCGCGCGTTTCGCCTCCGGGTTTTCCGAGCGGCTGCAGGCGCTGATTGACACCAACGAGCGCCGTATCAACGAATTGCGTCAGGCGGTCGAGCAGAGGCTGCTGTCGCTGCAAACCGATAACGGTGCCAAACTCGATGAAATGCGGCGCATGGTGGACGAAAAGCTTCACGCGACTCTGGAGCAGCGGCTGGGCCAGTCCTTCCGTCAGGTGTCTGAAAGCCTGGAGGCGGTTTTGCGGGGGCTGGGCGAAATGCAGGCGCTGGCAGCCGGGGTGGGCGACCTCAAGCGCGTGCTGACCAACGTCAAGACGCGGGGAACCTGGGGCGAGGTGCAACTCGAGCGGCTGATCGAAGACACCATGACGCCAGAGCAGTTTGGTCGCAACGTGCGTACCGTGCCAGGCAGCGACGCCCAGGTGGAATTCGCGATCCGGTTGCCCGGCGGAGCTGAACACGACCAACCGGTCTGGTTGCCGATCGACGCAAAATTCCCCAAGGAAGAATACGAGCGGCTCATGGATGCACAGGACGCCGCCGATCGCGACGGTGCACGCGCGGCCGGTGCGGCGCTGGCCCGGGCTGTTGAACTTCAGGCCCGGCAGATCGTGGACAAATATGTTTCGCCGCCTGCGACGACGGACTTCGCCATCATGTTCCTGCCCAGCGAAAGTCTGTACGCCGAGGTCCTGCGTCAGCCCGGCCTGATGGACCGCCTGCAGAAGCTGCGTGTGAACGTCGCCGGCCCGGCAAACCTGTCGGCGATGCTCAATAGTTTGCAGATGGGCTTTCGTACGCTTGCCATCCAGCAACGCTCCTCGGAAGTCTGGCGTGTGCTCGGCGCGGTCAAGACGGAATTCGGGCGGTTTGGCGAGGCACTTGCCGCCGTCCGGAAATCGCTCGACAGCGCGGCGAACCGCCTGGGCAAGACTGAAACACGTGCGCGCGTCATGCTGAAAAGCCTGCGCAACGTTGAGGCGTTACCCGATGGGCAGGCCGTCGCGCTGATCGCCGAGACGGCAGGCGATGCATCCGAATTCGATGACGATGGGGAAGCGGATGCTGCCGACAGTCTCACTCCCGATGCGGTGGCCGACGATGACGCCCGCCCTGAGCGGTGACTGTTCAACGCACCGCCACGCCCATGCACTTCGACTGAACAACACAGCCCTCGACAAGTACCATTTCACTGCTCGACTGAACGCCAGGCGCCGACAAGTCCCCTGTTACTGTGAAACATCTTTACGCTACATCCGAACATGCGCAATACGCGCGACCCACAGGAACCAAAATGCTTTCTTCCCAGGATCTCAAGCTTGCCGCCGCCCGTGCGGCGATCGATTACATCGAACCCTGCCTCAAGCCTGATGTTGTGATCGGGGTCGGTACCGGATCGACGGCGGATTTGTTTATCGATGCGCTCGGCAGCCACCGCAGTAGATTCCGTGGTGCAGTCGCCAGCTCCGAGCGCAGCGCGGTCAGGCTGCGCGCGCAAGGCATTGAGGTGCTGGACCTCAATGCGGTTCAGTCCATGCCCGTCTACATCGACGGTGCGGACGAGATCAACGCCAAACTTCAGATGATCAAAGGCGGGGGCGGGGCGTTGACGCGTGAAAAAATCGTCGCTTCTGTCGCCGAGCGCTTCATCTGTATCGCCGATGACTCCAAACTCGTCGCGCAGCTCGGCGCTTTTCCCTTGCCAGTTGAAGTGATTCCGATGGCGCGCGAAGCGGTCGCCCGGTCGCTTGCGCAACTCGGGGGAAAGCCCGCCCTGCGCGCCGGGTTTACAACCGATAACGGCAATGAAATTCTGGATGTGGCGGGTCTCGCAATTCTGGATGCCTGCTTGCTGGAGTCTGTCATCAACGCCCTGCCGGGAGTTGTCACCAATGGCCTGTTCGCCTTGCGCCCGGCGGACGTGGCGTTGCTGGCCACGCAAGACGGCGTCAGGCGCCTCTAGATTCTGCGACCCGTGCTTCAGGCGTGTCGCAACCGCGGTGACGTTCATCAAACTGTCATCGTTCGGTCTTAAACTCGTGGTGGAAAAGCTCCAGTCGTTCTTCTGGAGGGACGCCTCGCACTGGTGCGGGGCCTTGGGTTAATTTTTAGGGCGGGAATTCTGGATGGCTGATCACACCAACAAGCAGTTTGACGTCGATCTGGAGCGTATTCGCACGCAATTGCTGCAGATGGGCGGCGTGGTCGAGGCGATGATCCAGGACGCGATCGATGCCTTGACCACCGGGGATATGGCCCTGGTCGAGCGCGTGCGTGAACGCGAAAAGGAAGTCAACCGCCACGAAATCGAGATCGACGAGCGTGTGACCCAGATTCTTGCCCGGCATCAGCCCGCGGCGATTGACTTGCGCACGCTCCTGGCCGTCACCAAGATGCTGACTGACATGGAACGCAGCGGCGACGAGGCCGAGAAGATCGCGACCGTGTCACGGCGCATCCACGAGGACGACCGTCGGTTCATGCCGACCATCGAACTTCGCCATATGGCCAGTTGTGTCAGCACCATGATGCACCAGACCATGGATGCTTTCGCCCGCCATGATTCCGTGCTGGCCGCTGCGGTCGTGCGCAACGACAAAGAAGTCGACCGGGAATGGAAGTCGGCGATGCGCAACCTGATCAGCTACATGGTCGAGGACCCGCGCACGATTTCGCGCGGTATCGACCTGCTGTTTATCGCCCGTTCAATGGAACGCATCGGCGACCACTGCAAAAACATGGCCGAGCGGGTGATTTATATGGTCCACGGAGCCGATGTCCGCCACCAGGGTGTCAAAGTCGCCGAGCGCCTTGTGCGCGGGGAAACCGACGGCACGACCTGAACGGTCGCCGCGTTTTCAAGGCGGGCATGCCCGCCCAGATCGCTTTTTCAGGCTGACGGCGGCACGAAGCCCTGAGCTTCGACGTTGGTATCTTCGAACAGATACTGTTCCATCTGCTCGCGCAGATATTTGCGCGCGCGGGCATCTGCCAGGTTCAGGCGGTTTTCGTTGACGAGCCGTGTCTGCACATCCATCCAGTCTTTCCAGGCCTGCCGCGAAATGCTCTGCCAGATCTTGGTGCCAAGCTCGCCTGGGTAGGGTGGGAAGTCGAGACCTTCAGCCTCGGTTTTCAGTTTGATGCATTGAACAGTACGTGCCATGGTGGTGCGGTTCCTGCGGTTGAACGTGACGCTTGTGATTGTAAGGGGCAGCGGTGCCTTGCGCCCGGCAAAACCCCACGGGCGACTTGCCCGCCATGAAAAGCGGGGTTCGCTGCGTCGGGTCAGAGGCGTTTGATAAAGATCAGGCTATTGCGCGAGCGGTTGTATTGGGCTTGCTTTTCCTTGGGCAGGTCGGCGACGCCGCCCTGCACAAAGCCGCGTTTCATGAACCAGTGCGATGTGCGCGTGGTCAGTACGAACAGGCGCTTGGCGCCGATTGCCCGCGCGCGTGACTCCATGTGGCGCAACAGCATCTCGCCTTCGCCGGTTCCCTGCCATTCGGGATGCACGATGAGACAGCCCATTTCGGCCATGGCATCAGCCGGGTACCCGTGCAGCGTGGCGCAGCCGTAGATCACGCCGTCATGCTCGAGCACGGTGAAGTTCTCCACGTCGCGTTCGATGACGGCCCGGCCGCGTGGCAACAGCGTGCCGTCTGCTTCCAGGGGTTCGATCAACTGAAGAATCGCGCCCACATCGTCGATTGTTGCGGGCCTGAGGTCGTCGAGTGTGTCTTCGACCACCATGGTGCCCACACCGTCGTGGGTGAAGATCTCAAGCAGCACCACGCCATCCATGGCGAACGGAACCAGATGCGCGCGCGTGACGCCCCGCTTGACCGCGCGCGACGCGAATTGCAGGTAGAAGGCCGTGTCTTCCGGCAGGGTGCCGGAGGCGAGCAGCGCATCGGCGTCGAGACGCGCCAATTCGGTCGCCACGGATCCGTCGGCGTTGATGACCCCCGGACTTTCGGTGAGGAAAATCAGTTTTTCGGCACGCAGGGCCGTGGCAGCGCTGGTTGCGAGTTCTTCAAAGGCCAGGTTGAATGCTTCGCCCGTGGGTGAAAATCCCAGGGGGGAGAGCAGTACGATCGAGCCGCGCTCGATCGCGAATCGAAGCGCGTCGATGTCGATCTTGCGCACGGTTCCGGTGTGCTTGTAATCGACACCGTCGATGATTCCGGTCGGCCGCGCGGTGACGAAGTTGCCGGAAATCACGCGAATCTGGGCGTGCGACATCGGCGTGTTCGGCAATCCCTGACTGAACGCAGCTTCGATGTCGAGGCGGATTTCGCCTGCGGCTTCCTTGGCGCATTCAAGCGCATCGGCATCCATCGGGGCGCGTCCGCGATCGAACTGGGTGTGGAAGCCCTTGAGGCGCAGCTGCTCGTTGACCTGGGGCCTGGAGCCGTGCACCAGCACCAGGCGAATTCCCAGGGCAGACAGCAGCGACAGATCCTGCACCAGGTCGTTGAGCGCGTTGGCCTGCACGAGCTCGCCGCCAAACGCCACCACGAAGGTCTTGCCGCGAAACGCATGCACGTAGGGGGCCACGTCACGAAACCAGCGTACGAACTGCGCTGCAGCGAATTCAGGGGCTTCCTGTGCGGAAACCGTTTCGTGTTCCATTGACTCGTGCATAGTGGCGGCGCGGTCGGCCTCGTGTGAAAAGAGCTGTGAATCGGGATTAATCAATAATTTTATAATGCATCGTTCAACGGATCAGAAAATATGCCCGAAACGAAGCGGCCAGCGCGCGCGCAGGCCCAAAGCGTTGTCAATTCCCCACGCCAGGCCCCCACGGTCACCTACCCTGAAGACTTGCCCGTCAGTGCCCGGCGCGAGGAGATCGCACGTGCCATCGCCGCGCATCAGGTGGTGATCGTCAGCGGGGAAACCGGGTCGGGAAAAACCACGCAGTTGCCCCAGATCTGTCTTGAACTCGGGCGCGGGCTTCAGCGTACGATCGCGCATACTCAGCCGCGGCGCCTTGCGGCCAGCTCCGTTGCGCGGCGCATCGCGGAGGAGCTCAAGTCGCCGCTGGGCGAACTCGTGGGTTACCAGGTCCGTTTCCAGGATCGCAGCTCAGGCACGACCGCGATCAAGCTGATGACCGACGGTATCCTGCTGGCCGAAACCCAGCGCGATCCGATGCTGCGCCGATATGACACGATCATCATCGACGAGGCGCACGAACGCAGTCTGAATATCGATTTTCTGCTGGGCTATCTGCGCCAGCTGCTGCCGCGCAGGCCCGATCTGAAGCTGATCGTCACCTCCGCCACCATCGACAGCGCACGCTTTGCCGCCCATTTCGCCGATCGCTCAGGCAAGCCCGCCCCGGTGATCGAGGTGTCGGGGCGCTTGTATCCGGTGGAAATCCGCTATCGCCCTGTCATTGAGCCCCCGCAGCCGGGCGCGACCCCCGCAGCGCCGCCTGGCCCGGATCGCGCGCTGGCGCGCGACGAGGAACGCGATCTGATCGCCGCGATTGTCGACGCCGTTGACGAGTGCGCCCGTGCCGGACCCGGGGATATCCTGGTGTTTCTCCCCGGCGAGCGCGAGATCCGTGAGGCCTCAGAGGCGTTGCGCAAGCACCACCCCGCTGCGACCGAAGTGCTGCCCCTGTTCGCGCGTCTCTCGCAGGCCGAGCAGGAAAGGATCTTCCATCCGCAGGGAAACGCGCGACGGATCGTGCTGGCCACCAACGTCGCCGAAACTTCGCTGACCGTGCCCGGGATTCGCTTTGTCGTGGATAGCGGGCTTGCACGTGTCAAGCGGTACTCGTGGCGTAACAAGGTCGAGCAGTTACGCATCGAGCCGATCAGCCGTGCGTCGGCCAACCAGCGCGCCGGCCGTTGCGGGCGCCTCGGGCCAGGCATCTGTATCCGCCTGTACGACGAGGCGGATTTCAACGACAGGCCCGGCTTCACCGATCCGGAAATCCTGCGATCGTCCCTTGCAGGGGTCATTCTGCGGATGAAGTCGCTTCACCTGCAGGACGTTGAAACCTTTCCGTTTGTCGATCCGCCCACCGGGCGCGCAATCGCCGACGGATATCACCTGCTGCAGGAGCTGGGCGCTCTCGCCACTGATGCCGGGGAGGGCGCGCAACTGACGGAAATCGGCCGGGCTCTGGCCAAGCTGCCGGTGGATCCGCGGCTTGGCCGCATGATCCTTGCCGCGCGCGAACAGCAGTGCCTCGCCGAACTGCTGGTCATCGCGTCGGCGCTGTCGGTGCAGGATCCGCGTGATCGGCCGATGCAGGCCCGCGATGCGGCAGAGCAGGCGCACGCGCGATTCGGTGACGACAAGTCCGAATTCATTTCCTACCTCAAGCTCTGGAAGTGGTACCACGAGCAGGTCGCGCACAAAGGGTCTCAGCGCAAACTGGTGGCGTTGCTGCGTCAGCATTTTCTGTCGCCCGTGCGCATGCGCGAGTGGCATGACATCCACGGGCAACTTGCCGCGCTGGTGGGCGAGCAGGGCTGGCGGCTGAATCAATCCGAAGCGACCTACGAGCAGTTGCACCTCGCATTGATGTCCGGTCTGCTGGGCAATCTGGGACTGAAATCGGAAGAGTCAGGCAACTACATGGGGGCACGCGACATTCGCTTCTGGATTCATCCGGGTTCGCGCATGCTGAAGAAGGCCGGCAAATGGATCGTCGCCGGTGAGTTGGTGGACACCAGCCGGTTGTACGCGCGCTGCGTCGCGCGCATCGAGCCGGTGTGGATCGAACGCGTTGCCGGCCACCTGATCCGCAAAACCTGGGGCGATCCCCGCTGGGAAAAGAAATCCGGCCAGATCGTGGCCAATGAAAAGGGAACCCTGTATGGGTTGACGGTGTATTCCGGCCGCCGGATCCATTTCGGCGCAATTGACCCGGTCGCCGCGCGCGTCATTTTTATTCGCGAGGCCCTGGTACCCGGTGAAATCGACACCGCGCTTGCGTTCGTGGCGCACAACCGCACACTGACGCACCAGATCGAGCGCCTTGAGCATCAGTCGCGCCGCCCGGATATCCTCGTCGATGACAGCCTGATCGAAGCGTTTTACGACCGCCTGATACCCGCTGACATCTGCCAGACCGTGACGCTTGAGCGCTGGGTGCGCGGGCTCTCGAAAGCCGAGGCCCAGAAGCTTCTCCTGACCCGGGACGATCTCATGCGCCATGAGGCTGCGGGGATTACGACCGAGGTGTTTCCCAAAGTGTTCGACTGGAGTGGCACTCGCCTGGCGATCGACTATCACTTCGAGCCCGGCTCGCCGCGTGACGGCATGACCGTGACCGTGCCGCTTTTCTTTCTGAACCAGGTGGATGCGGCGCGCTGCGAGTGGCTGGTGCCTGGCATGCTCAAGGAAAAGGTGCACTTGCTGCTCAAGTCCTTGCCGCAAAAGCTGCGCCGCCATTGCGTGCCGTTGCCCGATTACGCGGCCGGATTTTATGACCGCTGGTTCGACCGCCTGGCGACCCCGCCGGGAAGTCTGGTCGAGGCGCTGATCAGCGACATGTGGGAGCAGATCAAGATCAGGCCGACGGTTGCGGATTTCAAACAGGAAACCCTGCCGGCGCACCTGTTCATGGCGTTCAAGGTGGTGGACGAGCATGGCCGAATGCTCGCCGCCGGACGCAATCTGGCGCAGTTGCGCGCCGAGCTCGGGCGCGAGGCCCAGGCGACGTTTCAACGCCTGGCCACCAGGGATCAGGGCGTCGCGACAGTCCTGGCGAATGACGAAATCACCGACTGGACTTTCGGCGAACTACCCGAAATCATGGAGATCCGTCGCAAGGGCGGGCAAACCGGTATCGGCTACCCGGCGCTGGTGGATCAGGGGTCGCATTGCGCGCTGGATGTCTACGACGACCCCCAGGCCGCACGGGAGGTGCATCACAAGGGTCTGCGCCGCCTGATGCGCGTCGCCCTGCGGGATCAGGTCCGCTTCCTGGAAAAGAACCTGCATGAATTCACGCGACTCGGCATGTTGTTCCTGCCGCTGGGAAGCCAGGAGGCCTTGCGGGACCAGATCATCGATTGCGCCATCGATCGCGCCTGCCTTGCGGAACCTTGGCCCACGGACCCGGCGACGTTTGAGGTACGCCGCCAGGAAGGCAAGGCGCGCCTGGGCCTGCTGGCTCAGGAGGTCGCCCGTCTCGCGGGCAGTGTGCTGGACCAGTGGACTGCAGCGATGCGCAAATTGCCGCAGGCCAAACCGCACGGCGCGGCCTATCAGGACCTTCAGCAGCAGCTGGCCTCTCTGGTGACAGCGTCATTTGTGTCGCAGACACCGTACGGTCAACTGGGGCACCTGCCGCGTTATCTGAAGGCCGTTGTGGCACGCATCGACAAACTGCGTGCCGACCCCGCCCGCGATGCCCGCCTGATGGGCGAGATGGCGCCCTTGCTGGCGCAGTACGCACGGGCACGCGCGGCTCGCAAAGGCGCG
>JADZBO010000055.1 GCA_020851995.1 Burkholderiaceae bacterium
GCGGTACGAAACCCCGGTCATCATGGGGATCGACGAAGTAAGCATCGCCGGTAAGTATCGTTGCGTCATCACGAATCTTGCGACGAACAACGTCTATCAGATGCTGGAGCTTCGCACGCAGGATCATCTGAAGCCGTTCTTCAAGAACCTGCCTGACCGGGAACGGGTGGACTGGGTGTGCACGGATATGTGGCGTCCGTTCAAGCGATCATTCGCTCAATACCTCCCCAATGCCCGGCTGGTCATCGACAAGTTCCATGTCGTCAAGATGGCATCCGAAGCCCTTGATGAAGAGCGCAAGAAGTACCAGGCGACGTTGAGCAAGGAAGAGCGTGTCCATGTGAAGAAGTCGATTCGCTGGCTCACGCTGAAGCGGCCAAGCTCTTTGAATGTAGCCGAACTGAAGGCGCTGGCCGTGGTACGGGAAACCATCCCTGAATTGGGTAAGGCCTACGACTTCAAGGAAGCCTTCTTCAGGATCTACGACGATTCAGACAAGGCATCAGCGCAACATGCTTTTGAGGCATGGGAAAACACCTTGCCAGATGGCGAACTGGAGATGTTTCACAGTCTTGCCAAGACGGTGCACAACCACTACGAAGACATCTTCGCCTACTGGGATTCTCCCGGTCGAATCACCAATGCCTACACCGAATGTCTCAATGGGCTGATCAAGCTGTCAAACCGTATGGGGAGAGGGTATAGCTACGAGATCATCCGAGCCAAAACACTCTACGCGAAACATGCCCGAAAGGTGGGTAGCGGCGTGAGGCTATCCAAGCCTTCCGAATCACAGATTCCAACCAAGAGCACCACTGAGACAGTCGAGTACGGGCCACACATTCCAACCTTGGTGGAGCTTGCTGAATCAGGTGGTCTGGACTGAGAAATTAGGAGTTTCCAACCTTAGAATGCATATAGCCAAACAATGCGACAGTCTTCCAGAAGATTTCTGTTGTCGATCGCAGCGTCCAGCACATCCAGCGCAACTGCGCCGGTGATCCAGTTGTGGCCGGAACGTTGTGCCATTGCTTTGATATGGTCCCGAACTTCCGGGAGCGTTGCCGGTACCGGGTGATCGAATGCTGAGGTAGGTCGTCAACCGTAGAGTCCAACGGATTAAGCGGCCATCAGTATTGCATAGTACTGCTGGCCAAAAGCGGCAGGCGAGAGATAGCCAAGTCGCGCCTGCTTGCGAATGCGGTTGTAAAAGATCTCGATGTACTCGGTGATTTCCCGCTTGGCCTGCTCTCGCGTGGCAAAGCGACGGTGATGCACCAGCTCATTTTTCAGGGAGCCCCAGAAACTCTCCATCGGCGCATTGTCCCAGCAGTCGCCCTTGCGGCTCATGGAGGCCAGCATGCCAAACTGTTGCAGTTGCTTCCGATAGGCATGGGAACAGTACTGACTGCCGCGATCCGAATGGTGGATCAATCCCTTCGCTGGGTGCTTGGCAGCAACAGCACGGAATAGCGCTTGCGACACCAGTGCCGTGGTCATCCGATCAGACATGGCGTAACCCACCAGTTCGCCGTTGAACAGGTCCTTGACGCCGGCAAGGTAGAGCCAGCCTTCGTCGGTGGCGATATAGGTGATATCCGTCACCCAGGCGCGATTCGGTGCCGCCACCGTGAATTGCCGATCCAGAAGGTTGGGCGCCAGCGGTAGCGCATGGTTCGAATTCGTCGTCGCCTTGAATTTACGCTTTTGCTTGCAGTGCAATCCGAGTCGCGTGCGAATCCGCTTGATGCGATAGACGCTCGTTTGGATGCCATGATCGGCCAGGTCAGATTGCAGGCGCTCCGGCCCATAGGTTTCGCGCGTCCGCTGGTGTGCCGCCTTGATTTCGGTTTCCAGCCGGTGATTCTCTTGCTTGCGCGCCGAGGGCGGGCGCCGGCGCCAGGCGTGATAGCCGCTCTCCGAGACTTCCAGAATCCGGCACATCGTCGCTACAGGATGATGCTGTCGCAACTCCTTAATCCGGGCGTATCTCACCGCGACTCCTTCGCAAAATACGCCGCACATTTTTTTAACAGGTCACGCTCCAGTTTCACTTCCGCCAATTCCTTGCGCAACCGAGCCAGTTCAACTTCTGTCTCCGTCGGCGCGCGCTGCCCTTGTCCAACTGTTGCCAGTTTCCCCTTGTGCGAAGCTCGTACCCAGTTGCCAAGGCTGCTCTTCGGTACTGACAAGCGCTTCGCTGCCGCATCCACCGACAGCCCTTCCTTTTCTACCAGCTTTACCGCTTCCGCCCGAAACTCCGGCGTGTAAATCCCCTTTGGTATCCGTTCCATCTTCGTCCTCCGTTTCCAATCATTTTACGAAACGTTGGACTCCACTTTTTTCAGCCTACCTCACTGCTGACCCAGCATCCGCTGTCACGCGCCAACGCGCACGCCCATGAAGCGAGGAAGATCAGCGACGTCAATCAGCGCAACGGCGAAGTGGTCGAGGCGATGGGCATGCTGCCCGCCCTGACCGGGCGCTGGCAGGCCGCCCAGGACGGCCATCTCTACGAACAGGCCCGCGCCAGCGACCGTGCCGCGCATGTCTCGTCCTTCACGCACTTCTTCCGCCTGCTGCAGCAGGGCCTGATTCTCGGCGCCGGCGCGATGCTCGCCGTCGACGGTTCACTCACCCCCGGCGGCATGATCGCCGGCTCCATCCTGGCCAGCCGCATGATGCTGCCGATCGAACAACTGATCGCCTCCTGGCGGCAATGGATCGATGCGCACGAAGCCTGGAAGCGGATCGACCACGCCTTGTCACTGCCCGAACCCGGTTTTTCCGGCGTCAAGCTGCCGGCCCCGAAGGGTGAGATTTTCCTCGAAAACGTCTATGCCGGCCCGCCCGGCTCGACCACCCCGACGCTCAAGAACATCACCCTGCGCATTCCGGCCGGCGCCAGCGTTGCCGTGGTCGGCGCCAGTGCCGCCGGCAAGTCGTCGCTGCTGCGTGTTCTGGCCGGTGTCTGGAAGCCGCTCAACGGCCTGGTCCGCATCGACGGCGCCGACATGCAGCACTGGCCGCGCGCCGACCTCGGCCCGCATATCGGCTATCTGCCGCAGGATGTCGAACTGTTCGACGGCACGGTCGCCGAAAACATCTGCCGCCATGGCGAACTGAACAGCGAGGCCATCCTCGCCGCCGCTGCAGCGGCCGGCGTCGACGACATCATTCGGCGTCTGGCGCAGGGTTATGGCACGCCGGTCGGCAGCGGCGGCACCTTCCTGTCCGGCGGTCAACGCCAGCGCATCGGCCTGGCCCGTGCGCTGTACGGCACGCCGGCCCTGGTCTTTCTCGACGAACCGAATGCCAATCTCGACGAGGCCGGCGAACTCGCGCTCGACGGAGCCCTCAAGCTGGCTCACGAGCGCGGCCAGACCATCGTCCTGGTCAGCCATCGCCCGAATGCGATCCGCAACTGCGACCTGATCCTCATGCTGCAGGATGGCCAGGTGGCGCTGTTCGGCCCGCGCGACCTCGTGCTGCAGAGCCTGGCGAATGCTTCCGCCAAGACCCTGCCCCAGCAACCGCCTGCCGTGGAAAATGGCCATGCGCCCCAGTAAATCTCCCCTTCGCCGTTTCCTGCAACAGCTGCGCATCGCCTTCAAGGGCTTCATTTTCCCGCGCGTGAAAAACATCGATCCAGCGCTCGACGACTGGGAGAATCCGCGCCAGGCGATGAATCTGGGCCGCAACATCATCA
>JADZBO010000056.1 GCA_020851995.1 Burkholderiaceae bacterium
CCCTAGGGTGCCAGATCAAACACCAAGACTTCGGCGTCATGACCATGGGCAAGTACGACTTCGGTTTCGCCGTCAAGCAGGGCAGCATCGCCGGCTGCGAGCAGGTGTCCGTTGACCTGAAGCTCCCCGCGCACCAGGTGCACATAGGCCTTGCGCGCAGGATCGAGTTGAAGGCGCGCGGACTCCGGGCCATCAAACAGACCTGAGTACAGAACTGCGTCCGCACTGATCGTCACGGCAGCCGCGGACCCCGCAGGTCCGGCCACCCGGCAGAGCCGACCGCGCTTTTCCGAGGCTGGCACGGTGGTCTGTTCGTAGCCTGGCTCAATACCCTTGACGGAGGGTTCGATCCAGATTTGCAGGAAATGCGTGACCTGACCTTGCGCATGATTGAATTCGCTGTGCCGCACGCCGGTTCCAGCGCTCATGCGCTGCACGTCCCCCGGCGGAATACCAACCACATTGCCCATGCTGTCCTGGTGCGCCAGGTTGCCTTCCAGGACATAACTGATGATTTCCATGTCCCGGTGACCATGCGTCCCGAAACCAGTGCCCGGGGCGACGCGATCCTCGTTGATGACGCGCAGGTTGCCCCATCCCATGTGGGCTGGATCGTAATAGTTCGCAAACGAAAAGCTGTGAAAGGACCTGAGCCAGCCGTGGTCCGCAAAGCCGCGCTCCTGTGATCTGCGGAATTTGATCATGCTGATGCCCCCTGGGTGAAATGAAGTTGCGTCGGCGGGATGCCGTGCACTACTTCAGCCTGGGTGAAACTTTAAGTGGCCAAGGCTGCCTTGCCGTCGTAATCCTTTGATGGCATCATTCAATCAATTTGAATAAATCGATCTTGATTATGCAAAATCAAAACAATCCACTGACCCCGGATGCCCTTTGCATGCTGCAAACGATCGCGGCCACAGGGAGCTTTGCGGCTGCCGCCCGTGAGTTGGGCGTGGTGCCCAGCGCCCTGACCTACCGGGTGCGCCAGATGGAGGACGCGCTGGATGTGCTGCTGTTTGACCGCAGCTCTCGTCAGGCACGCCCCACAGCCGCAGGCAAGGAGCTACTGACCGAGGGGACGAAGCTACTTGAGGAAATGGAGGCGATCGCCAACCGGGTCCGACGCGTCGCGACGGGATGGGAGGCAGAACTGACCATCGCGGTCGACACAGTGATCGCGCGCGCCGCGATCATGGAGCTCTGCGAGGCATTTCTCGCGGAAGATCCGCCCACCAGGCTGCGGCTGCGCGATGAAGCGCTCTCGGGCACAACCGCGGCGCTCGACAACGGTTTCGCAGACCTCGCGATCGGCGTGCCGGAGGTTGCCATCATGCTGGGGCGCGATCTGCACCACCAGCCCATTGGCATCCTGCCTTTCGTCTTCGTGGTTGCGCCTCACCACCCGCTCGCGCAGGCGGCTGAGCCGATTGCACCGGCCGACATTGCCCGCTACCGGATCATTACGGTCGCCGATTCGATTCCGCGCGGTGAAGGTGTCACGATCGGGGTGGCGCGCGGCCAGGATGTCATGACGGTGGCCAGCATGCAGGCCAAGCTCGACGCCCAGATGCGCGGGCTCGGAGCCGGCTTCGTGCCGGAGCCGATGGCGCGCCCTTTCCTCGAAACCGGACGGCTGGTTGCAAAGCAGGTTGCGCAACCCGAGCGCAAGACATTGGCGCGCTATGCCTGGAGGCAGAGCGGGCGCAAGCCCGGCCGGGCACTGCAGTGGTGGCTGGACAAACTCGCACTGCCCGCAACCCGCGAGGCACTGCTCACGCGACACCGCACTGTCTGAGACGCGGCACCGCGCGGGAACCGCGCGGGCTCAAGGTGCAGCAATCCCCGTCGCGCAGGACGGGGAAGCAATCAGGACTTAGTCGAACTTGACCGACACGCCGTTGGCGCTCAGGTTCAGCTGGATACCCTGCTGCGTCGTATTGAGGCGCATGATGACGCCATTTTCGTTCTTCAGAACCATTCCGCCGACACCGCCGCCCAGCGTGATGTTGCCGTCGAACTTGACGTAGGTGCCCGGAAACTTCGAAACATCCTGCAGATCGTAGACTTCGCCGGCCGCAGAAAGCTTGGAAATACCGAAGTTGGCGCCAACGCTCAGGCCACCGATCTTGAACGGGTACTTCTTGCCCTTGAACTCGAGGTCACCACCGCCGACGCTGCCGCCGACGATAAAGCCGAACTGGGTCTCGCTGATCGAAACTTTGCCCGAGGGCTCCTTTGAATTCTGGGCCGACGCCGTCCCGGTGGCGAACATGGCCAACCCGATGACGACCAGGGTCAGGAACTTGCGGATGAATGTCATGAATGGACTCCAACAAAGGACATCGCCCGGTCAGTACGCACCACGCGCACCGCACCGGCACTTGCAATGCCGTGTTCTGAGCGTAACACTTTCCAGTCATCGGCACACCGGGCCGGCACTGAATCCCGAAGGGTTCAGTTCTATAATCGCATTCCGTTTTCGCCACGCCAATCCTGCACCGGGTTCAGCGCAATCGCCGGGCCACTCGTCTCGTTTGCGGAGTTGAGCAAGTCTGTAGGTTAGTAGTGGGACAGACCACCGATACGCCGGCAAGCCAGCGAACAGCAAGAATCGGGTGGACGGTGACTTCACCCGGCAAGACACTGTGGCTGTTGCACCCTTGATCCATCACGCGACACGCTTTGCCCGTCGGGGCCAGGCGGATTTCACCCGGGAGGTGCCGTGCCCCACTCCGAAGAAGCAAACCATCAATATGCAGTCGTCGCCCAAGCGATCCGATACCTGCGGCAACATGCCCGCGAGCAGCCGGAATTAGCCGACGTTGCGGGTGCCGTGGGCCTGAGCGAAAGCCGGCTGCAGCGGGTTTTCTCCGATTGGGCTGGGGTATCGCCCAAACGATTCCTCCAATACCTGACGAAAGAGCACGCGCACGGGCAACTGCGCGCGTCAGCGGATGTGCTGAGCGCTTCGCTGGCGGTCGGCCTTTCCGGGCCCGGGCGCCTGCACGATCTGATGGTGAGTTGCGAGGCCATGACGCCCGGCGAAATCCAGACGGGCGGGGAAGGCGTCGAGGTCGGTTGGGGCAGCGCCGAAACGCCATTTGGCCCTGCCGTCCTTGGCTGGACCTCGCGCGGAATCTGCTTCCTCCAGTTTGTGCAGGACGATGCCGAGTCGTTGGCGCAACGCCTTCATACACAATGGCCGCGTGCGCGATTCATCCGCGATGAGCCGCTCGCCCAACACACGGCCGACCAGGTTTTCGGGGAACCCCGGCAGTCGGGCAAATTGCGAGTCGTATTGCGCGGTACGAACTTTCAGCTCAAGGTCTGGGAGGCTCTGCTCAGCGTACCGACAGGTCGGGTGCTCTCGTATGGCCAGCTGGCTGCCAGAGCCGGCAATCCGACAGCGGCGCGCGCAGTTGGCACCGCCATCGGCGCCAATCAGATCGGCTATCTGATTCCATGCCACCGGATCATCCGCGAATCCGGC
>JADZBO010000057.1 GCA_020851995.1 Burkholderiaceae bacterium
CCGTCCCCCGGGACGAGGTGATTCGTGATGCCCACACAGGTGCCGCAACCGGCGGCCTCAAACGATGCCCCGGCCGTCGTGAGGATTTCGATCAGCCCTTCGCGCAGCGCTGCAAGATAGATCTGTCTGGAGGCCGGTGTGACGATCATCCGCACACCTGGCGCCAGACGGCGCCCACGAAGGATCTGTGCGGCCTGGCGGATATCATCAAGCCTGCCGTTGGTGCAGGTGCCGATCAACGCGAACCGGATGGGCTGTTTGTCCACCTGCGAGATGCCAACCACATCGTCGACCTCGTGGCGACGCGCCACCTGCGGTTCGAGTGCCGAAGCATCGATCGACAAACGCTGCGCGTAGATCGCAGCCGGATCCGCAAACGTCGGCTGCGGCGCCTTCGCACCCTGCGCGCGCAACCAGGCAAATGTCTTTTCGTCCGGTTCGAGAATCGCGGCCTTGGCACCCAGTTCTGCCGCGTGATTGCACAGCGTCATACGGTCGTCGATACCCATGGCGGCGACCGCCGTACCGACGTATTCAATCGCCCGGTAGTTCAGACCTTCGGCACCGAAGCGACCCAGCATCGACAGCGTGATGTCCTTGGCCCAGACGCCGGGACCGAGGGTTCCTGTCAACTCAACCCGCACCGTTTCCGGCACGCGAAACCAGAGTTTGCCACTCATCATCACGGCTGAAACGTCGGTTCCCTCGATACCGGTACCCAACGCGTTGAACGCTCCATACGTCGTCGAATGCGTGTCGGTACCCACCACGAGATCACCACAGGTCAGGTGACCGCCTTCCGGCACCACCTGATGACAGATGCCGTCGCCAATGTCGTAGAGCCGGGTGCCACGCTCTGCAGCGAAGGCACGCATGGCGGTGTGGATCTCTGCGGCTTCCAGATTGGGAGGCGGCGAGTAGTGATCCAGAACGAGTGCGGTATTGCCCGCGAATTTAAGCGCGTGCGATCCCATGCGACCGATCATCTTGATGGTGTTGGCCGCACGGGTATCGGTGACCATGGCGAAATCGACATCAGCGACGACGACCTCTCCGGCATGCACCGATTCGCGCCCCGCGTGGCGGGCGAGTATTTTTTCCGCGATCGTCAATCCCATGCATCCATCCTCTTGCTTGGTTGCGGACATCGCACGGGCGATGTCCGGTTAGTCTCTGCCTGGTGACTCTCTGTCTGGCGAGTCCATGTCTGGTTAGTCTTTGCCGGGTTCATCTCTGTCCGGTCAAAATCTGCCCAATGAGTCTCTGACCGGACTGCGCTCAAAACTTGATCGTTTTGACGACATCTCCCCACAAGTCATACTGCTTTTTCACATAGGCGGCCATTTGTTCCGGGGTCGACGGATCCGTCTCCATGCCGACGTTTGCGAGTTTCTCGATGGTGCCAGGATCTTTGAGCGCGCCCACAATCGCGGCATTGAGTTTGTCGACGATTGGCCTCGGGGTCTCCGGAGGCGCCACAAAGGCATACCAGTTCACTGCGTCAAAACCCGGAAATCCCTGCTCCGCAACCGTCTTCACATCTGGCAGCGCTCTGGCGCGCACGGCTCCTGTCACCGCCAGCGCCGTCAGTTTGCCGGTCTGCACCAGCGGCACTGCGGTCGGAGCACTGGCGACCACGGCGTCAGTATTGCCCCCGAGAAGGTCCGTCATGGCGGGCCCGCCGCCCTTGTAATTGACGTGCTGAGCATACATTCCGGACCGGGCCTTGAGCAGTTCTCCTGCCAGGTGTCCGGTACTGCCGCTGCCCGACGATCCGAAGAAGACTTCAGTCTCCTTGCTCTTGCCTGCGGCGATGTAATCCTGCAAGGTCTTGATTCCGGATTCTGCCTTCACCACGAGGATGTTGGGAAAATAGACACCCAGGGAGAGAAAACTGAAATCCTTCAGCGGGTTAAAGGGGGTACCGCCCGGCATGTGCGAATTGATCGCCAGCGACCCGATACTGGCGAGCAGGATGGTGTAACCGTCCGGCGCGGACCGGATCAGCGCCGCGCTGGCGATATCACCGTTGGCGCCCGGCCGGTTCTCGACGACAACCGTCTGTCCGATCAGTTCGCCCATCTTCGGGGCAATAATTCGTGCCGCGATGTCCGTGCCGCCACCCGGGGCGAACCCCACCATCAGGCGAATCGGTCGGGTGGGAAACTTTTCCTCGACTGCCGCGCCCGGGCCTGCCTGGGTTTGCGCGTGAACTGGCGCAATCGCAACACACAGCGCCAGCGGCAACAGGCAAATTGCAAAACGATTCCACATGATCCTTTGTCTCCACATAATTTATGCCCGATGACGCTCTGGCGCACGGGTCTGCCCGCCTGCAGTCGTCTGCCGGGCACGAGGATGCCCAATTCGACTGGCGCCGCGCGAATTGCCGGGTCCGATCTGATCGCCGCTTTCACGATTTTAAGAGTTGGCGTATGTCGCGGCGCATTAATGTGCGCGACAAAACGCGGGATCCTGATCAAGAACGGCAAGCGGGGAGGACATCTTCCGGAATGACACCGCTGGGCGGTGTTGAAACGAAACCTGAATCTATTCTATAAACAACGCAATGCCTAGTTGTGTCGCAAGGATTCGCACCTTGATGGACTGTCTGACACAGACTCTCGCAAGTGGAACCTCAATGAAGAACGTATTCACCTATGGATCGCTGATGTATCCGGAGGTTTTTGAGCCCGTAGCGCTCGTGAGCCCTTCAAGCCAAAGGGCGCGTCTGGACGGCTGGTCGCGTCACGCGATCCGTGGCAGAACCTATCCCGCTGCCGTGCCGGCCGCTGATAGCCGGATTGATGGCGTTGTATGGATGGGTCTGGATGGTGAATCGCTACAACGGTTGGACCGGTTCGAGGGCAGCGAGTACCAGCGAGTGCCAATCATCGTCACCTTGCCCAGCGGCGAGCACATTGCCGCCGAGATTTACCGCTGGCTGGATCGGGACTGCATCCTGGATCAGGACTGGTCGCAAGACGAGTTCGAGCGATGCCATTTGCCGGATTTTTTCCGCATACACGGTGCCTGATATGCTTGCGACTCAATCCTGTGGATTATTGCCCGTGCGTCCTGTGCTGCGCGAAGGTGCACAGCCCGTCTCCATGAGCCCTGCAAAATTCGCACGCCACCTCAGCGATGAAAGCGCGCGCTGGCGTCAGGTTGCCGCGGCTGCCGATATCCAACCCGAGTCACACAGCTGATGACCCAATCAAACGCCGATTCTTTCTCAGGCGCACTGCCTTCGCGCGAAGGGCCGCGCGGCCCGCTCTCCGGCATTCGCGTGCTGGACCTGTCCGCCTATATCGCCGGACCTTATGGTTGTTCGCTGCTGGCGGACCAGGGCGCCGAGGTGATCAAGATCGAGCCCCCGATTGGCGACAATCTGCGCAAGTATCCCTCCACGCTATCGACCGAGAGCCGAGCGTTTCTCGGCGTCAACCGCAGCAAGCTTGGGGTCGTGCTCGATCTGAAGCAGCCCGGCGATCTCGACACGCTGATGGCCCTGGTGCGCAGCGCCGACGTGCTGGTGCATAACTTCAGGCCCAGCGTGCCACCACGACTGGGTATTGGCTACGACCAGTTGCGCATCGTCAATCCGCGCCTTGTCTACTGCGCGGTCAGTGGCTACGGGGACACAGGCCCCCTGGCGGAAAAGGCGGGCTACGATCAGGTGCTGCAGACGATGACCGGAATGTGCACCTTGCAGGGTAAGAAGGACGGGCCGCCGGAGGTACTTTACGGGTCGGTGGTCGACTATTACGCCTCGGCCATGGTGGCCGCCGGTGTTTCGTCCGCGCTCTACGAACGCGGAAAAAGCGGGCTGGGTCAGGAGGTCGGGGTGTCCCTGCTTGCGGCGGCCATGACACTCCAGTCTGCGCGACTGGTTTGGGCCGACGATGAACCGCGTGACATCGGTCGTGACATGCGCTCAGGCGGGATCACCGGGATTCACCCCACGGGCGACGGTTACCTCTACATTTCGGCCAACACACCGCATTTCTGGAAAGCGCTCTGCGCCAAGGTGGGACTGGAAGAACTTGCGTCCGACGCGCGTTATGACACAGTGCGCAAGCGCGCCGCCCTCCAGTCGGAGATTGTGCCCAGACTCCACGCTGCGTTAAAGACACGCGCAGCGCTTGAGTGGGAAGCGCACTTTGGCGAAGAGGTTCCGTGCGCGGCCGCACGGACCGTCGAAGACATGTTCGAGCACCCGCAAGTGCAGTCCCAGGACATGATCATGCATTTTGAGCACCCGGTCGTGGGTGGCTTTCGTGCGCTCAAGCGAACGATACGCTTTGGCCGCACGCCGGGCCCCCCGCCGTTTGCCGCACCGACCCTGGGCCAGCATACCGATCTGGTGCGCACATTTGCGTGCGCCACACTTCCGCAACAGGACGAGAAGCCTTAACGGCGGGCGTGAAGGACCGGGCGCAGCCTTTCGGCCGCTTCCAGAATCATCGTTTCCGTCGTTGCCCAATCGACACAGCCGTCGGTCACCGAACA
The DNA here is from genome assembly GCA_020851995.1 of Burkholderiaceae bacterium. Classification (GTDB taxonomy): domain Bacteria; phylum Pseudomonadota; class Gammaproteobacteria; order Burkholderiales; family Burkholderiaceae_B; genus Zwartia. The sequence continues at coordinate 4,513 of JADZBO010000057.1, forward strand.
CCCGTAGGTCATTTTGGATCGGTCCGGCTGGATCGCCTGATTTCCGGCAACCAGATTCGACTCGATCATGGTGCCCCGGATCGATCGGTTGCCCGCGACAATCTGGCTGACAACATCCGCCATCACGAGCGGTTGCAGCTCAGGTTTCTTGTAGCTGTTGGCGTGCGAGCAGTCGATCACAATGTTGGGTGCAAGCTTGGCGCGCCGCATGCCCTCCTCGGCGAGCGACACCGACACGGTGTCGTAATTAGGCCGCCCGTCCCCACCGCGCAGCACAAGGTGTCCGTAGGGATTGCCGGTCGTCCGTACGATCGACACCTTGCCATCGCTGCTCAGGCCAAGGAAACGGTGCGGCCGCGAAGCCGAGACAATCGCATTGACCGCGATGGAGACATCGCCGTTGGTTCCGTTCTTGAAACCGACCGGGCTTGAAAGGCCGGAAGACATTTCCCGGTGCGTCTGCGACTCGGTTGTGCGGGCGCCGATGGCGTACCAGGCAATCAGATCGCCGAGGTATTGGGGCGAGATCGGGTCAAGGGCCTCGGTTCCCGCAGGCAGTCCGAGCTCGTTCACGGCAAGCAGGAACTCGCGCGCGCGCACCATGCCCTCGTCGATGCGGAACGAGTCGTCCATGTCCGGATCGTTGATATACCCCTTCCAGCCGACCGTCGTGCGCGGCTTCTCGAAATAAACGCGCATCACCAGCAACAGGGTGTCGGAGACCTTGTCGGCGAGCGCCTTGAGACGCCGCGCGTAATCGAGCCCGGCGACCGGATCATGGATCGAGCACGGACCGACCACCACGAAATGCCGGGGGTCTTTACCGTCCAGGATATCGTTGAGTGCCTGACGGCCGGCTCGCACGGTCGCTTCCGCCTGTCCCCCCAAGGGCAAGCGCGCAAGCACCGCCTCTGGCGTGGGCATGGGCTTGAATTCCGCAACGTGCAGGTTTTCAATGGTTGAGGTGAGGTTGGCGGCTGACATGATGGCCTCGAAGACGAAAACCGGCATTTTATAGGGGATTTGACGACGCCCCGTCCGAGGGCCGGGTTCAAATACACTGGCGCCATGAACGACAACCGGCGCATCGCTCACCTGGACATGGACGCATTCTTCGCGTCCGTCGAGCTGCTGAGCTATCCGCAGCTGCGCGGTCTTCCGGTCGTGGTTGGCGGTCGGAATGCCGCGCGCATCACCGGCCACGCCCGCGAACCCGGTGAATTTGCGCGTCTGCGGGACTATGTAGGTCGCGGCGTGGTGACCACCTCGACTTATGAGGCTCGGGCGCTGGGCGTGTTTTCCGGTATGGGCCTGATGAAAAGCGCTCTGCTTGCACCCGATGCCATCCTCCTGCCCGCGAACTTCGAGGCCTATCGGCATTACTCAAGGCTTTTCAAATCCGCCGTTGCCTCCTGCGCGCCGCTGATCGAAGATCGTGGCATTGATGAAATCTATATCGATCTGTCGGCAATCAACCAGGAAACCATTACGCTCGCCCGAAGCATCAAACAGGCGGTTACCCGGGACACGGGCCTGACCTGTTCGATCGGCGTGGCGCCCAACAAGCTGCTGGCCAAGATCTGCTCCGATCTCGAAAAGCCTGACGGATTGACGGTGTTGAGCGCCGACGATATCCCGACCAGAATCTGGCCCCTGCCCGTGCGCAAAGTGAACGGCATTGGTCCCAAGGCGAATGAAAAGCTCGCAACACTGGGCATCAGAACGATCGGTGAACTGGCCGCGACCGACGCCCCCGAGTTGGTCCGTCACTTTGGACGCAGCACCGGCGAGTGGCTCGCGCGCGTGGCGCGCGGCATTGACGACCGACCACTTGTGACTGAATCCGAACCCAAATCGATCAGCCGCGAAACCACGTTCGAGCGGGACCTGCACGCGCGCCACGATCGTGCGCAGCTTTCAGAGGTATTCACACAACTCTGTGTTCGTCTGGCCGACGACCTGCGCCGCAAGGGGTACTCATCCCGCACGGTCGGCGTCAAAGTCAAGTATGCCGACTTCCGGGTCCTGACCCGGGACCTGTCGGTACACCAGGATCTGACCGACGCCACCGAAATCCGCAAGGTGGCCGGCGAATGCCTCAAGCGCGTCCCGCTTGAGCAGAGAATCCGGTTGCTTGGCGTGCGACTGGGTGCCCTTCATCCCCTTGGCGAAAACCGCGAATCGGCCCTGCCGATCCAGCCAGACTTGCCTTTCTGAGCCGAGTGGCCTTGCAGCCCCATCTGACCCGGGTGGCCTTGCACTCGCATCTGACCCGGGTGGCGATGCGTCCCCCCGGAGCCGCATGGCTTTGCGCAGCCCCGGGACCGAACCGCGATCACAGGATGCGGAGCGCAAAATACGATTTCGGCATATCAAGAGCGCCGTGAGGGAAGCTTTAGTTATATGTAAAGAATAAATGATTCTTTGACCGCAATACGAGGCGGCCTTAGCCTCTTGGCTTTGTTGCCGCAGTTCGTCCAGAGAATCCATGTACCAACCAAACGTATTCGATACCGCGCGTCTCAAAGAGCGTGCCGTGCAGCTTGCCGGGCAAATCCAGCGCAATCAGGCCGGGGACCTCAGTGATGACCACCTCAAGCCGCTGCGTCTGCAAAACGGACTTTACATCCAGCGGCACGCGCCGATGCTGCGCATCGCGGTTGCCTATGGCATGCTCAACAGCGATCAGTTGCGCAAGCTTGCCGACGTCGCCCGGCGTTACGACCGGGGCTACGGGCATTTGACGACGCGTCAGAATATGCAGCTGAACTGGATCTCGCTTGAGGACGCCCCCCGGGCGCTCGCGGATCTGGCCGAAGTCGGCATCCACGGAATCCAGTCGAGCGGCAACTGCCTGCGCAACATCACCAGCGATGCGCTGGCCGGAATCGCACCCGACGAAACGCTGGATCCCCGCCCCTATGCCGAACTGCTGCGTCAGTGGAGCACCTTCCACCCCGAACTGTGCTTCCTGCCGCGTAAATTCAAGGTGGCGCTCACCGGCACGCCAGAGGATCGGGCTCTGGTGCAGGTACACGACATGGCTTTCGAGGTGGTCGACGCATCGCCGCAAGCGGTGTTTCGCGTGCGCGTGGGCGGTGGCCTGGGTCGCACACCGATTCTCGGGCCAGTGCTGCGTGAGCGGCTTGACTGGCAGGATCTGCTGACCTACACGCATGCAGTGATGCGGGTCTACAACGAACTCGGCCGCCGCGACAACCTCACCAAAGCGCGGATCAAGATTCTGGTGCGCGCGGTCGGCATTGACGTGTTCCGCGACATGGTCGAGGCTGAATGGGAGCAGCTGCGCCACGGCGTGCATCGTCTGACGCAAGATGAACTCGACCGTGTGCGGAATGCGTTTGTCGAACCCGACTGGTCGCGCGGCGTGCACCACCCTGATCTTGTCACAGCCTTTCCGGCCGGGGAGTCCACGTCGTGGCGTCGCTGGCTTGCGCGCAATCGACTGCCCCACCGCCACGAAGGCTATGCGGCCGTTCTCGTTCCGCTCAAAGACACGACCCGCCCGCCGGGCGACATCACGAGCGACGAAATGGAAGCGCTGGCGGCGATCGCAGACCGCTTCAGCCAAGGGTTCCTGCGCGTCAGCCACACACAGGACTTTGTCTTGCCGGCGGTCGCGGAAAGTGACCTGCCAGCGTTGTACGAAGCCCTTCGCGCAATCAATTTGCACCACGCCGTGGGTGGACTGATCGGAAGCATGGTCGCCTGTCCCGGCGGAGATTTCTGTGCCCTCGCCAACGCACGCTCCATCCCTGTTGCCGAAGATATCGCAAAGCGTTTCGAATCGATGGATGCGCAGGAAAGCATCGGCCCGCTGGATTTGCGCATCTCGGGTTGTATGAACAGTTGTGGCCACCACCACGTCGGGCACATCGGCATCCTCGGCGTGGACAAGGACGGTGCCGCGTTTTACCAGGTGCTGCTTGGCGGCCACACTGGCCATGGAGCACCCGCGGCACTCGGTTCAATCATCGGCAGAGCGTTTGCTGAAAACGAAATCGCCGATGCGGTCGAGGAAATCATCGCGACCTACCTTGAGTTACGCCAGCCTGGCGAATCGTTTCGAGAAGCGGTTGCGCGCCTGGGCAAGGATGCCTTCGCCAGGGCAGCGGAAACCGTGCGCAAATCATCTTCACGCAGAAGCGAGCCAGAGGCGGCGCTTGCGGCTGGCACGGCGTCATAGCGTCGGTCTCGTGAACGCCAACCAGTAAACGCGAAACGTTAATCGCCAACCGTCATTTCTAATTCGTCATTCGTCATTCGTCATTCGTCATTCGTCAATTCGTCATTCGTCAATTCGTCAATCGTCAATCGTCAATTCGTCAATCGTCATTCGCCAATCGCATCAACAGAGCACTCACATGACTGCAGAACACGCACCCGCCGGCATCGCCATTGCCGTTTTTGACCTGAACGGGCAGCGCGTTGCCACGCCGACCGAACTGACCCGTATCATCGATCCCGATGAAGTGGTCGCCGCCAAGGACGGGCAGACGGTGTCGCAACGAGTCGCTGCGCTGGCCAGGGAGATCGCGCACGCGCCGGCAATCGGAATCCGCTTCGGAAAATTTACCGACGGACGGTCCTACTCAGTCGCGGCCCGTCTGCGCGAGTCGGGCTTCACCGGTGAACTGCACGCTCTCGGCGAAATCAATCAGGAAGTTGTATTCCTGCTAAGGCGCGTGGGATTCACACACTTCCACATCCCGGATCCCGGACATCTTGAACTTCCCGACATCATTCTGACGCCCTTCGGCGGTCATTATCAGGCTGGCTCGGACGGCTCGCGCGC
>JADZBO010000058.1 GCA_020851995.1 Burkholderiaceae bacterium
ACCTGATCGTCGTCACCAACTATCTTTATCGGCCGCACCTGCACAATCTTCCCGCGATACTTGCGCGCGGCGGTGTGCTCATCTACGAGACATTTGCCATTGGCAATGCGGATTTCGGCCGGCCGTCTAATCCCGATTTCCTTCTGGAGTCGGGGGAACTGGATGATTTTGCACGGCGACACGGACTGGAGGTGCTGGACTTCGCCCAAGGTTACGTCGAGCACCCCAAGCCCGCCGTGACCCAGCGCATCTGCGCGCGCAAGCGCTGAGGTGTGACTTTCAGTCCTTCCACTCGAGACGCGAGGGCGAGACGCGCACCTGATAGCTGCCGCCCTCGATAGCGCGGCGATGCAGTGCGGCTGCAACTGCCGCCGAACCTACCTGGGCGGCAGGGTAGTTGGCGAAGATGACCTGCAACGGCATAATCGGGGCGTCTATGGTCACTGACTGAGACGGCCATCTGTGACGACGCGAAAAGGCATTGTTGAGGATGACGGAGGTGTGACGCCCGAAGTGGAGTGATATATTGAGCCCAATTCGCTTTGCTTGCCGATATGAAAATTCTGGTTATGGTTCTGACGCTGTTGCTGGCGGCTTGCTCGGGTGTTTCCGACAAGCTGGCGACGCTCAAGCCTTCTCCCGCGCAGTCAGCGCAGCCCGCGGGCCCAGCGTTCAAAGGGGACGCCTGGACTCCCATCACCGAGTCCGCGACCCGGACGTTCTATTACGACCCCTATGGTCTGAGTCTCGAGTCACCCGGGATCTTCGTTCTGCGGATCGCCTCGGTCCAGAAGCAGGCACAGCAGGGCACGATCGTGCGCAAGCCCGATATCGTGACCTGGAAAATCAATTGCATCGATTCGACGATCAACTCCTCGGAAATTGACAAATGGATTCCGACAGTCAAGGGGTCGATCTCTGAATTCATCAAGAACGAAATCTGCGGCAGTGTCCTTCCCGCCAATCGGCTGACGTACCACTATGTCGGGCTGGCGGATCGGGTGCGTTACTACATTCAGGGAAACGAGTCGCTGGTTCACGGCGGTCCTGACGATGCGCGCGCATTGCGCATTCTCTCTTCAAGCGTGGACGACAACGGCAAGCAGCGTGTTCTGTTGTTACGTTATGAGGTGAATTGCCGGCCAGGGACAAACCTTGTCTACAACACCACGGACGACACGGTGATGCTCCCCTGGAAAAATGTCGAACCCGGCGCCAACGCGATCGATGCGTTCCTGTTTGATCGTGCCTGCAACAGCGCCAACAAATACATGGCGCGGGTCAAGGCGTTCACGGAATCCGATTCGCTGGCGGGGTCTAAGGTACAGTTTCGCCCGCCGATCAGGGAAGCGCCGGCCAAACCCACGCCGGCAGCCAGGACAGAACCCCCGGCTAAGAGCGAAACGCCAACCAGACTTGACGCAGCCGGCAGAACCGAAACCCCGATCACCGGGCCGAGCGATCTGAAGTCGCCCCTGCAGACCGGTTCGGGTGCCGTCTGGAAGCCCACGCAGTTTGGCACCTCACCATCCCTGCAGCAATACGGCAACAGCAGACCGGCCGGCGGGGGCTTGACTCCCCCGGTTTCTCCCGCTCCTGCAGCACCCGTCGTGCCGCCTTCTCCGACCATGCCTACACAGACGTATCAGTTTTAGTCTCAAGTCGTGCCGGGTTCGCGGTCGTACTCGATTTTCCGGCCCAGCGCGCATGCCGGCTGGCAAGCCATACCGCCAGATCGTCGACATAGGTAAAGACTGCCGGAATCACCAGCAGACTCAGCAGAGTCGAGGTCATCAGTCCCCCGATCACGGCGATCGACATCGGCGAACGGAAACTGGGATCTGAACCAAGGCCGAGCGCAATGGGCATCATGCCCGCAGTCATGGCGATGGTGGTCATGATGATCGGCCGGGCCCGTTTGTGGCACGCATCGAGCAAGGCCGGTGTACGCGCCATGCCACCCCTGCGCGCCGTAATCGCATATTCCACCAGCAGGATCGAGTTCTTGGTGACGATACCCATCAGCATCAGCAAGCCGATCAGCGAGGGCATTGAAAAGCTCTTGCCGGTCAGTAGCAACGCCACGAACGCGCCGCCGATCGAAAGCGGCAATGCGCCAAGAATCGTGATCGGCTGCAGGAAGTCATGGAACAGCAGCACCAGGATCATGTAGATACAGAGCAGGCCGATCGCCATGGCCAGGCCGAAGCTGGCGAAGAGCGCGTTCATTTCCTTGGCGTCGCCCAGTGCCGACTGGCGCACGCCTGGCGGCAGCTTGGCCAGGCTGGGCAACGCCTTGGCTTGCTCGAAGACCTCGCCCAGCGGACGACCGTTCAGTTCCACCTCAAGGGTCACGTTACGGCTTCGATTCAGTCGGTCGATCTGGGCGGGGCCACCGTCGATGGCAAGAGTCACCACGTTGCCAAGCATCGTCGGGCCGTTGCGTCCGGGAATCGAAAGTCGCTCAAGCGCTGCGATATCGCGACGGGTCTCATCCGGCAGTTTGACGCGGATGGGGATCTGACGCTCGGACAAGTTGAGCTTGGGCAGGCTGACGTCATAATCACCGCTGGTCGCAACACGCAGCGTTTCAGCAATGGCCTGGGCCGTGACGCCCAGATCCGCCGCGCGGGCAAGGTTGGGTTTGACGATGAGTTCGGGCCGCACGAGGCTTGCGGAGGAAACCACATTGCCGATTCCCTTGAGCGTTCGCAGATCCCGCTCGACCGCTTGCGCCGCGGCGGTCAGCGCGACAGGGTCCTCGCTTTGCAGCACGATCTGCATCTTGACGCCGATGTCCTGTGGGCCCACCGTGATGCGCACACCCGGTTCGTTCGACAGCAGGGCGCGGATCTTTGATTCGACTTCCTGCTGGTTTTCCGGTCGCTTGGACCGATGCACCAGATTGAGTGTCAGGGCGGCCTTGCGGACTTCGGCCGCTGATCCCCGCGCGAAGACATCCCCGGAGACACCGGCCCCCACCGAGCTGAACACGCTGCGAACTTCCGGAACGCTGGCGAGCTTCAGGCGCACGGCTTCGCTGGCGGCCATCGTGTCGGCGAGGGTGCTGCCAGGCGCGCGCTCGATGTTGACCATGGTCTGACCCCGGTCGGCGGGTGGCACAAATCCCTTGGGTAACAACGGGATGAGCGCAAGCGATCCGGCAAAGAAGACCGCCGAGAAGATCAGCGTCGGCAGCCGGTGGGTAATGCACCATTGCACCGCAGCCAGATAACGATGCATCACCCAGCCGTCGCGGGCGTGATCGTCGTGCTCGGCCTTGACCGGCTTGAGCATGTAGGCGGACATCATGGGCGTCAGCAGACGCGCCACGAGCAGTGAAGCCAGGATGGCCAGCACAGCGGTCCACCCAAACTGTTTGAAGAATTTACCGGGCACGCCGGCCATGAATGCCGTCGGCAAAAACACCGAGACCAGCGCAAAGGTGGTCGCAATCACGGCCATGCCGATTTCGTCGGCGGCGTCCAGCGCCGCCTGAATCGGTGGCTTGCCCATACGCAGGTGGCGGGCGATATTTTCAACTTCGACGATCGCGTCATCGACCAGGATGCCCACCACCAGCGCAAGCGAAGTCAGGGTGACCATGTTCAGCGTAAAGCCGAAGA
>JADZBO010000059.1 GCA_020851995.1 Burkholderiaceae bacterium
CGTTACGACACATCACTCAGGTGTTCCTGCCTGGGGTGTCGTCCGAGGGGTGTTGCGGAGGCGGCAGGAGCAGCCCAATTCGGGTAATGCCTTGATCGGAGCCCGCGAAGACGCTCCCGCCATGCATGCGCGCAATCGCGGCCACGATGGACAAACCCAGTCCGTGGTTCAGATCCGCGTGCGCGCGTGCGGGATCGACGCGATAGAACCGATCAAACAACCGGGGTAAATTTGCGGGCTCAATCGTCGGCCCGGTGTTATGCACTGCAATCGAGACTTCTCCGCCGGGACGTGTCTCGATTCTCACCATCACGGCAGACCCTGTCCGTGCATAGCGCGTTGCATTGCCGAGCAAGTTGGAGAGCGCGCGGCGCAGCAGTCGCGCGTCAAAGCGACCGGCGGCGTCTCCCAGGATCTCGACCGTCAACGTCGCTTCCTGCATGGCAGCTTCATGGAACTCGATCACCTCGCCGGCAAGGGCCGCCAGGCTGTTGACATTCACGCGGCGAGCGCCGGCACCCCGATCGGCCTGCGACAGAAAGAGCATGTCGTTGACGATGCCTGACATGCGCCGAAGTTCCTCCAGATTGGAGGCCAGCACATCGCGCATGTCGCCAATCTCCCGCGACTTTCTGAGGCTCAGTTCGCAAGCACTGATGAGCGTTGCCAGCGGCGTATTCAGTTCGTGAGCGACATCGGCGTTGAAGCCTTCCATCTGCCTGTAGGCGCTGTGCAGGCGATCGAGCAGCGCATTGAATTGCCCGATCAGCGGTTGCAATTCCTGTGGCTGAGCAGAACCGTCCAGGCGTTTTTCCAACTGGCTCGCGGTCAATCTCCGGGTCTGCTCGACCAGTTGGTGAACCGGCACCAGCGCCAGACGAACGAGCCAAAAGCCGCATACCGAAACCACCAGCGAGCCGACGATCGCGGCGGCGGTCAGCGTCCATCCGAGTCGGCGAAGCAGACTAGCGTCTTCCTGTGTCCCGAGGGTCAGCGTGGCGCTGGCAGGCCTGGAAAAGTACATGGAGGACGCCACCTCAAACACGCGTTGCTTGACAGGTGGCGGCGGCGATGGGGGAGCGGTCGATGAGGCATAGACCGTGCGCCCGTCCGGTGACCTCAGCTGCAACGCCAATTCTTCGTGACCTGCCAGGAAGTCATTGAGCTGATGTCGCAGGGCGTCAATGTCTGGTGCAGCACGGGCCTCGGACAGCAAGTGCCTGATCATGGTTGTCTTTTGATCGAGGGTCTCGTCTTGCCGCTGGGCCAGCGTCATGGCCGTCACGAAATAGACGGCCAGGCAAACGAGTCCGAGGCCAATGAAGGTCTGTATCGCCAACCACCAGGACAGGCGATGACCCAGTGAACCACCCGAAGCCGATTGCTTCATGAATCCCGAGCCTCCAAGACGTAGCCCATGCCTCGGATGGTGTGCAGCAAAGGTCGCTCGAACGGTGCATCCAGCTTGCCGCGCAGGCGACGAATTGCCACTTCGACCACATTGGTCTCGCTGTCAAAATTCATGTCCCAGACCTGCTCAGCGAGTTCCGTGCGCGAAAGCACCTCCCCTTGCCGGCGCAGCATCAGGCTCAACAAACTGAACTCCTTGGCCGTCAGATCCAGCCGCTGTCCGGCCCGAACAGCCTTGCGCCGAAGCAAGTCCATCTCAAGATCGGCCAGCTTCATTAAGGTGGGTTCGGACGAGCCACGCGCAGGGTTTGCCCTGCGCAGCAGAACTTGGATGCGCGCGACCAGTTCAGAGAACGCAAATGGCTTCAGTAGATAGTCGTCCGCACCACTTTGCAGCCCCTTGACCCGGTCCTCGACCTGTCCGCGCGCCGTCAACATCAACACAGGCGTCTGTTTGCTCTGTCGCAACGCGGCAAGGACGGCAAGTCCGTCGATGCCGGGCAGCATGCCGTCCAGCACAAGCAAGTCGTAGTCGACCTCGGTCGCCAGGTGCAGCCCATCGATGCCGTTGTGCGCCACATCGACCGTGTAGCCTTCTTCCGACAACCCTTTGCGTAGATACTCCGCCAGCTTGGTTTCGTCTTCAATGACCAGTAGTTTCATATGCGGCGATTGTTGCTTGCATTGCGATAGAGCTCGATTACGAATTTGTCATCTGGCGGACCGATGACTGACGGTCGAGGGCGGAGAAAATAACCGTCAGTGCATTGAGCATGCAAACTACAGATTTGCCCAATCCGCCCACACCCCTTTCCTCCAAGCTATATCGCACGCAAAGACCTTGGCCAGCTTTCTCAATTTAGCTCCTCAGGCTCGGCCCATCGGGCTCTGCGGAACTTGTTCTGATTTCCGCGGCCGCGCTCCGATCTAACCTCCAAATCATGCGTCGTTTTGTCATCGTATTTTTGTTGATGGTCATGCCGTTCCAGTGGTCCTGGGCGGTGGCCGGAGGCATTTGCGAGCACGAAACGGGCAAGGCCACCCAACACTTTGGACATCACAACCATGAGCACGATGCAAAGGCTGTAAAGGCAGGCAAGACGCCTGCCGAATCGAAGAATCCAGGCGTTGGAGTCGATGCTGACTGCGCATACTGCCATTTGCTTGTCGCCGAGTCATCGGCACCTTCGCATGCCCTCGCCTCGGCGCTCGCTGATGCGTCGCATCGTGTTTCGACGCTGCCGCTGATCGCTTCCCTGCTGGCCGATGAACCTGAGCGCCCCAAATGGCACCCCGCGCACTGATTCGGCGCGGCCAGCCCACGTTCCACGACTGAGCCTCTGGATCTACGGACTTCTTCAGTAGACGCCTCCCGCGCTGAATCTCTTTGATCTTGGCATTTCGCTGGCCATTTCAGCGAGGCGACAACAAGGGGATTTCAATGCGCGTGCGTGCTTACGCCACACCATTTCTGCCGCTCACGCTGGCAGTCGTTATTTCGTTTTTACTTGCTCAAGCTGCGTCTGCGCAGGATTTGAGTGCAGCTTCGCCACCAACGCTCGCGCCGTCCAGCGTCGTCGTTCCGGCCCGGCTCACGTTGGCGTCAGCCATCGACTTGGCTTTGTCTCGCAATTCGGAGATCGCTGCGGCTCAACGTGAGTTGGAGGCTTCCGAAGGTGCGTTGCAGCAAGGCCGCGCTCGTCCCAACCCCGAGCTGTCCTATCTACTAGAAGACACTCGCCAAGCCACCCGGACCACCACCGTTCAGGTGAATCAAGCAATCGAGATCGGCGGCAAGCGCGCAGCACGTGTCGATGCCGCTGAGTGGGGGCGTGAGGCCGCGGTCAACGATCTGAACGCGCGCCGGGCGGAAATTCGCGCGCAGGTCAGCAGCGCGTTCTATGAACTCCTGACCGCGCAAGAGCGGCTCCGGCTGGCCCAGGACACGGTCGAATTGGCGCACCGAGCTGGCGAGGCGGCCGGCAAACGGGTGGTAGCGGGCAAGATTTCGCCGGTTGAGGAAACCAAGGCCCGGGTCGCGGAGTCGGGTGCACGGCTGGAACTGGCGCAAGCACAGGGCGAACTCCGTTCGGCGAGGCAGCGCCTCGGGGCCCTTTGGGGGGACCCGTCGCCTCGATTCGACGTGGCCGATGGCTCTGCGGAGGTTTTGCCCGTCGTCCCGTTATTGCCCAACCTTGACCTGAGGCTAGCAAATGCCCCGGGGCTCAAGCGTGCACAGATCGAGGTGCAGCGCCGCCGCGCACTGGCCGACTTGGAGCGCGCCCGCCGGTTGCCCGACCCGACACTCAGTCTGGGCGTCAAACGCTCGCAGGAGCTGGGGCGCAACCAGATCCTCCTGGGCGTATCGATGCCCATCCCCCTGTTCGACAGCAATGCGGGCAATCAGCTGCAAGCTTTGAAGCAGTATGAAAAAGCTCAGGATGAACTTGCGGCGACCCAGACCCGCCTGTACGCCGACGCGCTACAGGCGAGGGAACTGCTGAGCACGAATAGGCTTGAGGTCGAGACCCTGCGCCAGGACTTGCTGCCTGGCGCGCAGGCGGCCTATGACGCCGCCAGCAAAGGGTTCGAGCTGGGCAAGTTCGGCTTCCTTGACGTTCTGGACGCGCAGCGAACGCTGTTCCAGGCACGGTCTCAGTACCTGCGCGCCATTGCGGAGACGCATCGCGCTGCAGCAGATATCGATCGCTTGCTCGGCCAAGACCCGAGCAACTGACGCCAACCTCTACGCAACTCACCATGAATTTCAACAAGAATCCTGCCAAGTTTGGCAAGCAGCAGCTCACAGCGATCGCCGCAATCTTGATCGTCGGGACTGGCGCGGCCGCCTACATCCTGAACGGAGGCAAGTCCAAGCCGGAAGGTGACGGGCATGGCCACGAACAGCACAGCGAGGCCAAGGAACATGCCGATGGCGAGCACCATGGTGCCAAGGCCGCCGACGCGCATGACCACGACAAGGGGCACGCCGACGATGAGCATCATGAAAAGGCACCGGGCAAGGGCCCGCATGGCGGCAGCCTGTTCGCGGACGGCGATGCGAGTGTCGAGGTCGCGCTGTCCGAAGTAGGCGGCGAGCCGCACTTCCAGGTGTGGGGGTTCAACAAGAACCAGCCAGTTGCCGCGAACCAGATGAAGATCATCGCAACGCTGACCCGCGCCGACGGCGAGCGCATGGACGTGAGCTTTGGCACCGATGGTGCCGAGCTGAAGAGCTGGCAGGCGATCGAGGAGCCGCACGTGTTCGATGCCGCCTTTGTGGCCACGATGGGCCAGCAGACCGTGCGATTCACCTTCAGTCGCGAGGAAGGCAAAATCGAACTGAACGATGCTCAGATCAAAGCGGCAGGCATCAGCATCGCCACCAGCGCTCCAGCGCGCATCAAGTCTTCCATGCAATTGCCTGGCGAGATCCGGTTCAACGAAGATCGCACGGCCCATGTGGTGCCCCGCGTCGCTGGCGTGGTGGAAAGCGTGGCGGCCAATCTGGGTCAACCTGTGAAGAAGGGGCAGTTGCTGGCGGTCATCGCCAGTTCGACCGTGTCGGAACAGCGCAGCGAGTTTCTCTCGGCGCAGAAACGCTTGGCGCTCGCCAAGACCACCTTTGATCGCGAGAAGAAACTCTGGGAGGAAAAGATTTCCGCAGAGCAGGACTATCTTCAGGCGCAGCAGGCCTTGCGCGAAGCGGAGATCGCCGTGGCGAACTCCCAGCAAAAGCTTGTTGCCCTTGGTGCCATCCCCAGTGCCACCACCGGCCTGAACCGCTACGAGCTGCGCGCGCCGTTTGACGGCGTCATCGTGGAGAAGCACATCGCCATGGGTGAGTCGGTGAAGGAGGACGCACAGGTGTTCACGGTGTCCGACCTGTCCAGTGTTTGGGCCGAAATCAGCGTGCCGGCCAGAGATCTGCCGCTGGTGCGCGTGGGCGAAACGGTCAGCATCAAGGCTTTTGCCTTCGACTCCAAGGCTGCGGGCAAGGTGGCCTATGTGGGCGCTCTCATTGGCGAGCAGACCCGCACCGCCTTGGCGCGTGTCACCCTGGCCAATCCCCAGGGTGTCTGGCGCCCCGGCCTGTTCGTCAACGTGGAACTGACCGCGGCGGAGAACGAGGTGCCGGTGAGTGTCTCTGCGGACGCGATCCAGACCCTGGCCGACAAGCCCGCCATCTTCCTCAAGGTCAAAGGTGGCTTCGTCGCACAACCGGTGGAGACCGGCCGCAGCGACGGCAAGCTGACCGAAGTGGTCAAGGGACTCAAGGCCGGGGCGTCCTACGCCGCGGCCGGCAGCTTCGTCGTCAAGTCCGAGTTGGGCAAAGCATCTGCCGAACACTCCCACTGAGCCCGAGATCAATCATGTTTGAACGCCTTATTCGCTTTGCAATCGAGCAGCGGTGGTTGGTTCTGCTGACCGTCCTGGGCATGGCCGCACTGGGAGTCTTCAGCTATCAGAAGCTGCCCATCGACGCCGTGCCCGACATCACCAACGTCCAGGTTCAGATCAATACGCAGGCACCTGGCTACTCGCCGCTTGAAACCGAGCAGCGCGTGACCTACCCCATCGAGACCGTGATGGCCGGCCTGCCCAATCTTGAACAGACCCGCTCGCTGTCCCGCTACGGCCTGTCTCAGGTGACCGTGATCTTCAAGGATGGCACTGACATCTATTTCGCGCGGCAACTCGTGAACGAGCGCATCCAGGAGGCGCGCGACAAGATGCCTACGGGCATCACACCGGCATTGGGGCCGATCTCTACGGGACTGGGCGAAATCTATCTGTGGACGGTGGAGGCCAAGGACGGTGCAAAGAAGCCTGACGGCTCGCCATACACCCCCACCGATCTGCGCGAGATCCAGGACTGGGTCATCAAGCCGCAACTGCGCAATGTGCCGGGCGTCACCGAGATCAATTCGATCGGGGGCTTTGCCAAGGAGTACCAGGTCGCGCCGCTGCCAGAACGTCTGGCCGCCTATGGCCTCACGCTGCCGGAGATCGTCAATGCGCTGGAGCGCAACAACGCCAATGTGGGCGCGGGCTACATCGAGAAGCGCGGCGAGCAGTACCTGATCCGTGCACCGGGGCAGGTTCGAGGCATCGAGGACATTCGCGAGGTCATCGTCGGCACCGCCAAAGGCCAGCCCATCCGCATCAAGGACGTCGCCGAGGTCGGCCTCGGTCGCGAGTTGCGCACGGGTGCTGCCACCGACAACGGGCGCGAGGTGGTGCTCGGCACGGTGTTCATGCTGATCGGGCAGAACAGCCGCACGGTCTCTCAGGCCGTCGACAAGAAGATGCTGGAGATCAATCGTTCCTTGCCCGAAGGTGTGCATGCCGTCACCGTGTACGACCGCACCACGCTGGTCGACAAGGCCATCAGCACCGTCAAGAAGAACTTGCTCGAAGGCGCTGTGCTGGTGATCGTGATCCTGTTCATGTTCCTGGGCAACATTCGGGCTGCTTTGATCACCGCATTGATCATCCCCTTGTCCATGCTCTTCACATTCACCGGCATGGTGACTTACAAGGTCAGTGCCAATCTGATGAGTTTGGGCGCGCTGGACTTCGGCATCATCATCGACGGCGCGGTGGTGATTGTGGAGAACTGTGTCAGGCGCCTGGCCCATGCACAGACCCATTTCGGCCGTCCACTCACGCGGGCCGAGCGCTTCCACGAGGTGTTCGTTGCGTCCAAGGAGTCGCGCCGTGCGCTGCTGTTCGGGCAGCTCATCATCATGGTGGTTTACCTGCCCATCTTCGCCCTGACAGGTGTCGAAGGGAAAATGTTCCATCCGATGGCGATGACGGTCGTGATCGCCTTGCTCGGTGCCATGATCTTGTCGGTCACCTTCATCCCCGCGGCGATGGCGCTATTCATTGGCGAGCGGGTCTCCGAGAAAGAGAACGCCCTCATGGCGATCGCTAAGCGCTGGTACACGCCGGTGCTGGGCAAGGCCATGACCGCCAAGCCGGTGGTGTTGACCTTTGCCGCCGTGACGGTGGTGCTGAGTGCGCTGCTGGCCACTCGCATGGGCAGCGAATTTGTTCCCAACCTGAACGAGGGGGATTTCGCCATCCAGGCTTTGCGCATCCCGGGCACCAGCCTGTCGCAATCGGTCGCCATGCAGCAGCAGATCGAGAAGACGCTGAAGGACAAGTTCCCGGAGATTGACCGTGTGTTCGCCCGCACGGGCACCGCCGAGATTGCATCGGACCCTATGCCGCCCAATATCTCGGACGGCTACATCATGCTCAAGCCCGTGAGCGCCTGGCCCGACCCGTCGCGCTCGCGTGATGATTTGCTGCAAGCGGTGCAGGCCGAGGTGAACAATATCCCGGGCAACAACTACGAGTTCTCGCAGCCGATCCAGCTGCGCTTCAATGAATTGATCTCCGGCGTTCGAAGCGACGTCGCCATCAAGGTCTTCGGCGACGACATGGAGGTTTTGAACAAAACGGCGGAATCGATCTCGACCATGCTCCAGAAGATTGCGGGTGCCTCCGAGGTCAAGGTCGAGCAGACCACGGGCCTGCCGATGCTGACCGTGCAGATCGATCGCGAAAAGAGTTCGCGCTATGGCCTCAACGTCGGAGATATCCAGGAGACGCTGGCCACCGCGATGGGGGGCCGCGAGGCGGGAACGGTGTTCGAGGGTGACCGTCGTTTTGACATCAAGGTCAGGTTGCCCGAGAGTGTTCGAGGCGATATCGAGGCGATGAAACGTCTACCGATCGCGCTGCCGCGCGCGGCCGACGGGCGAGCCCATTTCATCCCCTTGTCCGAGGTTGCGACCTTGGGGGTATCGCCAGGGCCCAACCAGGTCAGCCGGGAAAACGGCAAGCGTCGTATCGTCGTCAGCGCCAACGTGCGAGGCCGCGACATCGGTTCGTTCGTTGCTGAAGCCGAGCAGGGGCTCTCGCAGATCAAGATCCCGACCGGCTACTGGACCAGTTGGGGCGGCACGTTCGAGAATCTGCAGTCCGCGACACAGCGCCTGCAGGTCGTTGTACCGGTCTCCCTGCTGCTGGTCTTCACCCTGCTGTTCGCCATGTTCGGGAATGTCAAAGACGGCCTGCTGGTGTTCACGGGCATTCCCTTCGCCCTGACTGGCGGCATCATCGCCCTGTGGTTGCGGGACATCCCGCTGTCGATCTCCGCAGCCGTCGGCTTCATTGCCCTGTCCGGCGTGGCCGTTCTGAATGGCCTGGTGATGATCTCGTATATCCGCAGCCTGCGCGAAGAAGGCAAGCCGCTGGACGAAGCCGTTCACGAGGGGGCATTGACACGCTTGCGGCCGGTGTTGATGACGGCCTTGGTCGCCTCCTTGGGCTTCGTGCCGATGGCCATCGCCACCGGTACGGGGGCGGAGGTTCAGCGCCCACTGGCTACGGTCGTGATTGGCGGTATCTTGTCGTCCACCTTGCTGACCCTGCTGGTGCTACCGCTGCTGTACAGCATGGTTCATAAACCCGACGAGGTGGACGAGGATGTCTCGGCTGATCCACCTCATCCCGAGCCGGTGTCGCATTGAGACTGAGCGAGCACGCAGCGTTTTCTCAGGCGTGAACTGAAGGAGATCGTGATGATGAATCGTCGAACGAGGTTGATGGTGCCGGCGGTATTCGCCGTGGTGGCATTGGCAGGCTGTGCCAGCGAACCGATTCGTCGTCGCGATCCGAGCGGTCACGCCTGCTTTGCGCCATTGTCTCGAAGACGATCAAAACGGCTCACCTGCGGTGACACGACGGTACCAACACCGGCGGCCGAGGCCAGGCAGCTCTTGCCGCACCGCGATCTATTTACCCTCTACATTCTGCGCAAGCGATTGGGCGATGTCGGCAACGCGGTGCCGATGGCGGTGGATGGTCGGCCTGGGCTGGTGACCATCCCGTTTGGCTTCGCCCGACTTCGCCTCAGTCTTGGCCCCCACGTGGTAGCCACGCGATGGAATGGGCAAGAACGCTCGATTCAACTTGACGGCAAACCGGGCGAAG
>JADZBO010000060.1 GCA_020851995.1 Burkholderiaceae bacterium
AGTTGCTGGAGTGTCATTGTATTTATTTATCCACGACAGACTGGACAGCATACTTGGAGTGAATTGATCCAATTATTTTAATTATGGTCAATTATGAATCTAAGTCAATCAATATGTCGAAAAATACGTGACCGGGTTATCCCGCCAGATTTCTGCGATTTATCCGTCAGGCTGGTGCGATTTCCGGGCGCCAGCCACGAAACGCATCGCCCGGTAGAAAAACAGAACCCGCTCGAGGGCGGGTTCTGTGCGGTTCAGGAGTGACGCCCGACGCTAGCGCGACGAATGCGCCCTGTTATAAAAGTCAAGCATCGCGACGACATCGCGCCCGCGATACCCCGAGGCGAGGCTTTGCGCCATGAGTTCGCGCACTGCGGACGCGGCCGGTGTCGGTTGCGAAAGACTGCGTCCGAACTCGATCGCCAGCGCCAGGTCCTTTTCGCCGAGCTCCATTTTGAACCCCGGATCGAAATTGCCCTGAATCGCCTTGGGGAATCGCTTGGTGAAATGGTGCGATTTACCGCCAGACTGGGAAAGCACCGAATATAGGAGTTCGGGCTCAACGCCAGCCGCTGTCCCGAGAGCGAAGGCTTCCGCCGCAGCGACGATATTGGCCATCGACATCATGTTGTTGACCAGCTTGACGGCCTTGGCGGTGCCGATGATGCCAGTGTAGTGGTACGACGAACCGAGCACCTTCAGCACGTCGTCAACCGAATCGATGTCCTCACGATCACCGCCAGTCATGATGACCAGCGTCCCGTTGGCGCACTCGTCCGGGCCTCCGCTCACGGGCGCGTCAATCATGCGAACGCCCTTGGCCTTGGCGGCCTGTGCAACCGTGCGCATGGTTTCCGGGTCAATGGTGCTGAGTTCGATACCAATCGAGCCAGGTTCCGCGTGCGCCAGTATCCCGTCTGGACCCGTCCAGGCCTGTATCGTGATCGCTGCGTTTGGCAGGCTCGACAGGATGATGTGTCTGCCGCTCAGTGCTGTCGCCAGATTGTCGCTGGTGGCTACCCCCAGCGCAGCTGCCGCCTGGCGGCTTTTCTCGCTGACATCGTAGCCCAGCACGTCATAACCGGCCTGCGTCAGGCATTTCGCCATGCCGGCTCCCATCTGACCAATACCGACCACTGCAATTTTTTTCGACATAAAGTATTCCTTTGTTCAATGCCCGAATGCCCGCGTGGCAGAGCCCCGGGCGAAACGTCCTGCTAAACCTTGATGTTGGCCTGCTTGACGATGGCCGCGTACTTGGCAGTTTCAATGCGCATGACTTCGTTGAGCTCCTGGGGGGAGCCGGCGATTGTCTCGAACGCCATGTTGGCGAGTTTCTCGCGGGTGGCTGGCGCTTTCAGGGCACGCTGAGTGGCCTCGAACAAGGTCTGCGTGACGTCCGCAGGCAGATTGGCGGGGCCCCAGAGCGCGTACCAGGAGGGCAGGGCAAAGCCAGGGAGCCCGCTTTCCGCGACGGTGGGGACATCGGGCAAGCTTGACGCGCGTTTTGGGCTTGTTACCGCCAGTACTCGCAGGCGTCCTGCGCGCACGTGCGGAATTGCCGAAGGAACCGGCTCGACCATCGCGGTCGTGTGACCGGCGATCGTGTCGGTCAGCGCCGGGCCGCCTCCGCGGTAGCCTACGACGGGCATATTCAATCCGGCCTGCTGATTGATCATTTCTTCGGCAAGGTGGCCTGTCGTCCCGAGGCTTGAAGTCGCCCAGGTGTACTGACCCGGTTTGGCGCGAACCATCGCGACGAATTCTTCAAACGTTTTTACAGGAGATTCGCTGCGCACGACGACCAGTTGAGGCACATAGCCGATGTAGCAGATCGACGTGAAATCTTTCACCGGATCGTAGGGGGTGGTCATGGCGATCAGCGGCGTGATGATCTGGTTGGCCGCGTTCAGCAGAATGGTGTAGCCGTTCGGTGCGGATTGAGCGACCAGATTAGCCCCAATCGTTGCGCCTGCACCACCCTTGTTTTCGATGATGACCTGTTGGTTGATCGCAGTGCCGATTGCTGGGCCAATGACGCGTCCGAGGGTGTCGACGGTTCCGCCTGGCGGAAAGGGAACCACTATCTTGACTGGGCCTGTCGGATAGTCGGCCGCGAAGGCCGTTCGGCCTCCCGCGAGCGCAATCCCGCCCATGCCCGCCAGTGCGACCAGTCGGCGGCGGGTCTGATTACAAGTTTTTTGGCTGCTCATAGTGTCTCCATTTCTGTTTGAGAGTTTTTATTGAATCCTTGCATCATAAATCAGGCCTCAGCCCTTGTGCCGTCAGCCCGGCATCCGGCCAGTTTGAGCGTCCCGACGCGTCTTTGCAGCCACCAGCCCGCGGATTGGTTCCACTGGTTGAACTGCGGATCGGTCTGCAGTTGTTGCGCGGCGTGGTGTACCCAGAACGGGTCGTACATGGCCTGGCGTCCGATGGCGATGAAATCCGCCCGGTCCTCGCGCAATATCGCCTCGGCCTGCTGTCCGTCGAGGATCAGGCCGACCGCCATGGTGGGCAGACTGGCGTCGTGTCGAATCTGGTCGGCGTAGGGCACCTGGAAGCCGAGACCGCGGGCGTTGTTCTGCAGGACGGCGGAACTGCGTAATCCGCCCGACGAGCAGTCCACGACATCGACCCCGGCCTGATGCAGTTCCCTGGCAAGTGCAACCGAGTCTTCGACGCTCCAGCCGCCCGGGCCACCGCCGTCCTCGGACGAAACGCGGAAGAACAGTGCCTTGCCGGCCGGCCAGTTGGCGCGGATCTCGCGCGTGACTTCGAGGGCGAGACGCATTCTTCCCGTGCGATCGCCGCCATACTCGTCGGTGCGTTCGTTGACCAGCGGGGTCAGAAAGCTTGCGATCAGGTAACCGTGAGCGCCGTGAATCTCAATCATGTCAAAGCCGGCTTCATCCGCGCGTCGCGCAGCTTCTCCAAACTTGACGACGATGGCGCGGATTTCTTCGACCGTCAGCGCATGTGGGGCAAGGGAACCCTCGGTTACGGGTTTGGCCACCGGACCCACAAGTGGCCAGGGGCCTTCTCCGGGCAGAGCGTCGGCAGGAGTGATCGGGCCGTAGTTGGCTTCCCAGGGGCGGTGTGATGATCCCTTTCGACCCGAGTGTCCCAGCTGAATTGCGGCCAGCGCGCCTTGCGAGTGCACGAAATCAACGATGCGGCGCAGCATGGGGATATGGTCATCAGACCAGAGCCCGGGGCAGCCGTAGGAGATTCTCCCGCCCGGTTCGACCGCGACGGCCTCGGTCATGACAGTGCCGAAGCCTCCAAGCGCGAATTTGCCGTAATGCACCAGATGCCAGTCCGACATGTGGCCATCGATCGCCCTGCACTGCATCATGGGGGCGAGGACGACGCGGTTCGGAAATACGGTATCCCGGATTTTGAACGGACTCAATAGCGCGCAATCAGTACCAGACATCCCGGGCTCCCCCTGTAATCGTTGTTATGGTTGTTGGCACGAGCCTTAGCTAGCCGGTGTGCCTTTTGTAGTGCAGCCGATTATTCACCTTATCTGAAGGGCGGGCAAGCCGGCCGGGCAGGAGTCGTGCACTATCGGCAGAGGGCATCGATAGCGGTACAGTGTTCGGGCGTCGTTCCAAACTCCCCCCGCAGCGCATCGCGCGAGGCCAGTTCAAAGTCTGCGAATTCGAAGCCCGGACCCACCACGCAACTGACGAAGCAGTAGGATTTCGCGTCCACGAGTCTCGCAGCAAACCAGGTGTTTGCCGGAATCGTGAACTGCATATCACCGGAGGTTGTTCCGAGTGTCTGTGTGCGCAGGACGCCCGACGTATCGAAGTAAAGGATCAGAACGTCGCCACCCGCATGGTGGAACCAGGTTTCGTCCGACGTGATCCGATGCCATGCCGAATACTGACCGGGAGTCAGCAAAAAATAAATCGAGGTGTAGGCGTGGCGCGTATTCCCGTGATGGGGCGAATGCACGCGATGCGGCGCGCGATGCATTTCGCGGTAATGGCCACCTTCGGGATGAGGTTGCAGTCCGAAGCGCTGAATGAGTGGGTTGGCGTCTTGCATTGTGTGCTTGGGGGTCAGAGGGTTGTCCGGCGAAAGTCAGGCGGGGGCGCATGAAAGCGTCGGCATGCAGTCCGATCTCAGGATTGCCATCGCCGCTTCCGGCGTGGCGTC
>JADZBO010000061.1 GCA_020851995.1 Burkholderiaceae bacterium
CAATTCCAATCATTCCAAAGGTCATCTGAGCATTTTATCCCAAGGGCCTGATCAATGACGTCTCGATTATTTCAGTCCGTTCTGGCATGGGGAAATGTTCAAGGCGATCCACCCTGGGCACCGACTTTTCAGATCAGTGTTTGTGACACCTTGTTGCGTATCACTTTGGCCAGTGTTAAGGTAGGCTGGCGCACTTGGATCTGAGGCAGCAATTGACCGATAGCTCAAATAAAAATGATCGTTCTTGCGGCCGTTGTCGTGAACATGAAGGCAATCACATCGACTTCACCATGGCTTTCCAGCCGATCGTCGATATTCGCGACAACACGGTTTTCGCCTACGAAGCGCTGGTGCGCGGTCACAACCTTGATGACACCTCGACGGCCGTTCTGGCCAAGGTAAACGATTCAAACCGCTACCACTTCGATCAAGCATGCCGAGTCAGAGCGATTGAGTTGGCCGCGCAACTGCACATTCCCTGCTTTCTGAGCATCAACTTTCTGCCGAAAGCCGTGCTTGAACCCTCCGCATGTATTCGCAAGACGCTTGATGCGGCAACGCGGCTGGGGTTTCCCACGAACCGGATCATTTTCGAATTCACCGAAAACCAGGAAATTGTCGACAGGCAGCACCTGACAAACATCGTGCGGCAGTACCAGCGACTGGGATTCAAGACGGCCATTGACGATTTCGGTGATGGCTATGCGGGACTTAACTTGCTCACGGAATTTCGTCCGGACTTTATCAAGCTCAGTGACACGTTCGTGCACGACATTCACCAGGATCAAGTGCGCAGCTCAATCGTCAAGGGGGTCTTGGCTATATGTGCAGATCTCGGCATTCAGGTGATTGCCGAGAGCATCGAGTCAGAGGCCCAACTGGCGCGACTGAAAGAACTGGGGATCTACCTTTTTCAAGGCTTTCTGTTTGCCCGCTCCGAAGTTGAAGCCCTGCCACAAGTGCGCCAGCATTAAGGCCGGCCACACCACGCACGGCGTTATTCATTGAGGGCATCGATTAAGGACTGCCACGGCCGCAAGGCGGGTCGGATCGCTTCCGCCTGAGGAACTCATTAAAATAGCCCAACACTCGCTGGGCAGTTAATCTGGCGCGTGCATCAGCCGTACGCACAGGTCGTCCATGAACTCTTTCAAAAAACGCACTGCCATTCGAATTGCCGCAGTCAGTATCGTGCTCGCCGCTGTCGCGAGCCCGCTCGCTTGGCTTGTCGCCCAAGAGCACGCAGAAGAGGCCACGGTTTCGCTTGCAATCGAGGAAACCCGGCGACTCTTGGGTCGTTTTGACGCAGTTGAACTTGGGCAACCGGATGCAAAAGAGCATGCCGCCGAAGCCGCCGACATTATTTCCGGTGGCATTTTCGACATCGTCGAGATCTACGACGCGACGGGTGCCAAGCTCGCCACAGCAATGTCCGAGGAGGGCAAGGCGATCGAAAATCTGCTCCCAAAACACGGTCGCCCAGCCTACACCAGCGCGTCATATCTGAGCGTTAAATTGGGAGACAGCCGATGGATTTTGCGCATTTTCGTCCCGCTGCATGCGTCCTCTGACGGCAAGACTGGCGGCATTACAGGATATTTCGAAGGCGTACGCGTGGTGCCGGATTGGCAGCACCAGCAAATGATCTCTAACGCGCTGAGTGCTGCCTTGATGGTCGTCCTTGCATCGTTGCTTTGTGGCGCAGCGATTTATCCGGTCGTCGTTCATTTGTCGGCCGATAACGAGCGAAAGGCGCGGGAGGTTCTTGATTCTCATATTTCGATCATGGAAGCCCTCGGCCGCGCAGTGGCAAAGCGGGATTCGGACACCGGTGCGCACAACTACCGCGTGGCATGGATCGCTGCGCGCATCGCGGAAAGACTTGGGTTGAACTCTGTGGAGATGCAATCGCTGATCATCGGCAGCTTTCTGCACGACGTGGGCAAGATCGGCATTTCGGATTCGATTCTGCTGAAGCCCGGCAAGCTTGACGACGAAGAATTCAAAATCATGCGCACGCATGTGATGCAAGGTGAAGAAATTGTCTCTGGAATCGGGTGGCTGGATGGTGCATACGCGGTAGTGGCGGGCCATCACGAAAAATGGAACGGATCAGGCTACCCCCGCCAACTGGCAGGTGAGGCCATACCGCTCGCTGCCCGCATCTTTGCGGTGGCTGACGTCTTTGACGCGTTGTGTTCCAAGCGGCCCTACAAAGAACCCATGGGTTTTGACGCGGCGATGGCGATCCTGAACAAGGACTCAGGAAGTCATTTCGATCCGAACGTACTGGCCGCCTTCAACCCCATCGCCAGAGAAGCCTTTGATCGCTTGGCCATGTGCGATGAGTATGCTGTGCGAAAACTGCTGGAAGGTCAGATTCAAACTCACTTCGGGTGATAACCGAAGGGGAATCGAGCTCCAGGCGAGGCCTTCCGCGACCAGGCGCCCTCGCGCACTCAACTGCCCGAGAAGGGTCGCTTTCGCAATTTATTCGCTTTAGTTAAATAGATGCTCACGGGTTCCATCGACAAAGACATACGTCATCTGCAAATTGCCTTGCTGCGGGCAATTCTTTGGACCGGCATTGTCTTCAATGCCTTGTTCGTGGCGGCTGACGCTACGAAGATCAACGTGGTCGGTAGCCCTCAGGTTGAAATCACGGTTGTTTCCGTCGTTGCCTGTGCCGCGATGCTACTTGCACTGATCAACAAGCCCGACAGATTTGAGTTGATCGCCCGGTTGATTGTGATTCAAAATTTTGCGCAATTCACTGCGGCTCTTATTTTCGTGCCACAAGACGAATTGCGTGTGGTGTGGTTCTTTTTACTCATCGGCGGCACCTATATCCTGCTGGGCCGCCGTGCCGGGGTCATCTCCGCCATGGCTTCGGTGCTGCTTCTGATCGTCCTCAACCCGTTTCTTTCCAGACCTTATTCGCCAAATGCGCTAACGACATGTTCTCTTGCGCTCGCGTTAAACGGTGTCCTGTTTCATATTTTCAGCACCTTCTTCAATCGCCTGTATGCGGAACTGTTGATTTTCGCCCGCCACGACCCTTTAACCGGGCTGCTTAATTCGAGGGCGTACTACGAATTATGTGACACTCAAATTCGATTATCTAAACGATCACATCAGCCGTTTTCCATCCTGTTTATTGATCTGGATTATTTCAAGCTCATTAATGATGAGCATGGTCATCAGATGGGGGATCAGGTACTTAAAAACGTCGCGGATCGCATGACCCGCGCGAAACGGGACTCCGACTTCCTTGGCCGGGTGGGTGGTGAAGAGTTTTCAATGTTCTTGCCCAATACGGATGTGGCTGGCGCCATGCTCATGGCAGAGCGTGTCCGGCTGACAATCGAAAACCATCGAACCCGCGTCAGTGGCAAGCCCGATGTGCAACTCACCGCGAGCATCGGAGTTTCATATCAAAACGGTGACTGCTGGAGCATGGCTGAAATTGAACGTGAAGCCGATCAGGCGATGTACCGGGCAAAGAAATTGGGCAGAAATCGGGTGGTTGCATTTGATCCAGCCAGCGAGAGCATGGGTCCGGAGTTGCAACGCCACCATTCAGTGAAATCAGCGGTCACGACGGCGTGAGATACGCAGTGAGCCATTGTTCAAATTTCAAAGCTGGCATTGGCTCCCCGTAATAGTAGCCCTGAGCCGAATCGCAACCCATGCTCAGCAGCAGCGCTGAGGCGGCAGGATTCTCAACACCTTCAGCCGTCGTGTGCAATCCGAGGCTGCGTCCGATTTGTACGATCGCCTGGACGATTGCCCTGTCCTGGTGGCTTTGTATCAGATCCAGGACGAAGCTCCTGTCAATTTTCAGCTTATCGGCGTTCAGGCGCTTGAGATAGGACAGATTCGAGTAGCCAGTACCAAAGTCATCGATCGCCACACGGATCCCTTTGGCTTTCCAGCGCGCAACGGTATCCAGGACAGAGTGGTCATATTGCAAGAGTGTGGACTCGGTTAGCTCAAGTTCCAGAAGCGCAGGTGCAAGTCCGCTATCCTGAAGCGCTTCAGACACATCGCTCTCCACTTGACCCTGATTAAACTGCAGAGAGGACAGGTTGACCGCCATGGATTGGAACGGAACAGACGCGGCCCACCAGGCGGCCGCCTGCCGACAGGCCTCTCCCAACACCCAGCGCCCGAGGGGTACGATCAACCCGCTGGTCTCCGCGATGTTGATGAATTGCTGGGGAAGCAGCAGACCGCGATCCGGGCTGTTCCAGCGCACCAGCGCTTCGACCCCACTGATCTGGCCGGTGCTGAGGTCGATTTGCGGCTGGTAATAAAGTTCGAACTCACCCCGCTCAAGTGCCAGCCGCAAACAATCCCGAGTCTCCAGGTAGTGGACCAGCGCAGTATTCATTTCCTGTTCGAAAAAGCGGTAGCCCCCTTTTTGCCTTTTCGCTTCGTAAAGCGCGGTGTCGGCATTGCGCATCAAGGTTTCGCAATCAGTTCCGCTCTGCGGATAAACCGCGACGCCAATTGAAAAAGAGCAAAACAACTGTACGCGATCGACCTCAAACGGTGACTCCAAACTCGCCACCAGGCGAACGCATGCTTGCGAGATCAAGCGCTCTGAATCGGCGCGCGGCAGGATAACCATGAACTCATCGCCCGACAGGCGTGATAGAGAATCCTCGGCACGCAGACATGAACGCACGCGTTCGGCGATGGCCTTCAGCAGCAAGTCACCGGTATTGTGGCCATACCTGTCATTGACATGCTTGAAATCGTCCAGATCAAGATACAGCACGGCAACATGGTGATTGTGGCGGGCGGCAGCGATCAGCGCCTGATCAAGACGTTTGCGGGCCAACACGCGGTTTGGCAAACCGGTCAGCGGATCGTGGTAAGCAAGCGATTCGATTTGGTCCTGCGCCTCTTTCTGCTCAGTGATGTCCTGGTGCGTGCCAAATATCCCATTCAGCTTGACGTTCTCGTCATAGACGAACTGGGCAATGGTGCGAATCCATTTGACCTGCTGCCCTACTTTGATTCGATAAGTGTTTTCGCAAGTGGCTTCGCCACGCCCGGCCGCTTCCCAAACTGCCTCGGCCAAGGCCACATCGCTTGGTTGCACCCGTTCAAGAAATTGTGCGTATTCGACCAGACCTGAAGGCTGGATACCGAAAATCCGATGCGCCTGAGTCGACCACTCCGCCTTCCTGGTGAAAGGATCCATCGTCCACGAGCCGATTCGAGCCAGCGCCTGTGCATCCGCAAGCGCAGCTTCCGAGCGTCCGACCCGATGGAGTTGCACCCGATAAGCTTCAGCAGTGGCCCGGCCGATCAACACCGAAACAAGTGTGGCGGCGATCAGAGCAAAAGCAACAACGACTGGCGATGACACGCCGGTGAATGGATACCCGTTGATTTGAATGCCGAATAATGCCAGAAGGCTTGCGATCCCCGCCGTAACGAAAAAACTGGCAGCTCGTCTGCTGAGAAGCCACCCGCTCAGGATCGCGGCAATTGGCAATGCCACCCACGAAACGCTGCCGACGCCCTGACTGGCGAAAGCGCCAACGATGCTGACGAACAGCAGCCCCCAGCAAAACGTCTGGGCTGCCCAGCCGTATTGCCCCACTCGCGTGAGAGCAACGAGGGCCGCGCCCACCAGCACCAGCGCGATCCCGCCGGGGCGTAACCCAATTGCCGAAACAAGATTCACCAGAGTGATCACCAGCCCGACAGCGATCATCAGGCGCCCCATTTTTCGCAAGAGCGCCTGCCCCTCTTTCGAGTGTGTTACCGCCGCTTGGCTGAATTCAGCCATGAGGTGCCTTAAGGGATCTGTTTTGGACGCGAACGTGATTATTTTTCAGAACGAGTACCCTTGACTTCAATGAGACATGTCGCCCGAGTGGATAACGCTCGCAGGTTGAAAGCGCCACCGATTCATGCTGTTAGCCTGATCACCGCCGCACTCAATAAGCGATCCGCGCGCAAGGGGACACTCCGCGGCGAAAAGACGTTGATATGGATCATTAAAACTGAATTGAAATAGTATATAAAAAATTTTAAAACAGTTTACCTCACTATAGTTGATGGTATTTTTATTACATTTTAATAGTATTTATCAACTATTTATGTTTTATTGTCACACCGGTCGACGCCGGTAGCGGCGGTCGTCATGTATCGCAGCATTCGGTGACTGTTTTACGCGATGTCGCCAACCATGGCGTGGGCCGTTACGGAACCGGCCAGGCGCTGGTGCGTTACCTTGCAGCTAAAGAGGTAGCCCCGATTGTTCTATTGGGGGTCTGACAGGAAATGCTGCGCCGCAATCTGTCCGCCTCGTGGCTTTTTTATGGCATGCAACAGGAAGCGACGCTCAAGCCTTGTTTCACGCAGACCGCCGGCAATCGGATCGGTTATTTGTCAGCGATCAGTCGTCTGATCACATCCCGCAGAGACATCGCCCCGGGAATCGAAAGGTGATTTTCGTCCAGATACTTTGACCTGACGTCATCGCCAACGTGGCATTTTTCATCGTCACAAAACAGATCATCAAGATCGACAAAGGTAAACCCCGTATCCTTTTGAACTGATTGAATCACACTGCGATTAAATGCCTGCAACGACCGATGTTCCGACCTGGAAACCGAGGCGGACTTTATAACCTTCGTTTTGTCGGCAATATTTCGCCAGTAGAGCTTTGTATACAGAGACGCTCCGCTCACATTTTGCTGGGGCACCTGTGACATGACAAACACCCGGGCGCCGAGTCCCTGATACTTCTCGACGGTTGCTTTCAGCGACTCCGCAAAATTGATCCTGCTGGTCGCCTTGTCGACACGTGAATTTTTATTGCTTGTCAGATAGAAAACGCCATGGCCATATTTGTCTCCATCGGTATAAAGAGACCAGCGTCCGATCAGAAATACATTCTTGATGCCATTCGACTTTACAAAGTCATATTCCCTTTGAGCCAGATTTTCACAAACCCCGGGTGCGTAATGCCCCCTCGCGACGTCGACTCCCATGAGCGGGGGGCATCCGCCTACTCCGATATGCGTGTATTTCTGTGAAAGCTCTTTGCCGACAGCATCAAATACCGGCAGGATAGCAATTGAATGACTGTCTCCGAATATCGCGATGCTGATCTTCTTTTCAGCGCTGTTCCCAAGGTTACAAAAATCAATATTTGTTCCGATCCAGTTGTAATTCAGATCGCATTCCTTTCTGATTTCATGCCCCTTAATGGAACTTGCCACTTCCGCCGGAATGGCGATTCTGCCCGGGAAACCATGGTTCCTGACGCCAATCATTCCAGTCAGTATGAACCCGCCGGTAAGGAGCAAAGACCATTTGAGAACATTTGCGCGACTCACGCGATTTTTATGTTTAAAAGGCTTCTCGACGTAGTGCCAACTCAGGAAACCGGCGACCAGCGATAATACGCACAACAGCAGTAATGTCGCAGTGGATGGATGATCGATGCTTATGAGCCTGGCAAACACGAGCAAGGGCTGATGCCAAAGATACGCGCTGTAGCTGATTAACCCGATTCCTACCAGCGGTTTCCATCCCAGCAATTTTCCGACGATCGTGTGCTGGCTCGCAAACACGATAATCAATCCCGTCCCCAGTGTCGGTATCAGCGTATGAAAGCTGGGCGAAGGCGTGCTTTTATTGAACGCAAAAATTGCGTAAATGATCAGAGCAAGTCCGCACAGGCTGCCAGACTCGCTGGTTGGCCGGTAGATCGGATGTGCTCTGTACCTTTCGAACGCGCTGTGTTTTTGGTTCAAAGACAAGGCAATCAGCGCGCCGATCAGAATCTCGAAACCTCTCGTCGGCAGCATGTAGAACGCAAACGACGGCCGCGCCTGGGATGCCCACTGCGCAACGATGAGGCTGGCCAGGGCAACCACCAGCAGCATCGGACCGAGCCACTTTTTGCACCATCGCCAGGCCAGCAGCATGAACAGCGGGAACAAAACATAATATTGCTCTTCAACCGCCAGGCTCCAGGTATGAAGCAATGGTTTGAGTTCGGACGCGGTCTGAAAATATCCAGCATCTAACCAGAACACCACATTCGACACAAAGAGAGGTACAGCGATCAGGCTTTTTGAATATTCAATCAGTTCAACCGGCACCATCGTGAACCAGGCAAACGGCAGCGTGCAAAGCATGACGAAATAGAGCGCGGGCAGGATGCGTCTTGCTCTCCTCTCGTAAAAGCCAGCCAACGAAAAGGTTCCCTGCCCCAGTTGATGCAGGATAATCGTCGTGATGAGGTAGCCGCTAATGACGAAGAAGACGTCGACGCCGACGAACCCGCCGCTAAAAGTGACGAAACCGGCATGAAACAGGATGACGGGTAACACCGCAAGTGCCCGCAGCCCGTCGATTTCGCGTCTGTATTCCATTGAAACGGCCTGATCAGAATTTTCCGTGCAAAGCGAATCACTCCCTCGCATCAACCATACAACATTCGTTGTATGCGCAGGGTTGTACAATAATCCTTTGATTTACTCACCCCGTCGAAAACTGAGGAAAATCCTATGGCCGCTGCTGCCCTGGCTGGTATCGCGATGCTGATCATCGGCGAAAGCCACATGTCCTTCGATGATCACCTGATCAATCCTCTCGTGGATGATCTGACCGCCCAAGGTGCCAAGGTGCACGCAATCGGCGCATGTGGTGCTCATGCAGCTGATTGGCTCAAGACGATCACAGTCAAATGCAGCGCTGAACGCCGCAGCGGAGAAAAAGGCGTATTCCGTACCGGAAGCGGAGAAACAACGCCGATCAAGCAGCTCATTGCCAAGGACAAGCCCGACCTGATCCTGATTATCATCGGCGACACGATGGGGTCCTATGACAAGGATGTATTCCCCCGTGCGTGGGCCTGGAAGTCAGTCACCGACCTGACCAAGGAAATTGCATCCACCAAGACGACGTGCGTTTGGGTAGGCCCTGCGTACGGTTCCGAAGGCGGTAGCTATTTCAAGAATCAGAAGCGCACGGAAGAACTGTCCAAGTTCTTTTCGCAAAACGTCGCGCCCTGCGGCTACATCGATTCACTGAAGTTTTCCAAACCGGCCGAGTGGCGCACGCTCGACGGGCAACACTACGCACCGGCGGGTTACAAGCTCTGGAGCGCAGCGATCACCAAAGCGTTGATAGAAATGCCAATGGTGCAACAGCTCAGGAAGAAATAGAGTCTCGGGAAGAAATAGAGTCTCGGGACGAAATAGACTTACTTCGCTGCACGCTGAACGCGCGTGATCGCTGCGGCGTAAGCGGCAGCCACCTTGCGCTGACCGGATTCGGCAAAGTGACACGCGTCTTCGCGACGGTCGGCCTTGGTCAGCAACTGATCGGAGTTGGCTCCGACATAGATTTTGCGGCCAGGATCGGCAAGTTGCTTCTGCGCAAGCGCGATCGGATTGTCAGCCGTCCAGGGGATTTGTGTTCCGCAGTAGGTCGTCACGCCAATGAAAATCGGGGCATTGACACCGATACCCCGCAGCGACCCCAGCATTGAATTGAAGTCCGCCGCATAGGCTTGAGGGTTCTTACCCTGACCGTAATCGCTCTCGCCCTGGTGCCAGACAATATCAGTGATACGGTACTTGCCTTTTACTGTCGACAGCCATTGCAGCAGCATTCCGTTCAAGTCCCCGCCGGCCTTCCATCGCGCGATCTCTGTGCCGTGAATCGCGGCAGCCAGGATCACGACAGCCTGATAGGTACCGCTCTTGATCAGGTCGTCCGCAAGCATCGTAATGAACTCACCCTCGGGTGCGCTCGCCCCCAACAGCGGCGACGACGCGACGAAACACTTGCCACCAAAATAGTTCACCACCCTGTCAGGGAATTGAGTGACTACACGTTTTGCACCGGTATTGGCGGCTTGCGATTGTCCGATCGCGAGGATCACGCCGGTACGGGCAGATTGCGCGGGACAGGCCACCTCACGCTTCCCAGTACAAGCACCTTCATACATGGCGGGGCACGAGGTGAGTCGTCCGTATTGGTCATAGGTATAAACGGGTGGATCCTCGGCATGCGCGGTAGCCAGTGAACCGAGAAAAAAAACGAGGAGAACGATCAGTTTTTTCACGTGGAGTACCGAGGTTGGACATTGAGCCCAGTATATCCTCGCGAGGACGATTGCGCCCCCCTTGCAAGAGCGGCAAGCACGAATTGATGAGCACCCGCCGGAGACGGCGACACTCTGCCAGCGGCGACCCGGTCTGGCTGAACCTCGAACACGCTCATCCAGACATAGTTTGATAGACATAATTAATTGATCTTGTTACCACGACAACTCATTCCGTGCGGGTATGATCGGCGCTTGGAAATTCATCGACGCCACTCAGTCTCGCCACTTTGCTCAACATCAATCCGGACATCGACTCCAGGAAGCGGATCGCACCGAAGCGATTCCGTTTTTTTCTCGCGGTCCTTTTGATCGTGCTGCTCAGCGCCATCTGGGGCTGCGAGATGTGGGGCGTGGAGATTGTTCGCCGGTGTCTGAACTCCACCAGCCAGTGCGTCGGTCAGGGTTCGGAAATCACCGACTGGCTGACCGGGGTTGCGTCGATCCTCAGCCTTTGCTCGCTGATCCTGGTGGGCTACCTTTTTCATTGGTATTCCCGCTATGAATCATCGGCCACTGAACTGGCAAACCAGCTGCGTGCCGTGGGGGCGCATCTGATCGTCAGCGAATCCGATCCTGACGGCACGATCACGCATGTCAATCAGGCGTTTATCGACACCTCTGGGTACTCGCGCGAGGAAATCATCGGGAAGAACCACCGGATGTTCAACTCGGGGTTTTATCCCAAAGACTTTTATCGAAATCTCTGGACGACGGTGAGCGCCGGCCATATCTGGCGAGGAACCTTCAAAAACGTCACCAAAGGCAGAAATACCTACTGGCTGCAGGCCACGATCGTGCCGTTCAAGGATGTCTGGGGACGAGTCTCGCGTTACGTCGCACTTTATACTGACATTACTGACGCCATCGCACGCGCGGAATCCGCGGAACGCGAACGTCGGCTGCGCGAAAATCTCGCGCGCATCAATGAAGAACTGTCCTCCGACGTCAATACCGATAAATTGACAGGGCTTCCGAACCGGCGCGCTTTTGCCGCGTTTGCCGACAGGATACTGAAGGTTGAGCGCGAGGGGGTCCGCCCGGTGTCGGTGCTGATGATTGATCTGGATTTCTTCAAAGTGATCAATGACAGTTATGGCCGCGACGCCGGAGACGACGTGCTGATCGAATTGTCTCGCCGGTGGGAAAAGTTTGTGCGGTCATCCGATATGCTCGCGCGCATAGGCGGCGAGGAGTTCTGTGTTTTGTTCAATGACGCGACGAGCGATCAGGCGATGATTGTCGCCGAGAAGCTGCGGCTGGCTGCCGCCGCGCATCCGGTTATTTATCAGTGCCTGCCGGCGGGTCGCCAGCAAATTCCAGTCACGGTCAGTATTGGCATCGCCACGGCGACCACAGTGAGCGCAGTCCTTGTTGACGACATCATGCAACTCGCTGATGCCGCGCTCTACGAAGCGAAGAATACTGGCAGGGATCACGTTGTGGCCAGAAGCCTGAACTGATTCGACGCAAGACAACTCCTCACTCAGTCGCCTAGAACCAAGTCTGGCCCTGCACAGGCAGTGCGTCTGCGACGCAGTGAACCTGGCGAGCAGCCGAATTTGCGCCGAAACGCGGCGCTGAAATTATTGACGTGGGTGTAGCCAAGCGTATCAGCGACTTTTTTCAGGGCAACATCGCTGGTGAGGATCGCCTCGTGCGCCATCATCAACCGGTGGTTGGTCATGTAATCGAAGATCGTCTCGCCAAATTCCGCGGCAAATTCATTATTCAGAGTGCGGGCAGAACGCCCGAACACCCGGCTCAATTCGTCCAGCGTTGGAAATCGCGCCTCTACCTCTGTGACGTAATCGCGAATACTGTGGACCCGATGACGCCTGTCAGTCGAATGCCCTGCCGTCTTAGCGGCTTCGGGCAGGCGCGAATGGGTTAAATCGGCAGTGGCGAGCCTCAAGCCGAGCCCCTCTGCAAACTTTGCCGCCCACAGCAGCGACCCGCTTTCAATACAGGTGAGAACATCAGGTCGTCACTGTCCAGCGAACGAAACGAAGCCTCTGAATGCATAGTATTTTCTAAACAATTGTGTGGATTGGCGTATTTTATATTAATGTATTCATGGGATTATCTCAGAAAAACTTTACATTTGCCAATACGATGAATGCATATTTTTGAACGCACAGCGAAAGCAAATTACCGCGGATCAGGCAGCTTGGGGCCTGGAATCCGGCCCGTCTCGGCGTGGTTTAGTGCTAACTTTGATCGAAAGCACTCAAACATGATTTGTCAATAAAGGCTGGCCACGATGGGCCCAACAAATCAGGATGTGAGCGTCGAAGTCAGTTCCGCATTACTGCTGGCCTTGCGCGACCCGGCCTTCTATCCGCACCCGGTCGATCGCGTTGAGGTCATCGAGACGCATATTTCGTGGGTATTTCTCGCTGGCGAATACGCGTACAAACTGAAGAAGCCGGTGAAATTCGGATTTCTTGACTTCTCGACGCCGGCATTGCGCCGGCGCTATTGCGCGCAGGAGCTTCGACTAAACCAGCGGTTTGCCGGGCAAATCTATCTCGACCTGGTGGGATTCGGATCTTCGCCGCAACGGCCCGTCTGGGGAGCATCCCCATCGATCGAGACCGCCGTGCGGATGAGGCGGTTCCCGGAATCCGGACGACTCGATCACCTGCAGTCGGCGGGTTCGCTCAGCACACGGGAGATCGACGCATTTGCATCCACAGTTGCCCAGTTTCACCAGACGGCGGCGCGCGCCGATCCTGCGTCACCGTTCGGGTCGGTCGAATCTCTGCGTGAAACCCTGACAGTCAACTTCCGTACCCTGCGCGATCTGACCGAACCCTCGCAGGCGCAGCGCATCGACGCCCTGGAACGCTGGAGCAATGCGGCCTGCGACCGGCTGACATCACTGATTGACGGGCGACGTCGGGCCGGCGCAGTGCGCGAATGTCATGGCGACCTCCACCTGGCGAACATGGTCTGGTTCAATGACGATGCGCTACTGTTTGACTGTATTGAGTTCAACGACAGTCTGCGCTGGATCGACACGCTCAACGATATTGCGTTCCTGCTGATGGATCTTGAAAGCCGTCGCGAGTTTGCGCTGGCCAGCCGGTTCCTCGACCGATACCTGGTCGCCACAGGCGACTACGGCGGGCTTGCGCTGCTGCCACTGTACAAGCAGTACCGTGCGCTGGTGCGGGCGGCCGTGAACGCGCTCCGGCTACACCAATCCGGCATTTCGCGCGAAGAACGCGCTTGCGATGATCGCCTGGTTCACCGATATATCGAATTGGCGGAGTCCTATGTGCGCGTCCAACCTCTGCGGATGATCCTGATGCACGGCCTGCCGGGATCGGGCAAGACGACTGTCGCGGCCCAAATCGCCCCGGCGCTGGCTGCGGTGTGCCTGCATTCGGACGTTGAGCGCAAACGCCTGGCCGGGTTGGCAGCGACCCAGCGCAGCGATTCACCTCTGGACGAGGGAATCTATACCCCGGTGGCGAGCGAAGCAACGTACGGCAGACTGCGCGATCTGACGCAAACGTTGCTGCGTGCCGGCCAGTCGGTGATTGTCGACGCAGCATTTGCCGACCGAAACCGGCGAGCGGAATTTGTTGATCTGGCTCAGCGGTGCGGCGCGCAGGCGCACATCATCACCATGAATATCCCCGCCGACGCACTGCGCGCGCGAGTGGCCCGGCGCGAACAGCGCGCTGGCGAATACTCCGAGGCCGGCCTGGCCGTGCTCGAGCGCGCAATCGCGCTGCAAGAACCTCTCGATCCGAAGGAACTCGCCTTAACGGTTCGGGTTGGCTTGGCGTACCAACCCGAATCCGTCATCGCATCGATTCTCGCGCTTTAACCAAGGCGCGCGTTCTGAGGGAAGAGATTCTTGCGCGCATCCTCGTCGATCTCGGTCTTGAACGCATGTTGCGTCTTGATATCCTCAGCCCTCTGGGCCGCCGGTCGCGCGCTGATTTCGTCGAGAAGGCGCTTGACATGGGGCAAACGGGCCAGCGCATCCGCGCCGAGTACATAGGGAATCATGCGCGCCCATCCCCAAACCGACATATCGACAATCGTGTAGGTTTCGGCAACCATGTAGCGACGGTTCGCAAGGTGCTCGTTGATGATGTTCCAGTGACGCCAGGCCTCGAAATCATAGCGATTGACCGCGTAGGGATCCGGACTGGGGGCGTGGTGCTTGAAGTGGACCGCCTGCCCGCAATAGGGCCCGATACCGGTTGCGACGAACATCAGCCACGACAGAAGCTCAGCCCGGTTGGCCTTGCCGGCCGGGGGCAGGAACTGCTCGTATTTTTCGGCCAGATACAGCAGGATCGCGTTGCTGTCGAAAACACGCACATCGCCGTCCATGATCGCCGGGGTCTTGGCGTTAGGATTGACGCTCAGGAACCCGGGCTTGTGCTGATCACCCTTGCGCGTATCGACGACGACAAGCTCATACGGCACTTCCGCCTCTTCGAGGAACAAGGCCACCTTGATGGGATTGGGCGAAGGAAAGTAGAACAGCGTGATCATGCGTACGCACTCCGGTCGATCAGTCGGGCAATGCTGGTTTATAAACGAAATCATGCTCCGCACGCTACGTTGCGGGCAAACGACATGCGCCGAAGACGCGTGCAGTGCACTCGACTGGGAGAGGAGAATTTCAGCGTGTGCTCAGGACTTCTCGCCCTTGAGCACCCGTTGCCACTTTTCCAGTTCGGTGCGGATATAGGCCCGAACCTGCTCACTGGTACCGATTTTCATCTGAACGCCCTGAGTGGCCAGCCGATCCTCGACGGACTTCGTGTGCAACGCCACGCCGACTGCCTGATTGAGCTTTGTCAGCACATCCTTTGGTGTCCCCGCCGGCGCCAGGATAAAGAACGCGACCTCGGCGGTGAGCGCCGGAAATCCGGCCTCTGCGACCGTGGGAACGTTCGGCAACACTTGCAGGCGCTTTTCCCCCGTCACCGCAAGAACCTTCACCCGGCCGGCCTTCGCAAGCGAAAGGGCTGAAGCCGCCGTCGTGAACCAGAGTTCAATGCGTCCGGCCAACACGTCAACCTGTGCATCGGACGTGCTCTTGTAGGGCACCATCACCATGTCCACACCGGTTGTCGACATCAGCACCTTGCCCAGGTAGTCCGACATGCTTCCCACCGGGCCATTGAAGTTCAGCTTGCCCGGATCCTTCTTGGCCAACGCCACCAGATCTGCCACCGAGTTGGCGGGAAAGTCCGGATGCACTGCCAGCACATAGGGCAAGGTCCCCGCGAATCCGACGGGATCGAAATCCTTGCGCATGTCGGTACGCACCGTGTTGGTGATCTGATTGATGAGTCCGCTGGTGCTCGACAGCAGGACCGTGTAACCGTCGGGCTTGGTCTGCGCCACGTAGTCCACCGCGATATTGCCGTTCGCGCCGGCCTTATTCTCCACGACCACTGGCGAGCCGAGGATTTCGGTCAGCTTCTGCGCCAACTCGCGGGCAATCACGTCGTTGCCGCTGCCGGGGCCATACGGCACGATGATGGTGACCGGGCGCGACGGAAACGACTGGGCGAGCGCCTGGCCACCTGTCAGCAGCGACAACCCGCACAGCAGTATGACACCCAAGATTCCGGGGATTTTGAACAGACTCGTGAAAATAACCGTGGCACCGTTGAACATACGCTCCTCCTTGTCGGCCTTGCGGACGCGCGGGAGCGCACCCGACCGATTGTATTCATGACTTGATTAGAGCATTGGCCGCACCTAAGTCAAGAGAGTTAAATGAGATCTTGCGCCGCAGCCCTGACACCTGGGTTGTCGATCCGGACAAAATCGACTTGCCAAAGTACCCCGAATTTTCAAATAATGGGCGCATGAACACGCGTAGTTCCCCGCATCCTGACCCTTTGTCACCATGATTGTCGCAACCGCGGGTCATATCGATCACGGCAAGAGCACTCTGGTCAAGTCCCTCTCTGGCATCGACACCGACCGCCTGCCCGAGGAAAAGGCGCGCGGCATCTCGATCGACCTGGGTTTCGCCTACTGGAACCCGCCTGATGCCCCGCAAATTGGCTTTGTCGATGTGCCAGGCCATGAACGCTTTGTGCGCAACATGCTCGCGGGCGTGTGCGGCATTGATTTTGTCATGCTCGTCGTCGCAGCCGATGATGGCGTCATGCCCCAGACGGTCGAGCACCTCAACATTATCGACCTGCTGGGCGTGACCGCCGGCATTGCTGTCGTGACCAAAACCGACCGCGTCGATCCTGAGCGCGTTGCCGCGGTCATCGAATCCACCCGCGCCCTGCTCGCGCCGACCAGCCTGTCCGCCATTGAGGTGGTCGCAGCGTCTGCCAACACCGGCGAAGGCGTTGCACACTTGCGTGAGGTGCTTGCCAGGGCGTCCCGCAACCTGCGCAGCCGGGATACTGCAGGAAGACAGTTGCGCTACGCGGTTGACCGGGCGTTCACCATCGCGGGTAGTGGCACAGTCGTCACCGGCACGGTGTTCAACCATGCAATTCGTGTCGGCGACCGCGTCACCGTGACACCGCGCGGCGTCAGCGTTCGTGTACGCGGCATCCAGAAAAACGGCGTACCGGGCGATTTCGCCAGTGCCGGCGAGCGCTGCGCCATCAATCTCGCGGGCGCGTCGCTCGACGAAGTCGGGCGCGGCGACTGGATCGTCGCGCCCCCCCTGCATGCACCCACCGAGCGCATGGATGCGCGGCTGAGCATATTGGTGGCCGAAGAGCGTGCTCTCGGACACTGGACGCCCGTGCGACTCCATCTCGGCACAGCCGAGGTGATTGCACGCGTCTCGATTCGCCGGGGGGAATCGATCGAGCCTGGTACGTCGAAGGTGGTTCAATTACTCCTCGACCGGCCGATTGCGGCACTTCAGGGCGACCGGTTCATCCTCCGCGACCAATCCGCCACGCGCACCATCGGCGGCGGCACCATCGTCGATCCGTTCGCGCCGCGCCCCCGACGCCGGGACCCGCTACGCGGCGAGCGCCTGGAGGCCCTGGCGATTTCTGATCCACTGGCGGCACTGTCCCGTTTGCTCGACTGCTCGCCGGCGGGGGTCGATCTCGCGAAATTCGGTTGCGCCTTCAATCTCACCGAAGCCCGGCGTCAGGAAATCCTGGTTGCAGCGGACGCGATCCTTGTCACAAAAGACCCCGATATCGCCTTTCGCCGGACTGCAATTGAAGCGCTTCGCGCAAACATCCTGGCAACCCTGAAAGTCTTTCACACTGATCAGCCACGCAGCCTGGGGCTGGGACTGCGCGAACTGCGCGCCAGGGCTGCGTCAGCGCTCGACGAAAAAACCTTTCTCGCACTGCTGCGCACGCTGACCGATGCAAAAAAGCTGACGGTCACCGGATCGATTGCCACGCTCGCGGGCCACCAGGCAACGGCAAATTCGGTCGACGACGTGATGTGGCAAAAGCTCAAGCCCCTGCTTGATGCCATGCAGTTCAAACCGGAGCCTGCCGAGACTCTGGCGATCACCGCAGGGCTCAAGAAGGCCATCGTCGAGGAGTTCCTCCACCGCAAGGCCAAAAGCGGCGAGGTTTTCCGGGTCAGTTCCAATCGCTTCTATCCGCGCGCAACCTTTGCCCGCCTCGCTGCCCTCGCGCAGGTGGTTGCCGACGCCAGTGCGGATCAGATGTTCACCGCAGCACAATACCGGGATCAGGTGGGTGTCAACCGCATGCTGGCGATCGAAATTCTCGAGAGCCTCGACCGGATCGGAATCACCCAGCGTCTTGGCGACAAACGCAAGATTCGCAAGGATTTTGCGACAATACTTGGGCCGATACCCGGATCCACCCCTCAGTAACAAGTGGACCGACACCCGGCTTTCCCTCCAAAAAAATCCCCTACGAACAACCAGCGGAATTGATATGTCAGCACAGCACTTCGACGTCATCGTAATTGGCCAGGGCATTGCCGGCCTGACTGCGGCCAGGCAGGCTCGTCAACAGGGCGCCAGCGTGGCCTGTATCGAAGAACAGATGTTTGGCGGGCTGGTCATCAACATCAACGAACTGGATGGTTCGATCGAAGGTTCCGGGACCGATCTCGCCTCCAACCTGATGCTCGAAGCGAGCGAGGCCGGCGTGACAATGCTGTCGGAATGCGTGACGGGCATCGACACCGCGGACGGACGCCTGATCGTGTCGACTGACCAGGGCAGTCACAATGCGGCGGCTGTGATCGTCGCCTCTGGCGCAAAACTACGGAAGCTCGGCGTGCCGGGCGAAGCGGAATTCGAGTACCGGGGCGTGGCAAGCTGCGCCGATTGTGACGGCCCAATGTATCAGGGCGCCGATGTCGTCGTGGTTGGCGGGGGCGATTCCGCGCTTCAGGAAGCACTGGTCCTTGCGCAGTTCTGCCGGCAGGTTCACCTGGTACACCACGGTAAGGAACTGACCGCGCACAAGCAGCTCATCGCGGCGGTTCGGGCCAACCAGAAAATTGTCGAAGTCAGTCCGTTTGAAGTCACCGCGATCCGCGGCGACAAAGGTGTGGAGCACGTTGACCTCGTTAATTGCAATGATCGCTCCACAAGCGAGATCGCGTGCAGTGGCATCTTTGCCTACATCGGACTTGAACCGACAAGCGGTTTTGCCCCTGAAGCCGTCAGGGACGCGGACAGCGGACTGATCGTGGTCGATGCGTCGCTGCAAACAGCCATGCCCGGACTGTATGCGGCGGGTGCGGTTCGCGCAGGCTACGGCGGCATGCTTGAACACGCCATGGCGGACGGCGAAGCGGCGGCGCGTGCCGCGGTCGCACACGCACTCAGCAAAGGATGACAAACTAAGACCGGCGCGGAATATTCAAGCGCCTGCACCGGTCACACGCCCTCGACACCCTGCTCCGAAGGTTCGTACATCCATGAGAAGGCTCGCATATCCATGAGAAGGCTCGCATATTCATGACCTACCAGCTCGTGATCGGCAACAAGAACTATTCCTCCTGGAGCATGCGCCCGTGGGTGCTGATGACCCATTTCGGAATTCCGTTCGAAGAAATCCGCATTCCGCTCTACACCCCGGCGTGGCGGGAGCAAATCCGCAAGGTCTCGCCGACCGGCAAAGTGCCGTGCCTGCTCTACGGGGGTAACACGGTCTGGGACTCCCTGGCGATTGCCGAAACCCTGCATGAACGTCACTCCGCACTCGGGCTGTATCCGACGGATCCGGCCGCACGCGCGCTCGCGCGCAGCGTGTCGGCGGAAATGCATAGCGGCTTTTCGACGATTCGGACACAGATGTCGATGAACATCCGGTTATCGGTCGTCCACGCGATGGCCTCGGACACATTGCGATCTGAAGTCGAACGCGTGCAGGAGATCTTTACGACCTGCCTCGCCAAATCGGGCGGGCCCTACCTGTTTGGCGATTTCAGCATCGCGGACGCCATGTACGCGCCTGTGGTGATGCGGTTTCGATCTTATGGCGTACGGTTGAATGCCACTTGCGACACATATCGGGAGACGGTCTTGCACAACCCCGCCGTGGCGCGCTGGATCAGTGACGCGCTGGCGGAAGCCGAAACCATCCCCGAATATGAGGCTGAAAGCCGCAAATACCTTTAGCCACTCAGGCGCAGCGGTGCGCCGGCGTGCGAACCTTCGCGATCAGCGCGGGTCAGCCGACACCTCTCCCAGGTCCCAGAACAATCCCGCCATGAGTTGCAATGACTCGCGCGCAACCGAGCCGAGCAGGTGCTCGTTGGGTGCGTGCTGTGAGCAGGCGGCGTAGGAATGCGGCACCCAGACGGTCGG
>JADZBO010000062.1 GCA_020851995.1 Burkholderiaceae bacterium
GTAACCTACAACAATTGATAACAATTTCCCGAGACAAGGGTTTCGCAGCGTAGCTCCTCCCCGGAGGGGCGATGAGACTCCGTTTCTCACCTTCTTCGTCCCAATATCCAATCATTCCGGAGCCCACATGTCAGATTTGCCCAAGCGTATTCGCATTCTTGAGGAAGGTCCCCGCGAGGGATTCCAGATCGAAAAGGGTCCGATCCCGACGTCACGCAAAATCGACCTCATCAACAGCCTTTCCGAGACTGGTCTGGAGCAGATCCAGGTCACCTCGTTTGTCAGCCCGACCGCCGTGCCGCAGATGGCCGATGCCGAGGAGCTGGTCAAGGGATTCACCCGCAAACCGGGCGTGCGTTACACCGGGTTGTGGCTCAATGACAAAGGCCTTGAGCGGGCGATTGCCACCGGCAAGCTCGATATTCGCGGATCGCTTTCGCTGACGACGTCAGAAAAATTCCTCTTGCGTAACCAGCGTCGCACGCATGCGCAGAACGTCGAAGCGGTGCGCGGCATGATCGCGATGTTCAAGCACTACAACGTCGAGGTCAATCGCGCCAGCATCATGGCGGTATTCGGTTGCAACTTCGAGGGCGACATCCCGACCTCGAAGGTCATCGATATCGCTCAGCAATTGTTCGATCTGGCGGAGGAAGGCGGTTGCAAGATCAAGACCTTGTCGCTCGCAGACACGATGGCCTGGGCAACGCCGGGTTCGATTCGCCGCGTCGTGGGCGCGGTGCGCGAGAAATTTCCCGAGGTCGAACTCTCCCTGCATTTGCATGACACCCGGGGCATGGGGATCGCCAACGCCTACGCCGGCATGGAAATGGGCGTCGCGATTTTCGACGCCGCGGTGGCGGGCCTGGGCGGCTGCCCGTTCGCATCCCACAAGGGCGCGTCCGGCAACGTGTGTACCGAAGACCTGGTGTTCATGTGCGACGAGATGGGCATCGAAACCGGCATCGATCTCGAGAAGCTGATTGAATCGGCACTGCTGGCCGAAGAAGTCGTCGGGCATCCTCTGCCGGGATCGGTGAAGATGGGCGGATCGCTGGCCAAACTACGCAAAAAAGTCGCTGAAGAGGCGGGTAAGACTGTCTGACCCAAGGGATCATCCATGACCGACATTACCCGCGAACTTGGCGCTTTCATCGCCAACCTGAAGTTCGAGCAAATTCCCGCTGACGCGCTCGACGTCATCCATATGGGCTTCGCCGACTGTGTCGGCGTCATGCTGGCGGGCCGTGACGAGCCGCCCACGCAAATTCTGACGCAGGTGCTGGCGCCCGTTGCCGGAACCTCCAGTCTGGTGTTCGGTGACCGCACTGCCCCGGCGCCCGATGCCGCATGGATCAACGGGACGGCCGCCCACGCGCTCGATTTCGATGATGTGGCGCTGAAAGGCCATCCCAGCACGGTGCTGGTTCCGGCGATTCTCGCCGAGGCCCAGGCTCTGGGCTCAAGCGGTCAGGACATGGTCACGGCGTATGCCGCGGGATATGAGGTCTGGGCTGACCTGGCTCGTCG
Organism: Burkholderiaceae bacterium; assembly: GCA_020851995.1. Classification (GTDB taxonomy): domain Bacteria; phylum Pseudomonadota; class Gammaproteobacteria; order Burkholderiales; family Burkholderiaceae_B; genus Zwartia. The sequence goes on from JADZBO010000062.1 coordinate 1,531, forward strand.
TGATCCGGATCACTATCACACCAAGGGCTGGCATCCCACCGGGATTCTCGGCGCCATCGGTGCTGCCGCTGCCTGTGCCTCGCTCAATAAGCTCAACGCCGAGCAATGCGCACTGGCGATATCGCTTGGCGCATCACAGAGCGCCGGCATCATGGCCAATTTCGGCACCATGACCAAACCATTTCATGCAGGGCGATCCGCCCAGTCTGGCGTCATTGCGGCCAGGCTGGTCAAGGCGGGGTTCACATCGTCGCCCGACGCGCTGGAGCATCCGCAGGGCTTCCTGTCGGCGGTGTCACCGGGCGGCCGCGCCGATGTCACTTTGCCGGTGGAGGCGGGCAAGGTCTGGAAATTGCTGACGGCCAGGCTTTCGGTCAAGAAATACCCGCTGTGCTTCTGCACGCACCGGTGTCTGGACGGGATGCTCGATCTTCTGGCCGAGCATTCGGTCAAGGCCGGTGAAGTCGAAAGCATCGCGGCCATGACAAGCCGGCGCAATACCCAGGTGTTGCGCAATCATCAGCCGCAAACGGGTCTGGAGGCAAAGTTCAGCATGGAGTTCGCCATGGCCTCATGCGTTGTCGCGGGGCGGGCAGGCCTGTCGGAACTGGTGGACGATTTCGTGCGGCGCTTGGACATCCAGGAGCTCATGCGCAAGGTCGTGGTGATTCCCGACGATGCCGAGGATCCGAACGCGCCAGGCTACTCGCCCTTTGATCTCGTGACGGTCGTGCTCAAGGACGGGCGCAAACTCGAAAGCCGGAAAATCGACACGGTTCGCGGGGGGCCCGCGTACCCCCTGAGTCGCGATCAACTCTGGGCGAAGTTTGAGGATTGTGCCAATGTTGGCCATGCCAATGCGATTGCGCGCTCGCTGTTCGACACGATGATGTCACTCGAAAAGGTCGCCCGTGTGAGCGATATTCCGGGGCTTTCCTAGCTGCAGGGGCGCGTGGCATTCAGCCGCGCGCAATCAAAATGGCCGCGCCAGTCAGACCGGCGCGGCCGTTTTGATTTTCAGAACCGGATCGAACGCAGCCGGCCCGTCAGATGATCAGCCCAGGTGCTTGGCGAAGAATGCCAGCGTGCGCTCGCGAGCAAGCTTGGCCGATTCCGCATGGTAGGAGCCGCGCTCATCGCAATTGAAACCATGGCCGCCCGGATAAAAGTGGTGGGTGCATCCGGGTTGGGCCGCTTCGACGGCCTTGGCTTTTTCGAGCGGAATCGAGGCGTCGGTCTCGCCCCACTGGAACATGACCGGGCACTTGGGTTTTTCGTCGGCCAGCGAGGGAATTGCGCCGCCGTAGTAGGGCACTGAGCAGGTGATGCCGGGCAGGCGGGTCGCGGCGACCCAGGCAATCACGCCGCCCCAGCAGTAGCCGACGATGCCGACCTTGCCGGCGGCTTTGCCGTATTCCATGGCCGCGGCGACATCCTTGAGGGCATCGTCCAGGCTGATCTGCTTCATGATTTCGACGCCGGCGGCAATATCGGGCTGCGTATAGCCGGTTTCGTATTTGCGCTGAACCCGGTCAAAGAACGCCGGGGCGATGGCCAGGTAACCATCGGCCGCGAACCCGTCAGCCACGCCGCGGATGTGCTGGTTTGCGCCGAAGATTTCCGGGGCCACCACGATCAGGCCGCGCGGCTTGCCGGCCGGTTCCGCAACGTATGCGTCAAATTCGTGTCCGTCCGATGCTTTCAGTTGAATAGTCTTGCCCACGTTATTGGTCCCCGAATAAGTTTGTGTTGAGAAGCGCTGGAATTCAAAGCAGCCCGCTGCGCGATCAGGCGCAACGGGCGACTGCAGATTATATGCAGAACAAGCGTCAGTTCAAGGCATCATGCGCTAATTCTTCAGGTCGCCCGTCTTGCGGAAGTAGTCGGTAAACCAGTCGAGTTCGCTTTTGATGTCGGCCGCGAGGCGCTTGCTGTCCTTGAAATCAGAAGGCAGGTAGTTGCGCTTGAGCATTGCCTGGAACTCCTCGCCTTTGACGATGGCCGTGAAGGTCTGCTCCAGTTTTCGGCTGACTTCGGGCGGGAGCCCCTTGGGCGCGAACACGGCGATTCCGCTGTCCGGCGGATTATCCCAGTCGCAGCCGATCTCCTTGAGCGTTGGCGTGTCGGGGAAGTTGGGGTCGCGGGTTTTTTCGAACACCACGAGTTGCCGGAAAACGCCCTCCTTCACCAGCGGATTGTGCGAGCCCGATCCCGAGGTGAAATCCACGTGATTGCCCATCAGCATCGTGTTGGCTTCGCTGCCGCCTTTGGTGGGTACATGCTTGAACTGCAACCCCTTGCATTGCATGAGTGCCACCACGCCCTGCTGCTGAGAACCTGTGGGCACGCCGCCCGCGCCAGCCGTGGCGTAGGACATGCCCGGATGCTGCTTCGCGTAGGCGATGAATTCGTCGATGGTCTTCCACGGGCTGTTGGCGTTGACGACGATGGAGCCATTGTGAAAGTGGCTGTACTGAATGATGCCGGTAATGTTGGCGGGGTTGTATGCCACTTTCATGAGCAGGGGCCGTATGGTCAGCGGCCCGGTCGATCCGACCAGCAGCGTATAGCCATCGGGTTTTTTGGAGGCCAGCAGGCCCGCGGCGACGGTGCCGCCGCCTCCACCCTTGTTTTCCACCGCGATCGGTACGCCCAGAATTGGCTCTGCCGCCTTGGCAAGCGCCCGCGCAGTGATATCCGTGGTGGCACCCGCGCCATAGGCCACGTAAAGGGTGATGGGTTTGGTGGGCCAACCCTGGGCCAGCGCGACGGCAGGCAGCATCGCGCCAATGGTCAGAATGCGCGCAGCAAAACGCCGCGCTTGAAATCGCTTCATACAGGTCTCCTGGTGGCGGCTGTCTGGGGCCGCTCTCGGTTTGCGCAGGGCTTCAGTTGGCGACGCAGCCGCTGCCCTGAAAGCTCGAATTTACAACTACGCCATTTTGCAGTGCAAACATGGTCGTGCAAATGATCGGAGTCGCATAGGTGTATCCGGGTGCCCCGTAGCCGTACCAGGGATAGCCGTAGTAACCGTAGTAGCCGTAGCCATATCCATAGCCAACGGTCGTGTAGTCGTAGCCCGAGAAACGCGTGAATGTGAGGTAGCGATAGGGCGGGGATTCAGAAACCGCGCTGGGCGCGCCCCACCCGGTCACCAGGGATTGCTCGTTCTGACCCACCCAGGTCTGCAGCATGGACTGATAGCCCGCCGTGGTCGCACAGCCGCCCAGCAGTGCCAGACTGACCATGGTGGCAAGGGTGCCCAACAACCGGGAGATTCTCATGTTTGGTGTCCGCTGAAGAGCCTGACGATGTCGACCGTTAGATTCTAGGTTAAAACCTGATCCATTGCGCGCATCGTTGCGATTCGCGGGCGGCCCGATTGATCAGGATCATCGAAGGCCAGCACCCACGCCAGCGCAAACCCATTGGAGAACCACGCATGAGTCGACAGCAAGCCATTGACAGCGCCACCACCTATTTCGACAGCGGTGAATTTCAGCGCGTCCTTGCGCGGCGCGTTGCCTGTGCGACGGAGAGTCAGGAAGCCGATTCGGCCGATGCGCTGCGCGCCTACCTTGCGGATGAAATGATTCCCGCGCTTGAAGCGCTCGGTTTCAATTGTCGGACGCTGGCAAATCCCGTGAAAGGCGGGCCCTTTCTGATCGCCCAGCGCATGGAACCGGATGCTGCCTTCACGCTGCTCAGTTACGGTCACGGCGATGTCGTGCGTGGCTATGCGTCGCAATGGTTCGAGGGCCTGTCGCCATGGCAGCTTCAAATTCGGGGCGACAAATGGTACGGGCGTGGCTCGGCCGACAACAAAGGCCAGCACACCATCAATCTGGGCGCGCTGGCGCAAACGATCGCGGCGCGCGGCGGCAAGCTCGGTTACAACGTGAAATTCCTGATCGAGATGGGCGAGGAGATGGGCTCGCCGGGCTTGCGCGAAATCTGCGCGCAGGAGCGGGCGGCGCTTCAGGCGGATGTGCTGGTCGCCTCCGACGGGCCGCGCCTTTCGGCGACCCGTCCGACACTGTTTCTCGGTTCGCGGGGCGCCTTCAATTTCGAACTCCGCATCTCAGCCCGTCAGGGCGGACACCACTCTGGCAACTGGGGCGGTTTGCTGAGCAATCCGGGTGTCCGCATGGCCAACGCCCTTGCCTCCATGGTCGGCCCGACCGGGCGCATCCTGGTGCCCGGACTCTTACCCCGCTCGTTGCCGGACAATGTGCGACGCGCACTGGATGGGATCGAAGTTGGCGGCGGGCCGGATGACCCGGCCATTGATCCACTGTGGGGTGAACCCGGGCTCACGCCTGCAGAGAAGGTGTTCGGCTGGAATACGTTTGAAGTCCTGGCCTTCAAGACCGGCAATCCTGACGCGCCCGTCAACGCCATTCCCGGCTATGGGGTCGCCTTTTGCCAGTTGCGTTACGTGGTTGATA
>JADZBO010000063.1 GCA_020851995.1 Burkholderiaceae bacterium
ACCTGTCTGACTTGCAGATTATCGTTCATGCGTTCGAGACCAGTCTTCCATGCGTGCGAGTGAGAAAATAGCGATCGACTTCTACAAGAAACTGCGATCGCTGTCTGGCTGAAAGAGCGATCGCCGTATGCCCGAAAATGCGATCGCCGCTGACCGGGCACTACCCGCCCGATGTTATAACAATCCACCCGCGCGCGAAACGCGCCTGAAGCGGGGGCAACGCACAGACCCAACGGAACCGCATGTCCAACACACCAGAACCCCTGCCGCTCGAAGGCATCCGCGTCGTCGAATTCACCCATATGGTGATGGGTCCGACCTGCGGCATGATTCTCGCCGATCTGGGAGCGGAAGTGATCAAGGTCGAGCCACTGGCCGGCGACAACACCCGCAAACTGCTCGGATCGGGCGCGGGTTTTTTTCCGATGTTCAACCGAAACAAAAAGAGCATCGCGGTCGATGTCAAAAGCCCGCGAGGTCGCGAAATAATCCTGAAGCTGGTCGCCAGCGCCGACGTTTTCAGCGAAAACTTCAAATCCGGAACCATGGACAAGCTCGGTTTCAGTTACGACGCGCTGTCCAAACTGAATCCGCGGCTCATTTATGTGTCGCACAAAGGCTTTCTGCCGGGCCCCTACGATCATCGCACCGCCCTGGATGAGGTCGTGCAGATGATGGGCGGACTCGCGTACATGACCGGACCGGAGGGGCGTCCCCTGCGGGCCGGTACCAGTGTCAACGACATCATGGGCGGCATGTTCGGCGCGATCGGCGTGCTCGCGTCGTTGCAGCAGCGGGCCCGCACAGGCCGCGGCCAGCAGGTTGCCAGCGCACTGTTCGAAAATAACGTGTTCCTGGTCGCCCAGCACATGATGCAGTTCGCAGTCACGGGCAAGGCACCCGATCCCATGCCCAATCGTATCAGCGCCTGGGCGGTCTACGACGTCTTTGACGTCCGGGACGGCGAGCAGATCTTCCTGTCGGCCGTCAGCGACACACAATGGGAAATCATGTGCCGGGAGTTCGGGTTCGACGATCTGAAGGCGGATACGCGACTGGTGACCAACAACGACCGGGTCCGGGCGCGCGAATGGCTGATCCCCGAGTTACGTGCGCGATTCGCGGCATTTTCGGCAGCCGAGTTGAGTGAACGATTCGAAAAGAACGCCCTGCCCTACGCGCCAATCACCCGCCCGCAGGATCTGTTCGACGATCCGCATTTGCTGGCCACTGGCGGCTTGACGCCCATCACGATCGCCGCGGATAACACCGGTACCGGGCGCGAAGTTGAATCACGTGTCGCCCTGTTGCCGCTTGCTCTCAACGGAGAAAGACTGGCGTTGCGCACCTCGCCGCCCCGGCTTGGTGCGAATACGGTCGAACTCCTGCGCAGCACCGGGTATTCGGATGCTGAAATCGAGTCGCTGAGAGCCGACGGTGTGATCGGCGTCAATCCCTGAACCCTCGTCAACCGAGCCCGACCTCTTCAAGCGCCTGCATGCCACCTCCACACGGCGATGAATCATCCGGCGCTCATCATCGACAACTGCATGCGAAAGGCCGCGGTCCGAGATGCGCTACGCCAGAATTCGCGCGCAAGTATGTCTTGGCAGAACAGCTGCAATGGGCGATGCTGATCCGCGAAAGCGACATGAAGTTCTGATCGCTCGCGGGCCGGCAAAATACCGGTAGTTAATGCAAACGACCTTAGAGGAAAACCCATGGATCTTCACCTGAACGACAAACATGTTTTGATCACCGGCGGCAGCAAAGGCATCGGCCTGGCATGCGCCGTCGTGTTTCTGGAGGAAGGTGCGAAGGTCAGCCTGGTTTCGCGTGATCCCGCCAACCTCGACCAGGCGCGCAACATGCTGCTGAAAAAATTCCCCAACGCGCACGAGCGAATCGCCGTCATCCCGGCCGACTTGCGCAATGCCGAGTCGGCCGTCAGTGCGCTCGATCAGGCCGAACGCGCGCTCGGTGATCTCGATATCCTTGTCAACTCGGCGGGTGCCGCCAAACGCACAGCCGCGCCGGACCTGACGCCCGAGGTCTGGCGTAATGCGATGGACTCAAAGTTTTTCACGTACATCAATATGATGGATCCGGCCATCAAGCGGATGGCCATGCGCAAGCGCGGCGTCATCGTCAATGTGGTCGGTGCGGGTGGCAAAGTAGCATCCACGCTGCACATCTCAGGTGGCAGCGCCAACGCCGCGCTGATGCTTGCCAGTGCCGGCATGGCGGCCGCGTATGCGCCCCTCGGAATTCGGGTGAATGCTGTCAACCCAGCGGCAACACTGACCGAGCGCCTCAAGGAAGGCATGAAAGTCACGGCCGCGCACGATAAGATCACCGAACAGCAAGCCCTCAGTCAGGCCACCGCGCGCGTACCCATGGGACGACTCGCGACGCCCGAGGAAGTTGCCGACACCGTCGTCTATCTGGCCTCGGACCGCGCCAGCTATGTCACCGGCGCCATCGTCACGATGGACGGTGCGCAGCACCCGATCGTGGTCTAGGCTGCGGTCGTCCCGAGGTACTGGCGAATGATGTCGGCGTAGGACGCGTCGGGCTTCAGGCCCAGGCTGCTGGTGCGGCGACACTCGAAGCGCGCGGGCCATCCGCCGACAATGCGCGCGATCGCCGGGTCTGCAACCATCCGTACGCGCGCTGCCACGTCACTGCCAGCGACTTGCGCAAGCGCGTCGATCATCTCGCCAACCGTCACGGTGAGGGCTGGCAAATTCAGTGCCGTGCGCCCTCCAAACGCCTCGCGGGTTGCCTCAGCCACGGTCAGAATTCCGGCGATGGTGGTTGCGGGAGAAGCAAGCGCGACTTCGGTCGACGGATCAACAGGGCAAACCGAATCGACGCCTGCAAGTGGCTCGCGGACAATGCCCGACAGGAAGCTCGACGCCGCGCCGTTCGGGCGACCCGGGCGCACCGACACCGTCATCAGACGTGCCACTCGGCCATCAAGAAAACCCTTGCGCGTGTAGTCGGCCACGAGTTGTTCGCAAATGAACTTGTGAATACCGTAGCTGGATTGCGGCGTCGGCAAGGTTTCGTCACGCACGACGGAGGGCAGCGGCAGGGCCGGATCCGAACCAAAAACGGCGACCGAACTGGAAAAGAACAAGAGCGGCGCCTGCCCGGTGCGTGCATATTGCGCACGAAGCGCCTCGAGCAAGGCTCGCGTGGCGTCGAGATTGGACGCAAGGCCCAGATCGAAATCGGCCTCGCACTCGCCAGACACCGCCGAAGCCAGGTGAAAAACCGCGTCGGGTGTATTGGACAGGGCTTCGCCCAGGCGATGGGACAGGTTGCCCCTGACGAAACGGACCAGCGGGTTGCCGGCGAGATCAGGCGCCAGGGTGCCCGCAATGTCGGATAGCGTCAGCGCGGTGATGCGCTCGCCGCGCAGGGTGCCACGCGCCAGGATGGCGCGCGCAAGTTGCGTACCCAGGAAACCGGCACCGCCTGTGATCAGGATTTTCATGGTCGCTCCACAATGCCATGCCCTGACGGGTTGGCAAAATTATCGGGGTCTGTTTACCAGACCACCTCGAATTGCGCGCACAGCGCGTCGATTTGAGCGGGCGACAACGGCGCAGCCGTGCACCCGCCGCGCAACCACAGACACGCGGTTTGCTCGAGTTCTTCAAGCGTGGCCATCGCCCGTGCGGGGGTTTCGCCCCAGACCTGTGGACCCAGCCGATCGCACATGACGGCACGCAGCGCGATGCCGCGGGCGGCATGCTCGTCGATGATCCGCGCAACGTCGTCCGCGACAGCGGGGTCTCCGGGCAGGCGATACGGGACCAGCGGCACATGGCCGACCTTCATGACGTAATACGGCGTGATGGGCGGGACGACGTCCTCCTGGCTCCATACGCCGCGCAAGGTCAGGTCGACCAGCCAGGACGAATGCGTGTGGATCACGCACAGTGCGTGTGGGGCCGCGTGATAAATCGCCCGGTGCAGGGATAAAGTCTTGCTGGCCCGATCGCCCGACAACTGCTGGCCATCAGGGGCAACGAGCGCAAGCCTGTCAGGCTCGAGAAACCCGAGGCACGCATCGGTCGGGGTAATCAGGAACCCGCCGCCCAGCACTGCGGGTACGCTCACGCTGATGTTGCCGGTCGAACCATGGACGTAGCCGCGATCGAAAAGGCTGCGTCCGACCCGGCAGATGTCGGCACGCAGGGAATCCAGTTCCAGCGCCACACTTGAAACCATCACGCAATCCTGTCGAATGCTTTGGTAAAAAAATCGGGAGTACCGAAATTGCCGGACTTGAGGGCAACGTGCAGCGTTGCGTCGGCGAGTGCAGACTTCCCCGCACACCACGGAACTCCGGGATCGATCTGCGCGCCTATCTGCAACTGCGTGATGCCCAAGGCCTGGACGACCGCGCCAGACGTCTCGCCACCGGCAACCACCAGTTGCCCGACGCCTGCCTGAACCAGCCCGCAGGCAACCCGCGCCAGCGCACGCTCGACAAGCTCGCCGGCGCGCGCCACGCCCAACTGGTCCTGCACCTGGCGCAGACTTTCAGGTGCCGCGGTCGAGTAAACCAGAATGGGCGCATCGCCCAGTTTCGGCCGTGCCCAGTCGAGTGCGTGCTCGATCGCCTCGTCACCGGCACATAAGGACATCGGATCGAGTGCGAGCGCCGGCCGGCCGGTCGCGATAAATTCAGCCACCTGTGCATTGGTCGCGCGCGAACAACTGCCAGAGATCACCGCGCGAGACCCGCGAACCACTGGCAATGCACTTGCCCGGGGATTGGGGGCGATGCCGAAATTAGCGGGCAGCGCAATCGCTACCCCGGATCCCGCAGTGACCAGAGGAAAATCCGCCAGCGCCGGGCCAAGCCGCATCAGATCGGCATTGCTGACCGCGTCAACGATCGCGATCCCGATCCCATCCGAGCGCAGTTTGGCGATCCGCGCGCGAATCGCCTCCGGCCCCTGCGCAACCACGGTGTAATCCACAAGCCCCACGCGATGCCGAGTCTGTGCCTGCAGAACGCGCACCAGCGACGGATCGGTCATCGGTGTGAGCGGGTGATCCTGCATCCCGCTTTCATGCAACAGCACATCGCCGACAAAGAGGTAGCCCTTGAATACCGTTCGACCGACATCCGGAAACGCCGGCGTGGCAATCGTGAAATCGCAACCCAGTGCATCCATCAGCGCGTCGGTCACCGGACCAATATTGCCCTGCGCAGTCGAGTCAAAGGTTGAGCAGTATTTGAAGTAGATCTGGCGAACACCCTGAGTCTGCAGCCAGCGCAATGCTTGCACGGACTGCGCAGCAGCCTGCGCGGCGGGGATGGTACGGGATTTGAGCGAGACGACCACGGCGTCCGCCGCTGTATCGAGCGGGGCCGTGGGAACACCGGCGGTTTGCACCACCCGCATCCCTGCTCGCACCAGATTATTGGCCAGATCGGTGGCACCGGTGAAATCATCGGCGATGCAGCCCAACAGGATGTCATTCATGATCGTCGCGCACAAAAATCAGGAAACTGCGATGCAAAACAGTATGCCCGAATTTAGTACCGCAGGCGCTGTCCGGAGGGACGCAGTGCACATCCGCCACGGGCATGCGCTGCGCCGATGCCTGCCGCGGATCAGGCGTGCTTTGACGCGCTGCGGCCTTCGATGCTCCAGGCGCCTGGTCCGAATGCCGCCAGAATAAGCAGCCCGCCGATGATGGCGATATTTTTGTAGAACAGCAGCGAGACCATGAACGCCTGCTCAGCCGGAACGGCCCAGAAGGGGTGGAAGAAATAGGATGCGGAAAGCGTGAAGAACGCCATGACCAGCGCAGCAGCGCGTGTGCCGAAGCCTGCGATCAGCGCTGCCGAGCCCAGGATTTCGACCAGAATTGCCAGAGTTGCGCCGACAGCTGGCATGGGCAGTCCCACCGAATTGATGTAACCCACGGTACCGGCAAAACCGCTGAGCTTGGAAATGCCGGCCGGCAGAAACATCGCTGCAATCAAAAGACGGCCAAGCAAGGCCGTTGCGGATTGAAAGGTATTAGGCATGATGAATTCCCTGAAATGTGAAAACGTGAAAACGTGAAAACGTGAAAATGGATAAATGGATAAATGGATAAATGGATATGAAAGTGAAAACAACAACAATGATCGGAAATTGCGCCAACAACCCAACGGCGTCAGCGCCCTTCCCTAGGGTGCCAGATCAAACACCAAGACTTCGGCGTCATGACCATGGGCAAGTACGACTTCGGTTTCGCCGTCAAGCAGGGCAGCATCGCCGGCTGCGAGCAGGTGTCCGTTGACCTGAAGCTCCC
>JADZBO010000064.1 GCA_020851995.1 Burkholderiaceae bacterium
GAGCGAAAGCCGGCTGCAGCGGGTTTTCTCCGATTGGGCTGGGGTATCGCCCAAACGATTCCTCCAATACCTGACGAAAGAGCACGCGCGCGGGCAAATGCGCGCGTCAGCGGATGTGCTGAGCGCTTCGCTGGCGGTCGGCCTTTCCGGGCCCGGGCGCCTGCACGATCTGATGGTGAGGTGCGAGGCCATGACGCCCGGCACGATCCAGACGGGCGGGGAAGGCGTCGAGGTCGGTTGGGGCAGCGCCGAAACGCCATTTGGCGCAGCCGTCCTTGGCTGGACCTCGCGCGGAATCTGCTTCCTCCAGTTTGTGCAGGACGATGCCGAGGCGCTGGCGCAACGCCTTCATACACAATGGCCGCGTGCGCGCTTCATGCGCGATGAGCCGCTCGCCCAGCGCACGGCCGACCAGGTTTTCGGGGACCCTCGACAGCCTGGCAAATTGCGTGTCGTATTGCGCGGTACGAACTTTCAGCTCAAGGTCTGGGAGGCTCTGCTCAGCGTACCGACAGGTCAGGTACTCTCTTACGGCCAGCTGGCTGCCAGAGCCGGCAATCCGACAGCGGCGCGCGCAGTTGGCACCGCCATCGGCGCCAATCAGATCGGCTATCTGATTCCATGCCACCGGATCATCCGCGAATCCGGCGAATCCGGTCAATACCGCTGGGGAGCCGAGCGCAAAGCCGCGATGCTGGGCTGGGAGGCGAGTCGACTTGCGGCCAGCGCGACCGACCGTTAGCATCGCGACCACAGTCGCTGATTTTCAATCCAGGAACGAATTCCGATATGAGCTCCCTCTTTTCACCGATCACCCTCGGCCCGGTCACTCTCCCGAACCGCATCGTCATTGCCCCGATGTGTCAATACACGGCCGAGGATGGTCTGCCAACTGACTGGCACCTGATCCACCTTGGCCACATGGCGTTTTCCGGCGCAGGCGCGCTGATCATCGAAGCGACGGCCGTCGAGGACATTGGCCGCATCACGCCGGGCTGCCTTGGCTTGTGGTCCGACGCGACCGAAGCGGCGCTGGATCGCGTCATCAAGTCGGTTCGTACCTACGCGACGCCGATGCCCATCATGATCCAGCTCGGCCATGCCGGGCGCAAGGCGTCGAGTCGTCGCCCGTGGGAAGGCGGCAGTTTGCTCCTTCCCGAAGATGGCGGATGGCGACCGATCGGCCCGTCAGCGGTCCCCCAGTTGCCCGACGAACCCGCACCGGTTGAAATGACGCGTGCTGACATGGACCGCGTGCGGGATGCCTTTGTGTCCGCAGTCAAACGGTCGATACGGATCGGTTTTGACGGCATTGAGTTGCATGCCGCACACGGCTATCTGATGCACCAGTTTCTCTCGCCGCTGTCGAACCGGCGCACCGATGCTTATGGTGGCTCGCTCGAAAATCGCATGCGCTACCCGCTTGAAGTGTTCGATGCGATGCGCGCCGCCGTCGCCCCGAACATGACGCTCGGCGTGCGCATTTCCGCAATCGACTGGGTTGATGGCGGCCAGACGATCGAAGACAGCATTGCCTTCACCCTGGCGCTCAAGGCGCGCGGGTGCGACTTCATCCATGTGTCGAGCGGCGGGGTGTCGCCACTGCAGCAAATTGTCGCCGGCCCTGGATACCAGGTCCATCTGGCGCAACAGATCAAGCAGGCGACGGGCGTGCCGACCATTGCCGTTGGCATGATCACGGAACCCCATCAAGCCGAAGAAATCATCGCCAGCGGCAAGGCCGATATGGTGGCGCTGGCGCGAGGGATGCTCTATGACCCCCGCTGGCCGTGGCATGCGGCCGCCGAACTTGGCGCGCAGGTCGAAGCACCCCGACAGTACTGGCGCTCACAGCCGCGCGGGCTTGGCAAACTGTTTGGCGATGTCCGAACTGGCGGGCGCTAGCGCGGCGGAGCACCCTCGGCGCTACCAATCGAAACGGCCGACCCTAATCCACCCTCGGCGCTACCGATAGAAACGGCCGACCCTAATCCCGGAAGTTGTTGAACTGCAACGGCAGGGGCACGTCGGTTTTCTTGAGAAGGGCGATGGCCGTCTGAAGGTCATCGCGCTTCTTGCTCGTCACGCGCAGTTTGTCGCCAGTGATCTGGGTTTCGACCTTGAGTTTGGCTTCCTTGATGGCGGCGATCAGCTTCTTGGAGATCGCCTGCTCGATGCCTTGCTTTACAGTGACCTTCTGGCGTGCGCCGCTGAGGTTCTCGAGCGGATCAGCCACTTCCAGACAGCGGGTATCGATACCACGCGCACTCATGCGGGCACGCAGAATATCGATCATCTGCTTGAGCTGGAAGGCGCTGGGCGCGACCTGTGTCACAACGGACTCTTCGAGCTCGAATTTGGCATCGGTACCCTTGAAATCGAACCGCGTGGACAATTCGCGATTGGCCTGATCGACCGCATTGGCAAGCTCGTGCTTGTCGACTTCAGACACCACATCAAAGGATGGCATAAGGAATCCCCGCAAAATATGACTGATGCCGACAGTTTAAGCTGAACGAGGATTTCGCCGATGTCTGGCAAACCGCCGGAGCCGACGCCCTCCCCTGAGGCAGTGCAGTGTTCAACGCTGTCAGGCACTTAAAATCGTGCCTTCAAGCGTTGAACACTATACTGATATGCATTCAGTCCAGGAAAGGAGATGCCTCCCATGAACGACTGCGCCGGCGTGCTGTCACAACTGTTTGTCTACCCCGTCAAATCCTGCGCCGGCATTGCGCTGGCCTCGACCAGGATCAAAGAAACCGGCCTGGAGCACGACCGGGCCTGGATGATCGTCGATCAGGCCGGACGTTTCGTCACCCAACGGCAGATTCCCCATCTGTGCTGGATTGCCACGGCATTGACGGACGACCAATTAGTGTTGTCTGCACCGGGATTCGATTCCATTCATGTGCCGCTCGATCACACCGGCCTCACATGCCAGGTCACAGTCTGGAATGACACGGTCAGCGCGCTGGACATGGGCGATGCGGTCGCCGACTGGCTTGACACCTTCCTCGCGATACCGGGCAGGCGGTTTCGTCTCGTTCGCTTCGCCGGGCACTCTCCCCGCCTGTCCGATCAGGCGTGGACCCGGGGCGTGCCGGCGCCCAATCAGTTCAGCGACGGGTTTCCGATTCTGGTGATCACACAAGGCGCGGTCGACGAACTCAACCGGCGGCTGCGCGCCCAGGGTCTCGAACCGGTCGGCGTGCAGCGCTTTCGACCCAACATCGTGCTTGCCGGTCTTGAGGCACACGAAGAGGACCAACTCGGGCGCATCGTGGTCAGGACAGGCGCGGGCGACGTCGCACTTGACCTGGTCAAGCCTTGTACGCGGTGCTCGATACCCGACATCAATCCCTATACGGCCATGGCGTCTTCGGACGTCGGGGCAACGCTTGCAGGCTATCGTGGGCTGGCACGCATGCAGGGCGCCACCTGCGTTGGCGTCAATGCAATCCTGCGCGAAGGGGCCGGACGCAGCCTGTACACCGGCCAGCCTTTTGTGGCCGAGTATGCGATTTAAGTATGATCCCCCATGCTAAAGTGGCAGGGCAACTGCCTGTCATACGTTTGCCTGCCTGGCGCAAGGCCCCGTCAGACCTTTGCCTGCCAGGCGCAGGCCTGCGTCAGGCCAGTCTGCCATAGCCTGATGAAGCCGGCACATCGTCTGCCGGGCGCACGGAGATTTCCGCCATGATCATGTTCCTGCCCTTTCTGACCGCGGCAATCGCGATCTGGTTTGGCCTGCGCGGATCGCGCGCGGGCACGATTGTGATGTGGGCGGTCACCTTCGTCATCTACCTCGCATGGCTGAAGTATCACATCACCGATCAACTCGCGATTTCGCTCTGAGGCGCACCATGTCCGACCTCAACCCACACGATCCGGCTGCCACACTGTCGCGCTGGCTCAACCTGGCCGCACTGGCGGCGGTCTGCGCATCGTTGACGCTGGCCTTTGTCTGGCAGTTGGCCTACAACGAGTTACCGTGCCCGCTCTGCCAGCTTCAGCGCGTTGCCCTCATTCTCACCGGGATCGGCCTGATGCTCAACCTGCGCTTTGGTTCGGCGGCAGTGCATTATTCGATCATCCTCGCCTCGGCGCTTGGCGGGGCGGTCGCGTCCGCGCGCCAGGTCCTTCTTCACATCGCACCCGGTGACAACGGATACGGAACAGCGCTGCTCGGACTGCACTTCTATACCTGGGGTTTCATTTCGTTTGTGATCGTCATCGTCTTTTGCACCGTCATGATCAGCGTCGACCGCAACCGCCTGCGCGGTTCAAGCCAGGTCATCCGGGGCGGCGTGGCTGCAGCCCTCATCTGGTTCTTCCTTGCGATGACCGCAGCCAATACAGTCAACGCCCTGATGGTCTGCAAACTGGGCCCCTGCCCGGACAATCCAACCGTCTACCTCTGGAAATTCTGAAGATTCTTCCTGAAGGCATTTCCATGCAGCGCTGGATTCTGGTTCTGATCGCGCGTGCCGTCGTGGCAATTGTGACTATGGCCGGTCACGCTGCGGCATTTGGCCTGGAGAAAGGGATCGAGACCCTGCATCATCCGGTGCCCGGCGGCATCGCGATCGTCACGATCGACAGTGCCGAGGGCGCTGCGCCGACGGCCACATACCGGGATCGTCCGGTACTGATCGTCCCGGCCGGACCAAACCGCTGGTTCGCCATCGTCGGCATCCCGCTCGACACCCTCCCGAGCACTCAGACCCTGAAAGTCAAGACACGAGAGGGATCGCGCGTCTTCTCGTTTGCCGTGGCCGACCGAAAATATCGGGAGCAACACCTCACGATCAAGAATCAGCGCCACGTCAATCCGAACCAGGACGACCTCAAGCGGATCCGGTCGGAAATGGACCTCCAGAACGCGGCCTACCGACAATTCAGCCCGGAGCAGCCGAGCAACGTGTTGTTCGACAAACCCGTGCAAGGTCCGCTGTCCAGCCCCTTTGGGTTGAAGCGCTTCTTTAATGGGGAAGCACGCGCGCCACATTCGGGGCTGGATTTTGCCGTAGGCACCGGAACACCGATACGCTCGCCCGCAGCCGGCAGGGTCATCCTGACCGGGAACTACTTCTTCAATGGCAACACGGTCTTCGTGGACCACGGACAGGGATTAATCAGCATGTTCTGTCACCTCTCGGTGATCGACGTCTCGCCCGGCGACAAACTGGAACGCGGGCAAATACTGGGAAAGGTTGGCGCGACCGGGCGAGTGACGGGCGCGCATCTGCACTGGAATGTCAGTCTGAACGATGCCCGGATCGACCCGGCGATCCTGATCGGCAGTTACAAACCTTGATGCGATCCGGGCAAAGCCCGGGGCGGACGAGGCAGATCCCAGTACAGTCGAGGCACAGCCTGGCGCGGACGAGTCAAAACCCGGCATCGACGAGACACAGCCTGATTCGGGCGAGAAAAGCCTGATCCGGAATCCGGAAGATCGCTTGCGAAACGATCAGTCGAACCGCGCGGAGATCTGCCCTGTCAGAGAAAGCGATCGAGGATCCGGCGGCTGTGCTTGTCGATCGCCGACATATCGCGCAACAGGAAACGCAGACCGTGGCTGTCGGTGATGATCAGTGTCTGCGCCCTCAGCCTACGAATATCTTCCTCGCCCTTGAGAATAAAGGTCGTCCCGCCGCGATCGGTTTCAACGTCCCAGGTGCTCGGCGTTGAAAAAGTCGACACAGACAGAATGCGCAGGATTTCGGGCATTAGTTCGCGCGAGGCGATCTCTTCGTGAATCAGGGTGCGCACATCCTCAGGCAAATCGGCGGGATCATCGATCCAGAGGATCTCCTTGCCTTCTGCGCTCATGATGGCCACCAGTTTGTCCGGCGCGGTCACCGGAAAGGCGCGCACTGGCGTGATGCCTTCATGGACGACGCCCTGCTCGGTCGTCAGAACCAGACGACCAGCGTTGTTTCGGGACAGCAGAAAATCAGGCATGGTTGACCTGGTCCGTCGTTTTGGGAGCAGAGACGACGACTTCGTCCTCTTCGTTCTTCTGGTTTTGTGCCTCGTAGAGCGCGTAATAGGCTCCCCGGCGCGCGAGCAATTCTTCGTGCTGACCGATCTCGACGATTTGACCGCGATCCAGCACAACCAGTCGGTCCGCCTTGCGCAGCGTACTGAGGCGGTGCGCGATTGCAATGGTCGTACGGCCCTGAATCAGGTTGTCCAGCGCCTCCTGAATTTCCATTTCGGTCGTCGTGTCGACCGACGAAGTGGCCTCGTCGAGAATCAGGATCCGCGGATCGATCAGCAGAGCGCGGGCAATCGAAATGCGCTGCCGCTCGCCACCGGAGAGCGCCTGACCGCGCTCCCCCACCAGGGAGTCGTACCCTTGCGGCAAGCGCAGAATGAATTCGTGGGCGCGCGCGGCGCGCGCCGCTGCAACGATCTCTTCGCGCGTGGCCTCTGGCTTGCCGTAAGCGATGTTCTCGGCGATCGTACCGAAGAACAGGTAGGGTTCCTGCAGAACGATACCGATATTTTGTCGGTAGGCCGTCAGCGAGAACGACCGGATGTCCACGCCATCGACGCGGATGCCGCCCTCGGTGACATCGTAAAAGCGGCAAATCAGGTTGACCAGCGAACTCTTGCCAGAGCCGCTGTGACCGACCAGCCCGATCATCTCGCCCGCGCCAATGTTGAACGATACGTTGCGCAGCACTACCCGGCTACCGTAGCGGAAGCCTGCGTTGCGGATTTCGATATTCCCTTCAACACGCTCAAGGGGTACAGGCCGCTGGGCATCCGGCACGCTGGACACATGATCCAGAATATCGAAGATGCGCTTGGCGCCCGCCGCGGCCTGCTGGGTATGCGAAACGATGCGGCTCATCGAGTCGAGTCGGGTGTAGAAGCGGCCGATATACGCCAGAAACGCCGCTAGTACACCCACGGTGATGGTGCTGCTGGCAACCTGCGAAATACCAAAAATCCAGACAACCAGCAAACCAATTTCAGTCAGGAAAGTCACGGTGGGCGCGAACAGAGCCCAGACCTTGTTGATCCGGTCATTGACTGACAGATAACGATCGTTGGCGTCGCGAAAGCGCGCGACTTCGCGATGCTCCTGGGCGAACGCCTTGACGACCCGGATCCCCGGGATGGTATCGGCCAGCACATTGGTGACATCGGCCCAGGCGCGATCGACTTTTTCAAATCCATGACGCAGGCGCCCGCGCACGATGTTGATCATCCACATGATCAGCGGCAGTGGAACCAGCGTCGTGAGTGCCAGCCAGGGATCAATCGAGAGCAGGATCGCCGCCGTCATGACAATCATGAGAACATCGTTGGCGAAATCCAGCAGGTGCAGTGAAAGAAAAAGGTTGATGCGGTCAGTTTCGCTGCCGATACGCGCCATCAGGTCGCCGGTGCGCTTGCCGCCAAAATACTGCAGCGACAGCGTCTGCAGGTGGGTGAAAGTGGTGGTGCGCAAGCCCGCGCCAATCCGCTCGCTGACCCAGGCCAGCAGGTAAGTGCGCGCCCAACTGAGCAGCCACGCCAGCAATGCCGAGACCACCAGTCCGGTCAGGTAAAGGGCGACCAGGTCGTAATTGATCGGCTGGCCGTTCTGGAACGGGATCAGGATCTTGTCCATCAGCGGCATCGTCAGATATGGCGGCACCAGTGAGGCGGCAGTGGACATCAGGGTCAGCAGGAACCCGACGGCCAGATGGGTACGATAAGGACGGGCAAACCGCGCCAGACGCAGCAACGCCCAGGTGCTGCTGGGACCGGGAGCATCTTCGTTGCAAACGGCGCATTCGTCGGAATCGGGCGCGAACGGGGTACCGCAGGCCGGGCAAGCCGCGACCGGTGGCTCAATGTGCAGGTTCGGATCGGCGATCAGCTTTTGTAGCGTCGCGAACAAATCCGACATCCGCCGGACCGCGGGGGTCATGCCCAGCGTGTGGTGCCAGCAGGCAAGGCGAACCGGGCCATCGAAGAGTTCGATGGTCCCGACCCCGGCGTGATCGCGGTGGGGAAGCGACAGAGAAGGCGTCAGCGGCCAGGCGAGCCAATCCGTCTCGCCGGGCGCCCGCGCGAGCAGCCGGGCGGACGTCAGCACCAGCGCACCGGGGACGAAATGCAGATTTTGATCGAGATCGGGGGCGACCCAGGATGAAACCTTTTCGCCAGGCTCGAGCAAAGGCTTCAAAGCCTCGGCCCAGCCCGCAGGCAGGGTCGTGTCCGGCAATGAATCGGTTGGTAGTCGAGCTGTCATCTCTGCGGCGCGATGCCTATTGGCCTTTACCAGCAACTTCAGAGGGAAGTGGCCAAGTAATCTGTTGTATTGATTAATCCCGCAAGTATAACGAGCCTGCCTGATCACTGGGGCGCAAGCCGCCGCTCGGCCGAATCGGAGTTACCATTTGCTGCGATAATGACACAACCGCGGGCTAGTCCGTGCTGCAGTGCAAAACGACCCTGGCACATCACCATGAAGAAACACGATATCGTCATTGAGCGCGTGACCCACCTGCGCGGCCCCAGTATGTGGACCTACCTGCCCGCGATCGAGGCATGGGTCGACATCGGGGATCTTGAAGACTTCCCCTCGGACAAGGTTCCCGGCCTTTACGAGCGACTGGAAAGCTGGCTTCCCGGCCTGATCGAGCACCGTTGTAGTCCGGGTGTGCGCGGCGGGTTCCTGCAGCGGCTGCGCCGGGGCACCTGGCCTTGCCACATCATGGAACACGTCTGCCTCGAACTGCAGGATCTGGCGGGAATGCCGGGTGGCTTCGGGCGGGCGCGCGAAACCTCAAAGCGGGGCGTGTACAAAGTGGTCGTCAGTGCCTGGCACGACGAAGTCGCCAA
The DNA here is from genome assembly GCA_020851995.1 of Burkholderiaceae bacterium. Classification (GTDB taxonomy): domain Bacteria; phylum Pseudomonadota; class Gammaproteobacteria; order Burkholderiales; family Burkholderiaceae_B; genus Zwartia. Next base: position 8,854 of record JADZBO010000064.1, read on the forward strand.
GGCTTCCTTGACCCTCGGCCGTGATCTGGTGCTTGCCGCCATCAAGGATGAACCCTACGACGTCGAGGCTGCTGTCGAGCAACTGCGCGATCTGATTCAGGAACACTGCCTGGGCCCGAGCACGGCCTGCATCGTCGAGGCCGCCAACGAACGCCTCATTCCGGCCATCCGCCTGAATACAGGTAACTTGCTGCAATTCGGTTACGGAGCAAACGCGCGTCGCATCTGGACCGCTGAAACCGACAATACCGGCGCGATCGCCGAAACCATCTCGCGGGACAAGGATCTGACCAAGTCGCTGCTTGAGTCCTGCGGAGTGCCCGTACCGACCGGGCGCGCAGTCACGAGCGTTGAGGACGCCTGGGATGCCGCCGAGGAGCTTGGCTTGCCCGTTGTGGTCAAACCGATCGACGGCAACCACGGACGTGGCGTTTTTACCAATCTGATCTCGCGGGAGGAAGTCGAGGCCGCGTACGCTGTTGCCATCGACGAGGGCTCGGGCGTGCTGGTCGAGCGCTTCATCCGCGGCGACGAGCATCGTCTTCTGATCGTCGGCGGCAAACTGGCCGCGGCCGCCAAGGGCAGAACCGCCTCGGTGACCGGGGACGGCCGCAGTACGATTGCCGAGCTGATCGAATCGCAGATCAACGCGGATCCGCGGCGCGGACGCGCCGAAGACCAGCCACTGAATTTCATCCGGCTCGATTCAGCCGCCCGCATCGAAATTGCCCGCCAGGGAATGACCGAGCACTCGATCCCCGACGCCGGCCGCGAAGTCCTGATCCAGCGCAATGGCAACGTGGCGTTCGATTGCACCGACGCGGTTCACCCGGACGTTGCTGACGTAGCGGCCACGGCAGCCCGCATCGTGGGACTGGATATCGCCGGAATCGATCTGGTGGCACAGGATATCTCCCGCCCGCTGCAGGAACAGGGCGGCGCGATCGTGGAAGTCAACGCCGGGCCTGGCCTCCTCATGCACCTCAAACCCGCTGAGGGCACGCCCCGACAAGTCGGGCGCGACATCGTCGCCCATACATTCCCGCCCGGAGACATGGCGCGCATCCCCGTCATAGGCATATCGGGCACCCAGGGTAACGCCAGCATTGCCCGCCTGATCTTCTGGCTGCTCGGTCTGCACGGCTGGCGCACCGGACTGGCCTGCAGCGACGGTCTGTTTGTCGGCCGGCGTCAGTTGCGTCAGGGTGATTGCGCCACCTTCGATGACGGTCGGCGCCTGTTGCTGAACCGCGAAGTCCAGGCCGCGATCATCGAAAACGACGGTATCGAGATCATCACGGACGGACTTTGCTACGAGCGCTGCGAGGTTGGAATCGTCACCGCGATCGGTTGGACTGAGGATCTTGCCGAGCACGATTTGCTGGAAGCGGATGACCTCATCAAAGTCTATCGCACGCAGATCGATGTGGTGCTGCCGACCGGCAGCGGCGTGCTCAATGCCGATGATTCGCGCGTGGCGGATCTGGCGCAGTACTGCGATGGCGCGGTCATTTACTACACTCTGAACCCGCAATCGCAAGTGGTCACGGATCACCTGACCGCCGGCAAGCGGGCGGTCCTCGTCGAGAACGGTCGCCTGACGCTGGCCGAAGGCACAACGAAGGTCGCACTGTGCGAAGTTGCCGCAATTCCGGCGATCGGAGCCGGGCTCGAAGCCCTGCGGATTCAGAACGTCCTTGCAACCACCGCTGCAGCCTGGGCACTGGGTCTGTCAACAGAACTCATCGAGGCTGGGTTGCTGAGCTACGGTCTGAACGAAACCGCACTTACAGCCCCCTGAGCGCCTGACCACAACCTTCACGCCTTAAGGGCAGCCGTCACAACGACTCACAGGAAAGAACATGGAAGTGTCCCGCATCCGCGCATTGCGCGGCCCCAATTTGTGGAGCCGCCAAACCGCCATTGAGTCCATCGTCGTTTGCTCCGGCGTTGAACGTGATCTCGACCAGGTACCTGAATTCGTGACGCGCCTGCGCGCACGATTCCCGGACATCAAGCCTTTGCGGCCTTTCGGACACAAGGATCCAATTTCAATGGCCCATGCGCTGGAGGCAGCCGCGCTGGGCTTGCAGGCCGCAGCCGGGTGCCCTGTCGCCTTCGGGGAAACAATCCCGACGCCTGAACTCGGGGTGTTTCAAGTGGTGGTCCAGTACACCGAAGAACCCGTCGGGCGCCTCGCGTTTGATCTCGCTGCGGCCCTTTGCCAGGCAGCGATGGACGACGAACCCTTTGATATCCGGCTGGCGCTCGCCCGACTCCGCGAGCTTGACGAAGATGTGCGCCTCGGACCGAGCACGGGGTCGATCGTCACCGCTGCCGTGATGCGTGGCATCCCCTACCGTCGCCTGACGGAAGGCAGCATGGTGCAGTTCGGCTGGGGCAGCAGGCAGCGGCGCATCCAGGCGGCCGAAACCGACAACACCAGCGCGATCTCGGAATCGATTGCCCAGGACAAGGATCTCACCAAAATGTTGCTGGACGCGGCCGGGGTCCCGGTCCCCACCGGCCATGTCGTCTCAAGCGAACAAGAGGCCTGGGAGATCGCTGAACTGATCGGCCTTCCGGTCGTGGTCAAGCCGCGCGACGGCAATCAGGGCAAGGGCGTCGCCGTCAACATCGAAACGCGGGCTCAACTGAACGCCGCCTACGCAGTGGCGGCGGACATCAGTCGGGACGTGATCGTCGAGCGCTACATTCCCGGCCACGACTTCCGCATGCTCGTCGTCGGCGACCGACTGATCGCAGCCGCCCGTCGCGACCCGCCAAACGTCATTGGCGACGGGATCCACACGGTGCGTCAACTCGTCGAACTGGTGAACGCCGATCCCCTCCGGGGCGATGGCCACGCCACTTCGCTGACAAAGATCCGTTTCGACGAGATCGCTCAGGCCACTCTGGGCAACCAGGGTCTGTCAGCCGATTCGATTCCGGACAAGGGCCGGCGCGTTCTCCTGCGCAACAACGCCAATCTCAGCACCGGGGGCAGCGCCACTGATGTAACCGACGAGGTTCATCCGGAACTGGCCGCGCGCATGGTCACTGCGGCCCACATGGTCGGGCTGGATATTGCCGGGGTCGATCTGGTGGCGGAAACAGTGCACAAACCCATGGAGGAACAGCGCGCCGGAATCGTCGAGGTCAACGCCGCGCCCGGTTTGCGCATGCATCTGAGCCCATCCTTCGGCAAGCCCCGCGCGGTCGGTGAAGCCATTATCGCGTCCATGTTCTCGGAGGGCGAAAACGCCCGCATTCCGATCGTCGCTGTTACGGGTACCAACGGCAAGACCACCACCGTGCGCCTGACCGCGCACCTGCTGAAAGTCACCGGCAAGCGCGTCGGCATGACGAATTCCGACGGTGTCTACATCGAGCATCGGTGCATCGACACCGGAGACTGCAGCGGCCCGCGCAGCGCACGCAATGTGTTGCTGCATCCCTACGTGGATGCCGCAGTGTTTGAAACAGCGCGCGGCGGCATCCTGCGCGAAGGATTGGCCTTCGACCAATGCGACGTGGCGATCGTCACCAACATTGGCGTCGGCGATCACCTGGGCCTGAA
>JADZBO010000065.1 GCA_020851995.1 Burkholderiaceae bacterium
GCTGTCGACAACGCCATGCCAGCCAGGGCCAGACCCTGCCCCGCTGAGAGTTCCAGTCCATGCGCAAATCCGTGGCTAAATCCAAGCACCGTTACCAGCGCAGCCAACAGCGGCAACGAAAATTGCCGCTGCGCAGCAACCAATACACCCAGCACCAGCAACGACATGAGGACCGCTGACTCGACATAGGGCAGGAACGATACCCCCCCGCCCAGTGACGCCCAGGCCGCCGCCGCCATCAGGCTCGCGACAAAAGCGACCGGGAGCGCCAGGCCCCGCAAGCCGCTGTAGCCAGAGGCAAGCACCCCAACCAGCACCATGGCCAGCAGGTGATCCCAGCCCAGCCAGGGATGCGCCACGGCGGCGAGGAACCCGTCTGCGTGCCCCGGGTGTGCCACCGCTGCCGAGCTGCAGGAAATCAGAAATAAGGCAAGAGCCGTGCGTTGAACATTCATGGAAAATCCTGGAAGTGGGTCGCTGCGTCTGAAATCCGCGGTGCATCAGCCTGAGTTCGCGGTCAGCAAAGTCTAAGCCGAAACGGCAAGCACAAACAAGCAGCCACCGTTAAACTCCCCCCTCACGAGTGGCCTGCCGGCCAGAAGTGTTGTCGGCGCCCCAAATTTCGGAGATTCCGGCCCATGCCCATCATCACCAACATCGAAGACCTGCGCGTGCTCGCGAAGCGTCGTGTGCCACGCATGTTCTATGACTACGCGGATTCGGGCTCATGGACCGAGAGCACCTACCGGGCGAATGAAAGCGACTTCCAGAAGATCAAGTTGCGCCAGCGCATTCTCGTCAACATGGAGCACCGATCCACTGAAACCACAATGATCGGACAGAAAGTGGCCATGCCCGTCGCCATTGCGCCCACCGGCCTGACCGGCATGCAGCATGCCGACGGCGAGATTCTCGCTGCACGCGCGGCGAAGATGTTCGGCATCCCCTTCACCCTGTCAACCATGAGCATCTGCTCCATCGAGGACGTCGCCATGGAAACCGGCGGCCATCCCTTCTGGTTTCAGTTGTACGTCATGAAAGACCGCGGCTTCATTGAAAGGCTGATCGAACGCGCCAGGGCAGCGCAGTGCTCGGCTTTGGTGCTGACACTCGACCTGCAAATCCTCGGACAGCGCCACAAGGATATTCGCAATGGCCTGAGCGCCCCTCCCAAACTGACCATTGCCAACATGATCAACATCGCCACCAAGCCGCGCTGGGCGCTTGGCATGCTGGGCACAAAACGACGCCAGTTTGGCAACATCGTCGGCCATGTCCAGGGCGTAAGCGATATGTCCCGCCTGAGCGAGTGGACCGCATCACAGTTTGACCCCACGCTGAACTGGGGCGATGTCGAGTGGATCAAGAAGCTCTGGGGCGGCAAACTCATCCTCAAGGGCATCCAGGACCCCGCGGATGCCCGTCTCGCCGCCGACAGTGGTGCCGATGCCCTGATCGTCAGTAACCATGGTGGCCGGCAACTCGATGGAGCGCAGTCAAGCATCGAAGCGCTGCCGGCCATTGTGGATGCCGTGGGCAAGGAAATCGAAGTCCACATGGACGGGGGAGTTCGCAGCGGCCAGGATGTCCTGAAAGCGCGCGCACTGGGCGCCCGTGGCTGCTTCATTGGCCGCGCGTTCCTTTACGGGCTCGGCGCCATGGGCGAAGCGGGCGTCAGCAAGGCTCTCGAAATCATCCACAAGGAACTCGACCTGACCATGGCCTTCTGCGGGCATACCAACATCGAGACAGTGGGCAAGAGCATCCTACTTCCCGGAACCTATCCAACATGACAATCCCTACCCAACATGACAATCAATGCGAGCGATCGGGGTGGCGCAGACCGGAAAGCTCGTTGAAAATGCGCGCCTTGACCCAACATCCCGAAAACGTATTAACCGCCTGAAAGGAACAACATGTCGGAACATGCCCATATCGATCCCTCGAACAAGAAGGTTGCCATGCTCATCGCGGTGCTGGCGCTCGTGCTGGCGATCAGCGAAACACTGAGCAAGGCCTACCAGACCGAAGTGATCACCAAGCAGGTGGAAGCCTCCAACCTGTGGGCCTTCTTTCAGGCGAAGTCGATCCGCTCGACCTCAACCAACCTGGCCATTGAAAACGCGCAGGCGAGCGGGCTCGCGGATGACCCCAAGGCTGCCGAGATCATTGCAAAATGGAAGAGCAACGTTAAGCGCTACGACTCCGAACCCGAAACCGGCGAAGGACGCAAGGAACTCGTCGCACGCGCCAAGAAGGCCGAACAACTGCGCGATATCTACAACCACAAGTACCATAACCTGGAAGTAGCCTCTGGCATGGTGCAGGTGGCAATCGTGCTGGCATCCGCCTCGATCATTGCCAACGTGATGTTGCTCGCGTGGGTGGCGGGCGGGCTCGGTATCGTTGCGATCGGTTTCGGAATCTTTGCCATGACGGGTGCGGTGATGCTCGGATAGAACCGGGTGACGCGCGCGCATTCAGCCTGACGCGTATTTTGCGACAACCATCAACCATTTGCGCCTCACCACATGAGCCACATGATCTTCGCCCCACACCATGCCGATCAAGCGCCGTGACTTAATCAAACTGGCCGGCGCTTCGGTCGGCCTTTGTGCCGTTGCATCCAGAAGCTGGGCGCAAGCGCGATGGGCATCAGACCCCTTCCCGATGGGCGTGGCCAGCGGTTCGCCAACCGCGACTGGAATTGTTCTGTGGACTCGCCTGGGGCCTGCCGCTCTGCAGGCCGCCGGGATGCAGGGGCGTGACGTCGAAGTCACCTGGCAAATCGCGCATGACGAGCGTTTTTCGCGCATCGCCGCGCACGGCGTCATTGCGGCGACACCGCGCCTGGGGCATTCAGTCCACGCTGAAGTCGAAGGGCTGGATTCCGGCCGCGACTACTTCTATCGGTTCCTGGCCGGCAACGCCGCCAGCGTCACAGGCCGCACCCGAACTTTCCCGGCGCCCGATGCCCTCCCTGCCAGGTTAAGACTTGCCTACGCCTCGTGTCAGCAATGGGGCAACGGGTTCTACAGCGCCTATCGTCACATGCTTGACGAGCGCCTGGACGTGGTGCTGTTTCTGGGCGACTACATCTATGAGTATCCGTCGTCCCGACCGGTTGATGTGCGACCGACGACAGGCGGTTGGATCATGACGCTCGAGGGCTACAGAAGCCGCTACGAATTGCATAAATCGGATCCGGATCTGCGGGCAATCCACGCGGCAGTCCCGTGGATTGTCAGTTGGGACGATCATGAAGTACAGAACGATTATGCCGCGACACACGCCGGTAACTCAGGGCCTCCCGTCGCCGACTTCATGGCGCGACGGCATGCGGCCTACCAGGCGTATTACGAGCACATGCCCCTGCGACGCGCCAACTTCGCAGCACTTCTCGATGGCACCAGCGCGAACTGCACAGTGTCCGGAGCCACGAAGTTCGGTCAGCTAGCCACCCTGTACACGCTCGACGGCCGGCAGTTCCGCTCGCCACAGGCGTGCACACCGGGCAATAAACCCGGTTCGTCCAGGGTGGACCCTGCCACATGTCCGCAATGGCTGGATCCGAAACGCACCTATCTTGGCAATCAGCAGGAACGGTGGCTAGAGACCCAGTTCGGACGCTCGGCGACCCGCTGGAACACCCTCGGCAGCCCCGGTATGTTCGGACAACGCAATTTCGACCTGAAAGGCGGCATGAAGCTGTCGAACGATGACTGGGACGGTTATGGGCCGGCCCGCCAGCGTGTCATCGACGCAATGGTGAGCACAAAAGTACAAAACCCGGTGATCTTTGGGGGCGATGCCCATGAAAACTGGGTCGGCCACGTACTCCGGGATTACGCAAACCCGCAAAGCGAGCGGGTCGCTTCGGAGTTTTGCGGCACCTCAATCACATCGCTTTCAGGGCGCGCGCAGGAGCGCACGGAAAAGCTGCTTTCAGTGAACCCGCACTTCATCTTTGCAAATTCGGTTCGGCGCGGCTACGGTGTGGCGGAGTTCACGCCGCAGCGGTTGGAGACAACCTTAAGGGCGTTGAACGATGCGGCCGATCCGGCCTCCGGAATCTTCTCGCTGGCCAGGTTCGCCGTGCAATCCGGCAACCCCACCGTTCACCCGATCACAC
>JADZBO010000066.1 GCA_020851995.1 Burkholderiaceae bacterium
GCAGGCACTTCGCATTGTGGATAGTCTGCGTTCAGGCGGGTCCCCGGGTCATCAAGGGATCGTTTAACCGATCCCGTTCTTTCGAGTGCTCAACAGGGAAAGCACCGCACGCGGAACAATGCCCAGCGTCGCCATCCCTTTAAGCGCCGCGTCGCCGTCTTGTGCAAGTTTTTCTCTCAGGCGAAGCAAAATCTCGCCTGCTGTCGTGTCAAACCAGAACCATTCCTGCAATGACGCCGCGGTGTGACGCCCTGGCTGCGCGGCTTTGGCCTCCAAATAAAACGCCTTGAGCTCATCAGTCGCAAATTTGAGCGCCTGGGCCGGTTCAATGGTTGTGTCATTCAGCACATGCTCCTGATTGTCAGTCAGCCACGAAGCGATGAATGCGCCCAGTCTTGCAGGGGAGCAACCGGTCACACCCAACGTCGTGCGATTGCGTGCGCCTTGCGCCAGCCTGTGCCACGCGAGCAACTGTGAAATTTCATCTTCAAACTGCGACTCGATAGGGGCCTCCCGGTTTGGCCTGGGAAAACTGACCGGACAGGCTAGTGCATCGACTTGCACGCCCAAATCATCCGCTGGAGCCTCCTCGGGAAAATCTGCCAGTACAGGGCCGTCGGTTCGTTGCAGTAAAGAAAGCGCGCTCATCAAGACGCGCCGTTGAAAAATCTTGTCGCCCGGCGTGCCAAAGGGGCGCCCCAACATAAACGGAACCCACAGTGCACGCGGCGCCTTAAGTGCGGCAGTGTGCTCCCGTATCAGACTGATCTGTACGGTTGCGATTCCTTCTTGCTCCAGATAATGCCCGACGGCGCTCACGGCGCACGTGCAAAGGGGTCATACCGGCGAAAGCAGGACTGCGTCGACATGGTCCTCTTTGAGCATGGAAGCAAGCTCACGTGCCTTGGCTTCAAATTTCGTTATGGGCCAGGTGGCACCCATGAACGCGTAGTGAAACTTTGCAACAGATCCGATGATTTTGTCGGCCGCCAGTTCCTTCAGCCGATCGAGCGGAAACACGACGTTCAGATCCGACTGGAATCCGGACCGATCAAAATTGACCGAGACATGTGTCATCACCAGATCGCCTGAATCGACGTCGCCCGGAATGACGCGATAGTCCATACCGGCGGCCGATCCTTCATAAGGATTGTCGTCTCGAACGTGCAGGCCGGCGGTCGTCACGATCGCGACACGTCGCAGCTCAAGTGGGGGACCGGCTTTCAGCGCTGACCCGGGGAAATCCGGTAGCAGCTTCAACCGCTCAAGATGATGGTCGCGTTCAGCTTCCGGCAAATCGGCAAGACGTACCATAGGTTACTCCCTGGAAATGGCATTTGACACTGCAGATAAATTTCAAGCGCTGCGCACTGGATGACTACGTTATCGATCAGATCAGATGATTGGACCAGGAAAGACTGGAGCATGAAAGCACGATCTGGCATTTTTGTATCAGTGTTAACTGCCTACTCGTCAGCACCACCTCTGGTCTTTACATATTGTTTGCATGCTTCACGCAAGAACTTCATCTGACTTTTGAAATTGGTACACCCTTTGCACATGACAAGATGCATCTCCAAAGGCATTTTCTCAGTTAAGGCCAGTTTCCTGTCCTGCGATTCCGACAGCAAATAGGTCACTTCCTTGCAACTCAGCATGGACGCTCTCCAGCAGAAAACCAGTTTGATTCCAGACAACGTCGCAGTCCGTTGCGTGCCCTGTGCAGAATCACATGGCAGTTACTTGTTGTCAGGCTGAGTTCCCGACAGACCTCGCTCGTCTCAAATTCGAGAAACTCGCGCATCATGAAAACGCGGGCGGTGTTTTCCGGCAGGTGCTTGAGACAAGCATCAAAGACCACCCAGAATCGTTGTTCGCGCAGTGATTCTTCCGGATCGCCCCAGTTGACCGGTCGTGCCCCCGGCAACCAATGGTCATTGGTTTTGAACAGAGATTCGAACGCCTGATCCAGACTTTCTTCTTCTGCGGACAGAGCGGACACGTTGGTGGTTCGGGCTTGCTGGCGAATTAGATCGATGATTTTGTTTTTCAGGATGGCAAAGATCCAGGTCTTCACTGCCGAACGGCCAGCAAATTCCCTGGTGTTCTCAAGCGCGGCCAACAGCGCCTCCTGAACCACATCTTCAGCCTGCGCCTCATTTCGAAGTTGCAGAAGAGCGAACTTGATCATGTCGCGACGGATTTCGTCCAGATATCCATCGTTAACTAAAAGGTTCATGACGGCATTCATTCGCTTTTCTCACTGCGACGCATTTCGGTGCGCACCACATCGCCGTACGGCAATTCGAGTTCGGTGGTCAGCAGGCCCAAGATTTGAGGGGCAACGATTCGCTCACGGGCATCGGGGAAGAGATTTGCCAATCGTTCATAGTCCTCTTTTCGGTCAACATCCCACAGGGGGTGCGACTCGCTCCATCGCCAATTCATCGCCGTCAAACGCGCCCGAGTCTGTGCCATCACCCGCTCTGTACCCCAGTCGATCTCGCGAAAAGCACCTCGGCAAGCTTTGCGCAACCCGATCAGGACATAGCCGCCATCTTCGGCCGGAAAGACGGTCGCATCATGGTGCTGCAGGCTATCCGCCGCCTGGCGCAACAGGCCTGGAGTCAGCACCGGACAATCCGTTCCAATGACGAGTGTGCCTGCACTCGTCGAAGATTCGGCGATAGCGGTATGCATGCGATCTCCGAGACTGCCATCCGGCTGGCGGCGCAATTCCACCGAGTCAAATGCACTGCAAATGGCAAATGCCGGGTGATCAATATCCGGGGTGCACCATAAGGTGACTGGCCCCAGATCGGCAGTCGCGGCAGTAACAACCGTCCGCTGCAATAACCAGCGTTGCAGGCCGGCAGCCCCATCGACGCCGAGATGCGGAATGAGTCGCGTCTTGGCCAGCCCGGCAATCGGCGCCTTGGCCATGATGGCAATCTCGATGCGTGGGGTGGCTTCAGGTTTCATGAGGGGCACATGCATACTCTCGTGCCAGGTCATCAGGGCTGGCACCCAGGAAAAATCGCAGGCGCAGCCACCACATTGTCAGAATAGTGCGCAGCAGACCATGCTTTTCCCAGCGTCGCCCGGAGGTTTTCACCTTTTCCGCAATGCAGGCGGGCCGGTCCGCTTCCCGCATCGAGCTGGAAAACACAATGTCTTCCATCAGAGGAATAGCCGGAAATCCGCCCAGGCGTTTGAATGCCTCGCGCGTGACGAAGATTGCCTGATCACCAGTCGCGATACCGGTCAGACGTGAGCGCCAGTTCATCATGAACGCCACCATGCCAAGGCCAGGGATGGAACCTTCGATGTGGACATCGAATCGTCCCCAGCTGGCTCCCTTGCTGACTGCCTCCCTGATCAACGCCAGCGCGGAGGGTGGCAAAATCGTGTCGGCGTGCAGAAACAGGAGCACGTTACCAGCGGCCTTGTCTGCTCCGGCATTCAGTTGCAGACCCCTGCCGCGCTGTGATGAGGTCACACGATCGGCCAGGGAGAGCGCAAGCTCAGCGGTACGATCAGAACTTCCGCCATCAACCACGATCACTTCGGCGCCTTGCCGGCGAAATTCCTGCAGGTTTTCGAGCACCTGAATGATGCCGCTGGCTTCGTTCAACGTGGGGATGATGATGGAGAGAGTGGGCGTATTCATGTCAGCGCCTGAGAACAATTGGACCGGACGGTCTGCCGAACGGTGTCTCGATAATCAACTTTACAGGCCGGATCAAGTCTCCAGGGGACTGGGATTCCGGCATCCGACTTACCCCCGCCGCCAGTCATGAAAACGCTCGACCCAGGCCAGCAACTTCTGCGGTGCATGCGCCTTCTTCCAGTTACCGGCGACAAATTTGTTGGCTTCGGCCATCGTCGGGTAAATGTGGATGGTGCCTAGTATCTTATTTAATCCGATACCTTGCTTCATGGCCAGCACGTATTCGGCGATCAGGTCACCGGCATGTTCGCCGACGATGGTGACGCCAAGTATTCTGTCCTTGCCCGGCACAGTCAGTACCTTGATAAAGCCGTGGGCTTCACTATCGGCAATTGCCCGATCGAGGTCGTTGATGTCGTACGAAGTTACTTCGTAGGAAATTCCCTTCTCTCTCGCTTCCAGCTCGTTAAGGCCGACGCGGGCGACTTCCGGCTCGACGAAGGTGGCCCACGGAATGACTGAATAGTCCGCCTTGAATTTCCTGAGTGGGTCGAACAGGGCGTTAACCGCCGCATACCATGCCTGATGCGCGGCGGTATGGGTGAACTGGAATGGACCGGCAACGTCTCCAGCGGCGTAGATATTCGGAAAATTGGTTTGCAGGAACTCGTTGGTATCGACGGTACGTCCGGTCGAAATGCCCAGCTCTTCCAGGCCAAAGCCCTTCAGATTGGCAGTACGGCCAACGGCAACGAGTACGGCGTCGAAGGGGATCCGGACGTCGAGCCCTTCATGTTCGGCGATCAGAATTTTCTCGCCGTTTTCGATGATGAATTGTTTTGCCCGGTGATTGAGCAGAACTGCGATCCCTTCAGCGCGGAAGCGCTGGGTGACCAATTCGGAAACCTCCGCGTCTTCGCGCATCATGATTCGTGACGCCATTTCCACTTGGGTCACTTTGGCGCCAAGTCGGGCAAAGGCTTGCGTCAGTTCCGAGCCGATCGGTCCGCCGCCCAGCACGACCAGACGCTCAGGCAAGTCGCGCAGATCCCAGACGTTGTCCGAGGTCAGGTAACCAACTTCTTCAAGTCCCGGAATCGGGGGTATGAAAGGCCGCGCACCGGTTGCGATGACGATGCTCCGTGTTGTCAGGCACTGGGTACTGCCGTCCTCTCGAAAGATATGAACTTCCCAAGGTGAAACAATCTTTGCACTGCCCTGTACGACATCCACCCCAAGCGCGCTGTAACGCTCGGAGGAGTCATGCGGCTCGACGCGCTTGATCACATCCTGTACGCGTCTCATCACATCGGAAAATTCGAACTGAGCGCTGGCAGAGGCAATGCCGAATTCCTCAGAGCGAGCGATATGCGAAAGGAACCTGGCCGAGCGGATCAGGGCCTTTGACGGTACACAGCCAGTATTCAGGCAATCGCCGCCCAGGTTGTGCTTCTCGACCAGAGTGACTTTTGCCCTGACCGCGGCAGCGATGTAGCTAGTCACGAGGCCGGCGCTGCCTCCGCCGATTACAACCAGATTGCGGTCGTAATGAGTGGGCTTCGTCCAGTTGCGGAATACCTTTTTCAAGCGAATGATCTCCACAAGCTTGCGCGCAAACAGAGGAAAGACGCCAAGCAGGACGAATGAGCCAATAAGGCTCGGCGAGAGAATGCCGGACAGCGAGTCAAGCCTGGCCAACTGGGTTCCGGCGTTTACAAACACTACCGTGCCGGCCAGCATGCCGAGCTGGCTGATCCAGAAGTAAGTCCAGGTCTTCATGGCGGTCAGACCGAACAGAACATTGACCAGAAAGAAGGGGAAAACCGGAACCAGACGCAAAGTGAAGAGATAAAAGCCGCCTTCACGGCGAACACCCTCATCGATTGCTGCCAGGCGCTTACCGAAATGCTGACTCACCCAGTCACGCATCAGAAAGCGTGACATCAGGAAGGCGAGGGTGGCGCCGATCGTTGATGCGAAGGAGACAACGAGCGTGCCCCCAAGCACCCCAAAGATTGCTCCGCCCGCTAAGGTCAACAGGACCGCGCCAGGCAATGAAAGGGCTGTCGCGATTACGTACACGACGAAATAAATGGTGACGCTGAGTAGCGAATTGTCCCTCTGGAAAGCCTGAAGATCAGCCAGTCGCTCCTTGACCGCATGGATGTTGAGGTACTGCCCGAGGTCAAATATGAAAAAACAGGCTATCGCCAATCCAATCGTCAGTGCCAACGCTACTTTCCGAATTTGCATGAAATGCGACCTCTGGTTCTAAGACCAGGGATAAAAAGTTCCCGGCGTAATGTTTAGTCGGGTGAACGCTGCTCGCGATCGATTTCTTAAAGGTAAGTTCACAGCGCTGTTGCTTTCGCCAGCCAATCCGCGCAGCCAAGTGTATTGCAACTGCTTGCTGCGCCAGAGGTCTGACAGCGCCAGCCAACCTTCGCCAAGTGCATTCCGGGCACCACGGGCGACGCTGCTGACATCAAACAAGGTGCCGTAGGCATCGAAAACGCAGACTTCGATTCCTGAGAGTCCGGGGTGGCGCATCTATTTCTCCTGATCATGGGATCATCAATCCGGACAACTGTGTCGGACGATTGTCGGGTAGTCACCTTGCTGAGTTCGGGCAAACCGGTACTGCTGGCTACCTGGGCGACGGGTGTCGACACAGCGAGTACAGGCGCGGCAGCTGACATGCGCAATGCGGTCAGATTAGGCATGGCAATTTTCGCTGGAATACTAGCGGACAACACAGCGATTGGCTATCCACTGATCGATTGAAAACACACCGGGGCCACGGGCGATCAGTACGAGCAGAACGGTGGCCCAGACCCCATGCGTTGGATAGGCATCCGGATAGACGAAGATCTGGATGATCAAAGTCATGACCAGCAGGGCGACTGATGAGAAGCGCGTGGCCAGACCAAGCAGAATCAGGACAGGGAAAAAGTGTTCGCCGAACGCCGCCAGCGGCGCTGCCAGTTCAGGCGGCAGCAGGGGTAAGCGGTATTCGCTGCGGAAGAGCTCAATGGCGGAATCCGTCAGATGCGGCCAGCCGATGGCAAACTCCCCGGCGACTAAATCGACCGCGAAGCCTTCAATCTTGGTCTGGCCGGATTTCCAGAAAATGGCAGCAATCGAGAAGCGGCCAAGTAGTGCGATCAGCGAATCCGGAATACGGGAAAACCGGGCGATGATGCCGCTGATCAGGCGCGACGGCGGTGCCGCGAACGCACTGGAAATTGGGGAGTTCATGAAAGTCTCCTCAGGGGATTCAACGTGGTGATGGCAGATTTTTGTAGCAGCAAACTCAGAACGCCGATCAGGTCGAATTCATCGTCGATGTGTGCTGCGTTCGCGGCAGCGGTATCGAGGCTGTATCCCTGCTGCAGCGCGTTGATGAAGACGCCTGCGGCGACCGGGATCTGCATGACTTCGACATCCAGCCCGTGACGCAAAACCAAGGCGGTTTCCGGTACGTCCGGTGCAACGGTAGACAGTTCCATGATGCCCTGGTGAGCCGCCCACAGCGAAACTACGGCAGAGCCCGACGCCAGCACGGCGACCGATGGATGCAAGGTTATGCCCAGTGTTCCCAAGGCCGCGTCGTCGGAAAAGGCAGAGGCGACCGCATCGGCACCAACACCCGGCAGGTCCGCCGCATGGTGGGCGATGACCCGGAGGTATTCAAGCCGCGCCACATCAGCCAGATAGGGAAGGCATGCAGCTGGCGGAAATTTCGCGATGAACTCTGGGAATGAGTCGCCGTAAAAGGCCATGATCCTCGAATGCGGCGGATGCGCGCAGGCATAGAGGCGGGCCATGGCCCGGAAAAACTCTTCACCGACCAATTCCTGCGTCACCTCAAAGGTGTCGGCCAGGGCGTCGATCAGCGAAACGATGATGTTGTTGCGGTAAATCCCGAAACGTTGCGCCGGGTCCGAGCCGTTCCATGTGGTCAACCCTGCCGGAATGGATAAATCCGGATTGAGCAAGGCGGCGGAGAAGTTTTGCTCACTCATGCTGCGAACGCTGTCTCGCAGGTTCGCAGTAGCATTTCCGCCTGCTGCGCTTCGGCCAGCAGTACCGGAAAGCCAGGAATGTCGTTGTCGCGCTCGATGAGCGTCGGCTGCGGGCCAGTGCGTTCCATCGTGAAGCGGTAAAGCTCCCAGACCGCGTTGGCGATCGGTGACCCATGGCTGTCGATGAGCAGCGGGGCGCCCGCAGAGTCAACATCCTGCGCGAACCCGGCGAGGTGGATTTGTCGGGTCGCGGCCAGTGGCAACGCCGCAACGAACGCATGCGGATCACGACCATGGTTTGTGCACGACACGTAGACGTTATTGACGTCGAGCAGTAACCCGCAGCCGGTGCGCTTGACGACCTCACCGATGAATTCCGCTTCGGCCAGCGTTGATGAGCCGAATTCGACATAGGTTGCCGGGTTTTCGAGCAGCATGGATCGGCCCAAGCGTGCCTGAATGCGATCGATGTGATCGCAGACGCGCCGCAGCGTGGCGGCGTTGTAGGGCGCTGGCAGCAGGTCGTTGAAAAAGATGCCGTCGTGGCTTGACCACGCCAAATGTTCTGAAAACGATTGCGGCTCGTAGCGAGCAATCAGGGCGGCGACGCGATCCAGGTGATTTTCGTCGAGCGGACTTTCACCGCCGATTGACAAACCGACGCCGTGGATTGACAGCGCATAGTGGCTGCGAATTTGTGTGAGGTAGTGATGAAACGGGCCGCCGTCAATCATGTAATTTTCGGCGTGAATTTCGAAGAATCCGAGATCAGGCAGGGTTTCGAGAATGGAGCCGAAGTGCTCGGGTTTTAGGCCGAGGCCGCAGCGTGCCGGCACACTACCGGCACGCGCGGCAGATGCGCCTGCATGCGTTGGCGTGCAACCGGGGTGAGTCGTCATGGCAGGCGCTCCGCTGCGGCTCAGTGAAATCAGGCCTTCTTTTCCTTGAATTCAGCGAGTTGGCCGAAACCGGTCGGCGAGGTCTTGGAGACGGTCTTTTCGCACGTGCCCTTCGGAACCAGAGACCATGCATTGCCCTGATGGTCAATCTTCGACGTGCCGGCGCAAGTGGTTCCCGCACCCGCTTTGCAGTCATTCTTGCCCTTCATGGCGACACCAAAGCACTTGTCTTTGTCTGCCATGTTGGCCGCGGAGGCCGTGGTGGTCGCCGCAGTCATGACGCTACCCAGGGCAAGTGCGAGAGCTGCAGCGGTCAGAGTCTTGTTCATGTGGAATCTCCTGATGTGGTTGGGACTTCGGTGAGTTCAGACAGCCGAGCAATTATTTCGACTGTTAACCATTAGTCGGAGATCGGGCCTATTTCTTACGTCTGGTTTGAAAATATTTTGCACATGAGAAATTCCCTTCACCTATTTTGCAGCTGCTTACTGCATTACGGCGGCCTCAGATTGTTCCAGCGCTCCACCACAACTGCTTCCCTGGCCGGCAGTACAGCCGTAGCAATGATCGGCTACCCGGATCGGACGACCCTGCAGTTCGGCGTCGACCAAATCAGCCAGATAAACCGGTCCGGTTTCCTGGCCACCAAGTTCGAGTTTGAGCATCTGGTTAAAGTCGCAATCAAAGACCTGACCCTGCCAGCTGATTGAAAGCAGCGAGCGGCACATCACATCATCCAGGTTAGTTGACTGGTAGGAGCCCTTGAGCAGATTCATGTAGTCGTGGAATTCGTTGCGTGACACCAATTGGCTTCCAAAGCGCTGGATCGGCATATTGGTCAAAGCGAACAACTGGTTGAAGTTGATGCCGTAGCGGGAGGCGAGTTGATCTTTGTAGGCCAGCTCAAGCGTTGACTGATCTGGTGGCAGACTAGGGCCGAGCGGGTTGTAAACCAGATTGAGGATGCGACCGCTTCGCGGCAGGCCGTAACCCAGGGCGTTGAGCTTGCGCAAACCATCAATACTGGCCTGGAAGGTTCCGTCACCACGCTGAGCGTCGACGTTTTCTTCCAGATAGCAAGGCAGGGAGGCCACGATCTCGACGTTCTGTTCGGCCAGAAAGTCGGCCAGTGTCTGGTAGCCCGGTTCACTCAAGATGGTCAGGTTGCAGCGATCGATGACGCGCAGACCCTGCGTTCGGGCGGCACTGACCAGACGCCGGAAGTTGGGATTCATCTCCGGAGCGCCTCCGGTGAGATCCAGGGTCTGCACCGAGTGCCGGCGAGCAAAGTCGAGCAGCAAGGACATGGTTTCCCAGCTCATTTCCTCGGTCCGCTTCGGACTGGCCGCGACGTGGCAGTGGAGACAGGACTGGTTGCAGCGATATCCCAGATTAGCCTGCAGAGTGACGAGCTTACGGCGCCTGATCGCCGGAAAGTCCGTTTTAACCAGCAAGGGGAACGTGTCGCGCATTGGTCATCTCCGAATCGGGTCGTGAGCTATTAGTCGGAGAAAGACGCTGATTCTTACACTCGGGTATGAAAAAACGAACAATTCCGATTCTGTCGGTTGTCTGCCAGTGACAGCTCGCCGCATCACTGGAAAACTTGACGTCAGTGAATTCGGCGACTGCTGTCTCGCCTGTATTATCTGTATCAGCAGCGAGCGCAATTTTAATCGCTCGCGCTGGCGCAAGTTGGCGAGACCGACAGGTACGAATCGCGGTTCCAGCCGTTGCTCCATACGCTATCCGACCGGACGCACGCGATATCGGCCGGAGACTTCATGGCAATGCACGGCAAACACGCGTTCAAAAGAGCCTGCTGGTGTAGAACAAAAGCAGGGCGCCAGGCATTTCGGAGATTTTTCAAATTGCCATTGACTGAAAAACCGCCCATGCAAAAAATTCGTGTGGTCATTGTCAGCCCCGCCCTGGCCGATGCCAACAACAGCAACTCGCAGACCGCACGCCGCTGGCTAAAAACAGCGGCATTTTCATCGACCACATTGGCGTACCACTCGGGATAACTTGATGCAATCTGCCGATCAACCCGTGCTGCGCGACCTGGTGCTGGTCGGCGGCGGCCATAGCCATGTGGGCGTGCTGCGCACGTTCGCCATGAAGCCCGAGCCGGGTGTGCGCATCACCGTGATCTGCACCGATATCGACACCCCTTATTCTGGCATGCTGCCGGGCTACATCGCGGGCCACTACAGCTTTGACGAGGTGCACATCGACCTGGGCCGCCTTTGCGCCTTTGCCGGTGCGCGTCTGTACCACAGCGCGGTGGTCGGCATTGACCGTCAGAACCAGCGGGTCATCTGCAACAACCGCCCCTCCGTGGCGTACGACCTGTTGTCGATCAACATCGGCTCGACTCCCCAGGTGCAGCAGGTTGAAGGGGCGCAAGCGCTGGTCGTGCCGGTCAAGCCGATTGCACAGTTCAACCAGCGCTGGCTGGCCCTGCTGGACAAGACCCGCCAATGGCCTGAGCACCGCGGCCGCATGACGATCGCGGTGGTTGGCGGTGGCGCAGGCGGGGTGGAACTGCTGCTGTCCATGCAATACCGGTTGCGCCACGAGCTCAGGGCATTGGGGCGCAACCCCGAAGACCTTAAATTCCTGTTGCTGACCTCGGGCGACACGATCTTGCCCACGCACAACCCGGGGGTGCGCGCGCGCTTTACCAAGGTCTTGCAAGATCGCAACGTCGAGGTGCAGCTGCATGCCGAAGTGCTGAGGGTCTCACCCGGCTGCCTGCACACGCGCGATGGCCGCACTTTTGATGCCGACGAGACCATGTGGGTCACACAAGCGGGTGGCCCGGCCTGGCTGCAAGGCACAGGACTGGCGCTTGATGAGAAGGGCTTTATCGTGGTCAGTCCGCACTTGCAAAGCCAGAACGATCCGCGGGTGTTCGCCGCAGGCGACATCGCCTCCCTTGCCGAACGCCCCCTGGAAAAGGCAGGCGTGTTTGCGGTTCGCATGGGCAAGCCGCTCGCCGGGAATTTGCGCCGGAGTTTGCGCGATCAGCCCTTGCTGGCCTACCGACCCCAACGCCACTGGCTGGCGCTGATCTCGACCGGCAACCGCTACGCTGTAGGTTCTCGCGGCCCCTGGGGCTTTGGCGGTGATTGGGTATGGCGATGGAAAGACCGGATTGACCGCAAATTCATGCGCCGCTTCACTGAATTGCCGGAGACGGATACCCGCCGACCGGGAGCCAGCTTAAAAACCGCCATCCAGTCGATCGGACAATTGATCAAACACATCCGGGTTCAAGGTAAGGCACCCACCACGCGGCTGAGCCTGACACCTGAGGAGTCCTTGCAAGCGATCTCTGCTGTCGCCATGCGCTGCGGCGGGTGCGGTGCCAAAGTGGGTGCCAATATTTTGTCGCGCGCCCTGGGCAGTTTGCAGCCGGTCGAGCGCCCTGATGTGCTGATCGGCCTGCATTCGCCGGATGACGCAGCCGTTGTGCGCGTGCCGCCCGGCATGGCCGTTGTGCAAACGGTGGACTTCTTTCGGGCCTTCATCGACGACCCCTACCTTTTTGGAAAAGTGGCGGCCAACCACGCATTGGGTGATATTTTTGCCATGGGGGCCGAGCCACAAACGGCCACCGCAGTGGTTACCGTGCCTCCCGGCCTGGAAAGCAAGGTCGAGGATCTGCTCACACAAATGATGGGCGGCGGGATCGAGGTGCTGAACGCCGCAGGCTGCGCCCTGGTGGGCGGGCACACGGGAGAGGGCTCAGAGCTGGCCCTGGGCTTTGCCATCAACGGCCTGACCGACGAGAGGATGAACAGCGTGATGCGCAAAGGCGGCATGCAGGCGGGCGATATGCTGCTGCTGACCAAACCCATAGGCACCGGCACCTTGTTTGCTGCGCACGCCCGGTATGCGGCCAAGGGCCGCTGGATTGCGGCGGCACTGGAATCGATGGCGCAGTCCAACCAGATGGGGGCACGGATTTTGCACGCCCATGGCGCCACCGCCTGCACCGACCTGACCGGCTTTGGCCTGCTGGGCCACCTGGTGGAGATGACGCGACCCTCCGGCGTGGACGCCGAACTGTACATGAGCACCCTGCCATTGCTCGACGGTGCGGTAGCCTGTGTCAAGGCAGGCCTTGTAAGCTCCCTGCAACCAGCCAATCTGCGTCTGCGCCGTGCTCTGCGCAATACCGATGCGTTTATGAACGACCCACGCTTCGCCCTGCTGTTTGACCCGCAAACTGCAGGCGGTCTGCTGTCCAGTGTGCCTGCGGCACAAGCGACGGCGTGTGTACAAGCCTTACAGGCAGCGGGTTACGTGCACACCGCCATCATTGGCACCATCACCGCGCAGGGCGATGCCATTGAGCCAGTGCTGTTGAAAACCTGACCGCCATGAATACCCCCACCCTGCGGATTGCCGACGCAAGGCAGTCCCTTCGGCATCAGCGGAGAGCTACTTTTTCAGTTTATCAAACACCTTTTCCAGCACTGGAATCACCTGCTTCTTCCTGCTCATCACGCCTGCAGCCCACGCCGAATCATCTTCCAGACGCACATTGAATGCTTGCCCGATCTCAAGTTGATTCTCGCCCACGATCAACAGTTCTGAGCCCTCAGACTCAATAGCTGTCAGCATCAATACCAGCGATTTGTAGCCTTGTGCTTTCTGCAGCGTTTGCATTTGACTTAAATAATCACCCTTACGATCTCTGAGAAGGGCAAAATTTACGGCTGTCAATTGTGCAACGCCCACCTTGTTGCCCTGCATGTCAAAATTCTTGAAGTCACGCTGAAGCAGGCTTTCGATCGGCGCAGTTTTCAAATCCGCCTCACCAGCTGAAAACATTTGCTGACCATATTTTTTAATATCTTTGATGTCGGCAATGACTGCGAGACTCTCCACCGCCGCTCGATCTGAATCTGTCGTGGTCGGGGATCTGAACACCAGCGTATCCGAGAAGATGGCGCTTAACATTCCCCCTGCGATTGCGGAGGGAACGGCCACTCCGGCACGCTCATACAGTTGCCAGATGATGGTGTTCGTGCTGCCAACAGGTTTGATCAAAACTTCAACCGGTTCGTCGGTCAACATGCCGCCCAGGCTATGGTGGTCAATAATCCCCACGATCTCTGCATCTTTTATGTCGTCGGGAGCCTGAGCATAAGTATTGTGATCGACAAGCATCACCTGATTGCCTGCGACCCTGAGTTCGACAGCGGGTGCTTGCAGGCCAAAGTAGTCTAAGACAAACTGACTTTCCGGATTCGGTTTTCCTTGTGCAATGGCAACGGCTGGCGTGCCTTGTTGAGACTTAAGATAGGCCAACGAAATCGCCGCGAAAATCGAATCACTATCCGGATTTTTGTGGCCAACCACCAGAACAGGCGCTGCAGATGCTGAACCCAGCAACAGGAAAAGGCCGCAAACAAATGCCAATTTGCAACGATCAATCACTGTTGGTGCCATTTCTATAATTGAACGTATTTGTCGGTTGAATGGGGACAACTCCACGGGGGCAGGGCGGCTACAAAGAAAGTACGCAAACTGAAACAGGCTGTCGCAACGCCACAGCGACATCGCCAATTTCAATGCGGCTCAAAACTGATCACGCGTGTTGATCGCGCGATAATCCCCCGCCCGTAAAAAGGAGGTCAGTGTGTTTACTCATTCAAGAGAAATTCCCGATGATTTTACAATCGGCGCCCAGTATGTTCTCTCGTTTTTAATGCGTTCCGTGGCCAGTGAACCTGGCCCACCAACAACTTCAAGTCCGTTATCAGCGAGTTTCTTAACCAGTTCAGGATTGGAAGACGCTTTAACAAACATGTTTTCAAGCTTTTTTCTCGTGTCAGCCGATGTGGATGCGGGTACGAAAGCACCATACCAACTGGTTGCATATTGATATTGAGGGAAACCTTGTTCAAGCATGGTGGGAACCTCTGGGGCCGCCTTGGCACGGGTTGTTCCACTCACCCCCAATATTTTGATTTTTCCTGATTTGTATAACGGCATGGTGCTCGCTAAAGCATCCGCACCAATCGAAACTTCGCCAGACGCGACGTCAACGAGCATCGGGGCGGCACCTTTATACGCCACGGGTGGAATATCGACACCAACTTCCTTGCCCACTGCGTATGTGGCTAACTGAAGCGTATTACCAACAGAGGCAAGTCCGATTGCGGCTTTTGAAGGGTTATTTTTGATCCATTGAACATACTCCTTCATGTTGCCATAGGGTTGCCCGGAACCGCCAGCAACAGCAGTTGGAATATCAGTCATGACTGCCACTGGGGTCAGGTCTTTGTCGGCATCATAAGAAAGCGTTTTATAGGTCAATGGAAAAACAGTAAATAAAGGCGAAGGGCCGAGGAAAATTGTCTTTCCATCAGGCTTCGAATTTTTCACATAATCCAGAGCAATGCGTGCTGATGCGCCGGGCTTGTTTTCAACAATCACTGAGCCATTGCCATCCTGACGAAGTTGTTCAGCGTATGAGCGGGCGACTGTGTCTGCAGCTCCTCCTGGGGCAAAACCTACGATAAATCTGATTGGGCTTTCCACGGTACCTTGCGCCATGGATGCGCTTGCAATCAGGTTCAGAGTGATACAGGCCGCTTTGATCGCGAAGAGGGACTTATTGAATTTCATGGTGTTTCCTGAAAATGACTAATTTTAAAAAAATTCAAATGCCGGCAGGCCAACGATGATTGAGCGAAAAAGTTGACTCAATGAGTTGTACGACTTGCAGTAGATCGGCATCTTTTCTGTATTGCCCCACGAGGTGCAGTCCTATCGGTAAGCCGTCCAGTCCAAATCCGCATGGAATGCTAATTGCAGGGTGCCCAGTCATATTGAATAACATGGTCCAGGGGTACCAATGGGCCCGTATATTTGTAACGTTTTGTCCAGCAATTTGCATTGCACCTAAAAAATCCAAATCAATGGGCAATGCGGTTTTTGTGATCGTTGGCATCACCAGATAAGTGTCCGGCTTAACCAACAACTGAATGCGTTCAAACAACTGACTGCGTGCATTCATCGCCAACTGGTAGTCCATCGCTGAATAGCTTTTCGCAGAGTCAAGTTGTTTTAGAAACGTGTCACTCAATTGTTCGCGATTTTTTTCTGCCAATGCAGCAAAACGGGTTAACCATACGGTGTGATTGATCACATGCCATGTATCGAGGACATTCAACCCCGATGGGTCAAAAGCTTCAACTTCCGCACCAAGTTCGGACAACTTAATCAGAGCAGACTCGAAAGATGCTTGCACATCACTTTCAATCGGGAAAGAGTCAGGAACAAGACAGTAGAGGAATTTAATTCCTTTCAGATCTTTCCTCTCGTGCAATGATGACAGAAAATGCTGCTTGATCAATCCGATGGAGGTGGGGTCACAAGCATCACCTCCTGATATCACATCCAGCATCAAGGCGGTATCCGCCACCGTTCTGGTCATGGGCGTGACGTATGTTTGATTCCCAAACTTGTCGACAACCTGGCTGTGCGGAACGATGCCAGAGCTTTGCTTGATTCCGACAACCCCGTTGCACGCAGCAGGTATCCTGGTGGAACCACCTCCATCGGTGGCAACGGCAAGTGGGCCCACGCCGCAAGCGATTGACACGGCTGCCCCTCCGCTGGATCCGCCGCTTGTGCGGGATGCGTCCCACGCATTCGATGTTTTTCCAAACAGCGGAGACTCGGTAAATCCTGCTGTGCCAAATTCAGGAGTGGTTGTTTTACCTAGAAGGATGGCTCCTGCATCGCGCATGCGCTTAACAATTAATGCGTCTTCGGTTGGAATATTGTCTTTGAAGGGAAGCGCCCCAAAGGTTGTCTTCACCCCTTTGGTGTTTACGAGGTCTTTGACTGTAAAAGGAATCCCGGTAAGGGGTGGATAATCGCCACCAGCCATGATTACTTTTTCACTTTCTTTAGCCTCTGCAATTGCCTGGTCAGGACAGAGCGCCAGAAAGCAGTTGTGCTTTCTTTGGACGAGTGCGACAAGATCGATCACGTGGCGCGCCAACTCAACCGGAGAAAGATTTTTTGAGCGGTATTGATGTTGTAGTTCCAGTGCGGTCAAATGGTGCAATTGGGTTGACATTGTTATTGCTCAAGATCGTTAATTTTCATGCTGAAATTCCGATACAGCGTGGTCACTGGCGTCGGATTACTGTTTACACAGCAGGGATCACTGGAGGCGACTCGCGTTTGGCTTCGGGGGTACTCATGCGGCGCGCCTCAACATAGTTGTCGCCTCGTTCAAGCAGCCACCTGCTGAATATTTTCCTGTTGCAAATCCCTGGCCGCGATCAGTCCAAATTCTTTGAGAATGCGGTAAAACGATTGCGACCCTGTTGCTTTGAAACATACATCGCCTGATCAGCAGCCGCGATCAAGCCATCCGAGTCGAGTGCATCGTCTGGATAGACCGCGACTCCAATGCTGCCGGTGACATGCAGTGTGTGCTCAGTATCACGCATCGGCAGGGAAATGCAATTCAGGAGCTTTTTGCAGATGCCGTCAACGTCGGCAAAATCTGAAATATTGCGAAGAATGACCGTAAATTCATCACCGCCAATCCGTGCGACCGTATCATCTTCGCGGACGCTGTTCTTTACCCGCTTTGATATCGCACTCAACAACGAGTCGCCAACCTGATGTCCGAGGCTGTCATTGATGGGCTTGAAGTGATCGATGTCGATGAACAGCAAAGCAAACTTCGACTGATCGCGCCGGGACGTTTCGACGGCATTCTGAATTTCTTCAAGAAATCCTCTGCGATTCGCCAACCCTGTCAACGGATCCGTGTTTGCATGTCGCCACCCTTCATCTCGCTTCATCTTTTCCTTAACCCAGCGAGACACAAGAAAAAGGATTACCGCAAAAAACACGGTTGCAAACACTGCGAAAAGTACGACGCCAGTCCGAAAAGTGTAGTGGTGCGCGAGTGCGGATTTCATCGTCTCGCCCACCAAAACGGTCATTCCGAACCTGGGTAACCGGGTATATCCATAAATGCGCTCGACACCATCGGAAGTGGTCCGCCACTCAAATGAGCCCGACGTGGGCAAATCAGCTGCCCAGATCGGGAGTGGATCTGGCATCTGCAATCCATACTGCGACTCATCGATTGGATATCTCGCCATGCGCTCGCCGGTGTTCCGTGAAATTGATGCAATACCGCCGGGCCCAAGATCAAGGTCTTGCCCAAATGCGGCGAACTCTGCGGGGTCAACCGAAATGACGACAACGCCATCGAATTCGAAGTCGTTATAGAGGGGGCGCGTAAATTGAATTGCCCATTTTTTTGACACTTTCCCAACGACGGGCCGACTGATGAACAGTTGGTCCAAACCGCCGGATTCTTTGTGAACCCGGAAATGCTCTCGTGCAGAGAGATCTACTTTGCCCACTGCGGGATCGATGCTTGAAAACCTGACGAATCCGTTGCGATCAAGAACCGCGACCTGAAAGGCGATGTCGCGTACGAGGTCGGACTGACGGACAATGAATCTTCGGAAATCCGCGGGATTTCGTTCGTACGCTGCGCTCGCTTCCCGCGCAATCTGATCAACCCGCCGGACAGTTGAGATGGTGTATTGCGCAAAGGTCTTGGACTTGCCAATGACCCGTTCGTTCGCGGATCTGATCGCGTCAGAATAATGACGATGAACGACCAGACCTGCCGTAACCCAAATTACGGCTAACACAAGCGCTGCGCTAATACCTAACCTGATCCACAGGGAGTCGCGCGACAGTCCCAAAGAATGCTGTGTGACGACACCCAAACGCATCGCTGAGCTTTTTAATTATTCTTGGGGTTGTGAGCGGTAAACGTACCGCGAAACTTGGGTCTGATGCGCAGCCAGCTCAAACGCCCTGGCATCAATTTATCACTGGCAGAGTTGAAACCGAGAAACAAAATTTTGGTCTGCGCCGAGCAACATGAAACCGCCATCAAGCCCCCGCGTGGCAGTTACGAAGCGTTTTAAATAGTCTGCTTTTGTGAAAAGTCTAGCACAACCACAGTTTTCCTGAGGAACCGACCAGTGTCGTCTGGATTAATTCGATTCCAAACTGATCGGGGTGGGCTACGGTGCATCGCGACCATGGATTCCGGCCTATCGTGACCGGTTAAGGATGCAGCCGGGTCAGGGCTTTGCGTATTGCGAACGAAATCGGAAGCGCAACCCCTCCAGATCGCGAATGAGCGGCGAGCCGCAGGCGAGTGGGAGCAGGGGATGTCAAAATGGCGGCATGCAGAACACGACTAGACCCTCTACGACAGATGAGTGCTACCCCCGCGCCGTACTATTTGACCTGCTCACGGCCTTGCTGGATTCCTGGAGCGTCTGGAATGCCGCCGCCGGTTCAGAGCCGTTGGGTCGCACTTGGCGTGCCGAATACTTGCGGCTGACATATGGCTGTGGAGCCTATGAGTCCTATGAAAAGCTGGTCCGGCAGGCGGCAGCCAAAGTCGGTCTGCCAGTGACCGCGCCACAGGCGCTGGAAGAACGGTGGGACGAACTACCGGTCTGGAGCGGTGCGAACGATCTGCTGGACATGCTGAAGCCGCACTGCAAGCTGGCCGTCGTGACTAACTGCTCTCGCCGCCTTGGTGAGCGCGCCGCTGCGCGCTTGGGCATCCCTTGGGATGTGGTTGTCACCTCGGAAGAGGCGGGCTTCTATAAACCCGACCCCAGGCCCTATCAACTTGCTCTGGTCCGACTCGGAGTGCAATCAAAGGACGCAGCATTTATCGCCGGTTCGGGTTACGACCTATTCGGCACAGCCCGCGTGGGACTGCGCACCTATTGGCATAACCGCGTTGGCTTGGCTCGCCCGGAAGGTGCGCCACTGCCGGAGCTTGAATCACCCACTCTGGAGGCGGCTCACGCCTGGCTTCGGGGGTTCTCCTGCAACGACTCTTACTGAAGTTGTCAGGTCATTCCCTTGCTGAAGAGTTCCAGCATTTCCAGTGCGACGCCAGGCCTGGCATTTAAACGGCTCGCATTGAAGCCTAGCCTGAAGAACGGTGCATACTTCGGAAATTTCGCGACGTCGTCGGCCCCCAGATGTCGGTAACCCATGCTCCATTCGGCGAATTGGCGCTCGGGCACCTCGACCTCGGTGAGCACCATGATGTTTGCATGTCGCGGATCCCGGCATATGCGTTCATACGTCTCGTGGACCGAATCGTGGGTGCCCTCAAGCACCTGCAGGAAATTTCCGTCGGAATACAGCAGCATACCGGTGATCGAATTTTCGCCGTTGTGCCGCACGGCAGACTCGAGGATTCTGGCAAGTTCTGACTCGTTCTTGTCAACCAGATCGCTAACGTAGATGAGTTGGGAAAAAGTAGTCATGGCGTTGTTCCTTTGGTAACCGTTTATTGTAGAGTCATCCTCGTCACCTGCTTGGTGACGCGTTTCACGCGGTGCTGTGTGGCGCGGGACACAGCACCGCCTGTTGCTACCACGAAAGAGTCTTTACCTGAGTGACAGCTGCGACCGCCCAATTTTGGGTTTGGCCGGAGCCTTGGGTATGGCAACATCTGCCCAACCCTTTTGAGTGATTTCGAACCGGGTTAGCGCCCGCAAAGTCGCCCATTCAGTGGCAACGCACCCTCGCGCATTGGCAACTTGTCTCAATGACTACTTTGAGCTCACCAGCAGGCTGACGCGGTCGTCCCCTTCCGTCGGTTCATACGGCTCCAGATGCAGTTAGTGCCTGTGCCAGATGTGTTCATCCCGCCATTGTGTTGACCAGGCGGGAAGGCTATCGGCGAGCATCGGTCTGGCGATGCCGTAACCCTGGGCGAATTGGCAACCCAGGCTGGTCAGCATCGTTCCAATCTCGATGTTCTCCACCCCTTCGGCAACCACGGGACGGTTCAGGGCCTTTGCCAGCTGCAGAACGCCTTCGACGATATCCCGATCACGAGGATCGAGGATCATGTCGCGGACAAACCTCTGATCAATCTTCAGGACGCTGATCGGCAGGTGGTGGAAGTAGGTGAGCGATGAATAGCCGGTTCCGAAGTCGTCCAGAGAGAATTTCACGCCGAGTTTGGTGCAGGCGTTCATGATCTGCGCAACATGGATGGTGTCGCCGATGGCGCTGGTTTCAAGAACTTCCAGTTCGAGTTGACTGGCCAGGGGCTCGGAGAAGGCCGCCAGTTGCTTGGCCAGAAACTCCGGAAACGCGGACTGCTGGATATGTTGTGAAGTGATGTTTACGCTGACCGGCACGATCAGTCCCTGCTTGCGCCAGGCCATGTGCTGATTCAGTGCTGCCTTCAGGACCCACTCGTCCAGCGCGATTTCGATCGGACTGTTCTCAATCAAGGGCAGGAACTGGTCTGGGTAGATCAGACCGTTCTCCGGGTGTTGCCAGCGCACCAGCGCCTCGACGCCGGCCAGTTCACCAGAGCGCAGGTCGATGCGCGGCTGGTAGTGGAGCACAAGTTGTGACTGGTGCAGGGCCTCTTCAAACTCGTCGAGGGCCTTGCGAAGGGTATGCGCCTTCTGGTCCTGAATAGGGTCGTAAAGACGGAAGGTGTTCTTGCCGTTATCCTTGGCCATGTACATGGCCTGATCGGCGTGACGCAGCAAGGTATCCGGGTCGCTCTCGTCGTTGGGGAAAAAGGTCACCCCGATACTGGCCGAAATGTGCACACGATGACCGCCAACCTCATAGGGTTGGGCAATGTTCTGCAATAGTCGTGCGAGGATCTCTTCGCCGTTCAGGATACTGCTCAGATCGTTCAACAGGATCACGAACTCGTCACC
>JADZBO010000067.1 GCA_020851995.1 Burkholderiaceae bacterium
AGAGAAGAGATTTGTCAATCAGCGTGCAATTTTGACCATCTGTCAGCGTTGAATTTTGACCAGTCTACTGTGACGATTTGCGGTGTTTGAATCGATAGGAATCGTTACCGGTTTCGAGGATGTCGCAGTGGTGAGTAATGCGGTCAAGCAGGGCGGTGGTCATCTTGGCATCGCCGAATACGGCACCCCATTCGCTGAACGCCAAGTTGGTGGTGATGATCAGACTGGTCTGCTCGTAAAGGCGGCTGATCAGATGGAAGAGCAGTGCCCCACCGGCCTCCGGGAAAGGTAGATAGCCCAGTTCGTCGATAATGACGGCATCCATTTGCATCAGATGTCGAGCGATGGCACCCACACGGTTCTGTACCTTTTCTCGCTCGAGGCGATTGACCAGATCAACAGCGTTGTAAAACCGCACCCGTTTGCCCTGATGAATGGCGGCAACCCCCAAAGCAATCGCAGTGTGTGTTTTTCCCGTACCGGTACCACCGACCAGAATCAGGTTGTGCGCAGTTTCCATGAAGGCTGCCGTTGCCAGTTGCCGGAGCGGTCCTTCTTCGAGTGCTGACTCTGACCAGTCGAACCCAGTGAAATCGCGATGCACAGGGAATTTCGCTGCATTGATCTGATAGTAACCGTCCGGCCATGACCGTCTGGCCTTGAGGTTTTAGATCGTAGAAGCTTACGTGGCGGACGCTTGCTGGTGTCCGCCATTTTTTTAGCGGACACGATATGGGCACACGACGGACTCACAGTCTCGAATTCAAGCAAGGCGCAGTTAAAGCCAGCGATCAAGCAGGCGTATCGATTGCTGGGGTGGCGATGGCCCACGGTATTAACGCCAATCAACTCCATAAATGGCGGCGTCAATTGCTGGCCACGAAGGTTGTTGTTGCCCAACCACAAATGCTACCGGTGACGATCACCCCGGCGCCGGCATCCATGCCGGATGCGCCGAGTGCGCAGGAAGGCTGCATCGACATCCAGTTTTCCCGTGCCCGAGTGTCGGTACGAGGCCGGGTTGATCCCCATGCACAAAATGCCGGCGATGAAGCTTCGCAAAACTTTCCATACTGATCACTCCTGATTGCTCCGGCCAAAAAGGGTCGGATCTTCCAATCAGGCTGGTCAAATTTCAACGCTGTTTCCCCTGATTAGATGCTCAGTTTTGCACGCTGATTTACACCTCACGACATTTCAGTCCGGCCAGCGGCGAGCCGGTCAGGGCATTGAAGGTGCGATGACAGTCACAGCACCGGTAGCGTTGAATCTCCGACTCGCGGCCCCAGCGCTGCACATGGGCCGCCTGACAATGCGGACAGGCCAGACTCTCCTGGGCCCGTCGATTGATCCAGTCTCGGGCATCATCGCTTGCCTCGCCGCCGAGCAGCCGATGCTTCAGTTGATCTCGCTGCCGATCCGACAACTCGCCAAGCTGGTGCAGCCAGCCACGGAATAATTTCGCGTCCATGATCCGCTCCCGTTAGCCATCTTGACTTCAGTATAGGAAAACCAACGGGTTTCGCGAACAGAGCCTTATTTTTTTGCCACCTGTGTCGTCGACCAGTTCTTTCCCGGCGCCGGGATGGATGCCATCACGCTACTTGAACGCGAAGGCATCCGCGTGCATTTTCCCGAAGAGCAGACCTGCTGCGGCCAACCGTCCTACACCAGCGGTTTTCCCGACGAGGCGCGCAAGGTCGCGGCGCTTCAACTGACCCTCTTCCCGAACGACTGGCCAGTGGTGGTTCCTTCCGGTGTCAATCAGCGTCCAAATCTTTCCAGTTTGTCAGGCTGATTTGACGGATTTTTTCCGCTGTTTGAAGCGGTATGAATCGTTGCCGGTTTCGAGGATTTCGCAGTGATGGGTGATGCGGTCGAGCAAGGCTGTCGTCATCTTTGGATCGCCGAACACAGTCACCCATTCGCCGAATGACAGGTTGGTCGCGATGATCAATGAGGTTTTTTCATAAAGCTGGCTGATCAGGCAAACCAGCCATGCCGGAGTCCATGACTTCCTGAGCGACTCTTACACCACGTCCGGGGACACGATCGCTAAATGGGGCACCCCAAGCCAATCCGGGCGAGTGGTCCAACCAATTTCCATTCAATCATAAAAGCCCTTAGAGTTCGTGTCACATTTCGCGATATGCAACTCGTTACGAATTGGTGAAACACAAAGAAACTCAGGTTCATGCGCCAAATAAGCCGATACGAGCCTAAAGCAGAATTAAATGCAACGTGTTCTCTTGGGGGGGTAAAACAATTGGTTTGGCAACAAATATACAATCCTTTGGGTATCGGCACCTTCATTGACATCGAGAAGACCGAGGCCGCCATGCGCACTGCCGGCAACAAGTTGCTCGACGATGCAGCAGCACTGGCGGCGGCGGAAGGCATTGCGGCCGAGCGACGGCTTTTGGAGTCAGGCAAGAAACGTGTATCTCACCTGATCGCAGAAGGCGCTACTGAATGGCAGGCCGACCTGATTGTCGTCGGCACGCACGGTCGCCACGGCTTCGATCGGATGGTCGTCGGCAGCGTGGCAGAAAAGCTGGTACGCATCGCCGAGACATCGGTTCTGTTGGTCAAAGCGGATAGACCGATTTAGCAACTTCGTTAGCGGGCAGCCCACAGGCTGTGTACTGCCCGCAAAAGCTTCCGCAATTTTTCTGATGAAATAATCGAGTTACTTGAGTCATGGCAACACATTGGATGTATGGCAATCGCCTATGCACTCAATGTGGCTGATAAATTGGATTCGCCTTAAATGCTAGCGACGGCAAATGTGCTTTGCACAAACCAGCAAATAGTTGAAGCGATTTTTCATGCCTCTGACTCATCTTTGTTTAGGAGACATAATGAGCAAGAAAACATTCGTTAATGATGCTGATCTCGATCCGCAGGAAACCAAAGAATGGACCGACGCGCTCGATAGCGTCATCACCCAGGAAGGCGCTGATCGCGCACATTTTCTGATCGAAAAGGTGATCGGCCAGGCGCGTGAAGCCGGCGTCGACATTCCCTACTCGGCCAACACCGAATACATCAACACCAT
>JADZBO010000068.1 GCA_020851995.1 Burkholderiaceae bacterium
CGCTCGCGCTGCAGAACGGCAGCGGCAAGGTCGCCGTTGCAGGCGCTGCGGGCGAGACCGCCACGGTCGGCACCAATCCCACCCTGTACGCGCAGGGCACCAGCTCGGCCGGCGCCATGAGCTCCACGTCCATCGCGTTGGCGTCGACTCCGACCGCTGGTGCCACTGCCGATTCCGCGAAGGCTGGCGGCGCGTCTACCGGTGCATCGGCGGGTTCCGTCGGCACGGTCGATGTATCTGGCCAGGTTGTACCGTATCCTTCGCAAGGCGGCGCTGCGGTCGCCGATGCGACCGAAACCAAGGTCGCGGCTGCGCCCCGTCAGGTCGGCCCGGTGATCGCCGCACCCGCGGTTGCCGTTGGCGAAAAGGCCACCAACCCGAATTCACCCTTCGCCTCGCAGGCGATGTTGCCCACGGAACCCTTCCCGGCCAGCGTGCCCCCGCAACCGGTCGCCGACACGAGTCCGAAGTCGATGCGCGTGGCGCTTGACGAAATTCGTCAGGATCGTTCGCCCGAAATTCTTGTCGGCGCTCAGTATCGTTCGATCAACGGCCAGGCGGGCACCAGTCAGTTGTCCGACACGGAAACACCCATCGAAATCCGTGTTCCGCTGGGGGATGGCAAAGTTGCGCTGCAAGTCACGCCGGTGTGGCTCAATGCCGGCGCTCTGGCAAATGACTTCAACTCGCAGATCACCTTTGGGGGTGGTCCGATGTCTGCCCTCAATCAGTTCGACGGCCTGACCGGAGTACCCGGAACGCAGTCCGCCAATGGCGTCGGTGTCGCGGTTGCTTACCGCATGCAGGGGCTGTCCGTCGACCTCGGTACGACACCAATTGGCTTTCAGTACAGTAACTTCACCGGCGGCCTGAAGTTTGACGGCACGATGGATGCGGCCAACACGGTGTACTACGCGCTGAACATTTCCAGTCGTCCGGTCACGAACAGCGTGCTGTCGTTTGCCGGCGTGAAGGACAACGCCACGGGTCTGTCCTGGGGCGGTGTGATGGCCAGCGGTGCGCGCTTCCAGTTGAACAAGAGCCTTGGCGCTTATGGGTTTTCGGGCTGGGCCTCCTGGTACAGCCTGAACGGTCACAACGTGGCCGACAACAATCGTACGGAAGCGGGTGCGGCCTGGTACTGGGATCTCAAGAAGACTGAAACCTATCAGTTGACCACCGGGTTGAACTTCGTCGGCAACTGGTATTCGAAGAACCTGGGTGGCTTTACTTACGGGCAGGGTGGGTATTTCAGCCCGCAGAGCTACTACGCGGTGACGGTTCCGATCACCTGGGCGCAGAGGCAGGACCGGTTCTCCTACCTGCTCCGTGGCGCTCTGGGTATCCAGACCTACACCCAGAACGATTCGCCTTACTTCCCGACCGACAGCAACATGCAGGCGCTGGCGAACGCCGCGCTTGGCACGGCGGCCGGTCGCGGTCTGATCACGCAGTCCTCTGCGGTCTACAGCGGTCAGAGCGCCACCAACATGGCCTACAACCTGGCTGCGGCGGGCGAATACCAGATCGCACCGCAACTGTTCCTGGGCGGCGCGGCCGAGCTCAACAACTCGCTGAACTACCGCCAGTGGGGCGCGGGGCTGTACCTCAAGTTCAGCTTCTACCCGATCACCCGTCCGCTTGCCATGCCGGTCAGCCCCTATACCTCGCCCTACGGCCAATGATGACCAAGATGACCGATGCAATCCCGGTGAGTGTAGTGTTCGACGCTGGCGCCAGGCGCCTGCCGGATCGCCGGATTCGCCTGCGTTCGAAC
The DNA here is from genome assembly GCA_020851995.1 of Burkholderiaceae bacterium. Classification (GTDB taxonomy): domain Bacteria; phylum Pseudomonadota; class Gammaproteobacteria; order Burkholderiales; family Burkholderiaceae_B; genus Zwartia. The sequence goes on from JADZBO010000068.1 coordinate 1,778, forward strand.
CCCAGGGGCATGGCCTTAGGCAGCCTGTTGCTCGCAGGCGTGCTTGGCGGCGGCGTGCTGCCGGCTCAGGCCGCGGATATCAAACTGTACGAGACCGGGCCTGCCGAGGACTCATCCTTCGTGCGCTTTGTGGCCGCCTCGCCCGACCCCGTGGATCTTACGGCGGCCGGATCGCAGGCGAAGATTGTGCTCACCCCGGCGAGCCCTGCAACGGGTTTCTTTCCGATCCGTGCCAACAGCGACATCAAGGGCACCTTCAACGCGAAGGGCGCCAGATCCGATGTTTCGCTTAAGGTCAAACCGGGTGAATTTGCCTCGGTGGTTGTGCAGGGCGACAGTAAAGGCCTGACCCAGACCATTGTCCGCGAAGAGCCTGACGACTTCAACGCTCTGAAAGTGTCGGTGGGTCTGTTCAATACCGACAAGCGCTGCGCCAATGCGGCCTTGCAGGTGGCGGGGCGCACCACGCTGCTGGTCGATGCCGTGGCGCCGGGCACGGTCAAGCGCCGCTCGGTCAATCCGGTCAATATCGGAGTTCGTCTGATGTGCGACGGCAAACCGGCGGGCGAGCCCTTGCCCTTGGGGCAATTGCAGGCAGGAGAGCGTTACTCGGTATTCGCGGTTCCTGACGGGCAGGGCACCCGCATCATTTTCGCGAATGACGCAGTGGCCCGCTGATGCGAAGTGAATGCGAATCGTTGCGTATTAACGAATACTCGGTAGACCCCATTTTCCTCCTTTAACGGAAGTTTCACGGCACGATGGTTTTCGCCTCGATAGAATTCCTGACGCTGTTCCTGCCGGTCTTCCTGATCCTGTACGCGTTCGCCCGTCCGGCGTGGCGCAACGCCACCTTGCTCTATTGCAGCTGGGTCTTCTACGGCTGGTGGAGCCCGGCTTTCCTGGTGATGTTCATGGGGCTGGCGCTGGGGGGCTGGGTCGGTGGCCTGGCGATCGAACGCGCCGGTGACCGGCCACTGCGTGGCTGGGTCCTGGCACTGTTTATCACCGCGAATCTTTCGCTGCTGTGCTGGTTCAAATATTCCAACATCCTGGTTGAGACTTTCCAGGGCATACGCATCTTCGCAGGTTTCATGCCCGAAGACTGGCAGCGCGTGATCCTGCCGATCGGCTTGTCGTTCATCGTCCTGCAATCGATCTCCTACCTGATCGACGTCTATCGCCGCACGGTTCCGGCGGATCACAGCTTCACCAGCTTTGGTGCCTACCAGTCGATGTTCGTGCATCTGATCGCGGGCCCGATCATCCGCTACGAGTGGGTCAAGCGCGAACTCAACGAACGTCCGTTCGACTGGTCGCACTTCTGCATCGGCGCGCGCCGCTTCATGGTGGGATTTTCAATGAAGGTGCTGGTGGCGGATACCCTCGCACCGGTCGTGGATACGGTATTTGCGTTGCCGCACCCCTCATTGTTCGATGCCTGGACGGGTTGCGTCTTCTACGGGTTGCAGTTGTTCTTCGACTTCGCCGGTTACAGCGCCATGGCGATCGGCCTGGGATTCATGCTCGGCTTCCGCTTTCCGGAAAACTTCGAAAACCCCTATGTCGCCAAGTCAATCCAGGATTTCTGGCGTCGCTGGCACCTGTCACTGTCCACCTGGCTGCGCGACTACCTGTACATTCCCCTCGGTGGCAATCGCCACGGCAACACCCGAACCTATATCAACCTGTTTCTGACCATGTCGATTGCCGGCCTGTGGCACGGTGGCGACAGCTGGAACTACCTGATCTGGGGCGTCGCGCACGGCGTCGCGCTTGGGGTCGACCGCGCCTGGACCCGCGCCAATCTGCCCGATCTGCCGGTGATTCTGGCGCGCATCGCCACGTTGCTGTTCGTCTTTCTGGCCTGGACCATCTTTCGCGCCAAGTCCTTTGACGGCGCGCTTGCGATGTACGCCGGGCAATTTGCCCTCGGCGCCATCGACTACAGTGACGCGGTACTCACGCAATTACGTCCGGTGCACTGGCTGGCCGCGGCCATCGGCGTTGCCTGCGTTGTATTCCCCGTTTACTACCCGGCACTTGCCAGGCGCGTGGGGCAGTCCTGGGTCACACTGGGATCGTTCTGGCCGGTCTTTGGTTTCGTCCTGTCCTTTGCGCTGATCGCCAGTCGCGGCGCGGTGCCATTCCTTTACTTCCAGTTCTGACATGTCCGAGCATCTGCCTCCGCCCCCACCGCTGCGACCGATCACCCCGGCCGAGCGTACAAGCGCCCGCTGGCTCGGGGCGTTTTTCCTGGCGTTCATGGTGATCGGTCTGCTGTCCAATGGCTACTCGGTGGTCAAGGGCAAATTCGACGTGTTGTCGCGGCCGCTCGACTGGTCCGAGTTCGTGCACGGCAAACTGATGGCCGACCTGGCAACAGACCTGGCCAAGGCGCCCTTGCCCGACGAAATCGCGCGACTCGAGCGAGGCGTTTCCTGGCTGATCACCAAAGACCTCGGGTCGCGTGTGCGCCAGGGTGAACGCGACTGGTTATTCCTGGTCGACGAACTCACTCCGCACACGAACGGCGCAGCCAACGCGCAAGCGCGGGCCACGGACGTCATCGAGATGCGCGATCGCCTCAAGCGCGATGGCATCGGCCTGCTCGTCGTTGTGGTACCCGACAAGACCCGAATCACCACAACTCACCTGGGCACGATCCACCGTCCGGCCCAATTCGCTCCGCGCATTGATGACTTCCTGCGTACGCTGGATCAGGCAGGCGTGCAGTCCGTCAATCTCACGAAAGTGCTGGACGCAATGAACAGCGCAGGCAGCGCGCAACCCTTTCTGCGCACCGACACACACTGGACGGAGCAGGGTGCCGAGGCCGCCGCCCTGGCGGTGGCCGAGCGCGTCCGTGCCATGGGCGTGCAACCCGTTCCGCAGGTCAATCGCCGGATCGCGTCCCAGACCGTGGCGCCGCGCAGCGGCGATCTGATCCGTCTGGCTGGCATCGACTGGCTCCCGTCAAGCCTCGGGCCGCGGCCTGATGACGCGCGCACGACGACGTTTGCGGATGGCGCTTCGGCGTCGTCTGCAGTACCCGCTGTCGCAGCAGTGCCGACGACCGGCACGATCGCCGATTCAGCGGCCCAAAGCGATGACAGCGACTTGTTTGGCGATGCGGATTTGCCGAATATTGCGCTGGTCGGCACTTCTTTTTCGCGCACATCCGGCTTCGTGCCGTTTCTGGACTATGCTTTGCGAACACGCGTGGGCAGTTTTGCCCGCGATGGTGGCGGGTTTTCGACCAGTCTGCTGAACTACCTGAAGAGCCCCACATTCCGGGAAACCCCGCCAAAACTCATCATCTGGGAAATCCCGGAGCGTGTGCTGCAGGCTGC
>JADZBO010000069.1 GCA_020851995.1 Burkholderiaceae bacterium
ATATGCCGACGAGAAATGTCAAGGGTGGAGCGAATAAGACCAGTGGTGCGATCGATATCGCACCGCATGCCGGTGATGATGTGCTTGTCTCCGCGCAGGGTGCTGGCGCTGCCAATTTTTCCGGATTTTACGAGAATACCGCCGTTGCGATCCGGCTCGCGCGGGCTCTTGGCGCAGGCGCGCAAGGCACCACGCCCGCGCCGGCCGATGGCGGAATCGGGGGATGGTAAGCCGATGAATTGCAATCTGCGCGTGCGTTGTGTGAATTTAGGACTCGCCGTGGCCATGCTCGCACCCGGCCTGATTGTCTATGCGCAGGGGGCGGAAGTCGTGGGGCGCATCGTCGACAATGTCGACGCCCGGGTGTTCGAGGGTGCGGGCGTCGAATTCCGGACGCTCGGTGGTTCGAATCGAACAGTTGCCGTTTCGAATCAGTCGGTCGCCGGCGCGAACCGAACGGCGATGACGGATGGGTACGGATATTTTCGGGTCCGCGATGTCGATCCCGGGCCTTATGTTCTGGATGTGACGTTGCCCGATGGCAGAACCTTCATGGCACGCCTTTTCGTCGCGCCGCGTCGTCAGGTGCAATATCTCGAACTCGACTATAGCCGGGTCGTTCCGCCCGGCGATGACGATGATTATTGAACGAGTCCCTGACTCGATTGAATGAGTCCGTCGCGCGCTGGAGGCCAGTGAAACAAATATGACATTTTTCGGAAGTATTCTGGTCCTAACACTCAAAAATGACCAGGGGCGAATTTGCAATGGTGACCAAAAAATCCGACGCTTCAACGGCTCGTAAAATTGCCGCTGGTGAGACAAAGGCAATCGCCGGATCGCCCGGCAAGGCTGCGACGACGGGACCTGTCAAATCATCTGAATCCGCAGCCAGGAAAATGCCTGTCGAGGCATCCGGAAAGCCGGTCAAGAAAGCCTCGGACAAGGCATCCGGAAAGCTGGTCAAGAAAGCTTCTGTCAAGGCATCCGGAAAGCCGGTCAAGAAAGCCTCTGTCAAGGCATCCGGAGAGCCGATCAAGAAAGCCTCTGTCAAGGCATCCACAAAGCTGGTAAAGAAGGCCTCTGTCAAGGCGTCCGGAAAGTCGGTAAAGACGGTTTCTGCAACCCTGAAGAGCGACGCCCAGGCGGCTTCCCGAAGGCAAACGTACGCGCAGCGGGCGCGCGCCGACCAGATCGACAGTTATGACGAAGAGCTTGAAATGGAGCTCGACGACGACCGGATGGACGAATTGCTGATGGACATTCCCGCGCAGGGAACTCCTGCCGACGGGTCGCTGGACCGTCGCGTCTACTTCAGGGAACTTTTTCGCCTGCAAGGCGAATTGGTCAAACTGCAGGACTGGGTGGTGGCGCACAACCTCAAGGTGGTGGTCCTGTTCGAAGGGCGTGACGCGGCAGGAAAGGGCGGCGCCATCAAGCGCATCACGCAGCGACTCAATCCGCGTGTCTGCCGGGTTGCCGCTTTGCCAGCACCCAGCGAGCGTGAGCGCTCGCAATGGTATTTTCAGCGCTACGTGCCCCACCTGCCGGCCGGCGGCGAGATCGTCCTGTTCGACCGCAGTTGGTACAACCGTGCCGGAGTCGAAAAGGTGATGGGGTTTTGTACCGCCGACGAGTACGAGGAATTTTTCAGAATGGTTCCCGAGTTCGAAAAAATGCTGGTGCGCTCGGGGATCATTCTGATCAAGTACTGGTTTTCCATATCCGACGACGAGCAGCATCTGCGGTTCACGATGCGCATTCGCGATCCGCTCAAGCAATGGAAGCTTAGTCCGATGGATCTGGAGTCGCGTCGCCGCTGGGAGGCCTATACGAAGGCCAAGGAAGTCATGCTTGAGCGCACGCACATTCCCGAGGCCCCGTGGTGGATCGTCGACGGGGACGACAAGAAGCGCGCCCGGCTCAATTGCATTCGACACTTGCTCAGTCAGGTGCCGTATCACGAAGTCGAGCACGAGACCGTGAGCCTGCCGGCCCGGGTGCATAATCCCGACTACATCCGCAACCCCGTGCCGCCGCAGATGTACGTTCCCGACGCCTACTGATGCAGGGTTCGATGCTGCCGGGCGCTCTTGGCCTCGCGCCTTTAAGCGTAGGTCACTGCACTAAAGGGTGGCGGTCCGGGCAACCGCTGTCGCGTGTTTGGCGAACGGTTCGTTGCCACGCATCCAGACCAGCGCATTAAGTTTTTTGCGTGATGCGATTTCCCACGAAAACGTCTTCGCGTGGGCGATTGCGCGCTCTCTTGGAATCTCCAGCGCACGCAGACAGGCGGCACGCAGATCCGTGTCCATGACGCCTGCGCCACTGTTGCCAATCACATCCAGCGGTCCCGGCACCGGGAAGGCGGCAACGGGCAGGCCACAGGCCATGGCTTCCACCATCACAAGGCCGAACGTATCGGTCAGACTGGGAAAGACAAACACGTCCGCTTCGCTGTACAGCCTGGCAAGGTCGTCCTGGGAAAGCACGCCAATATATTTTGCCCCGGGGTATTTGCGCCTGAGGTCTTGCTCGGCCGGTCCGACCCCGGCGACCCATTTCGTGCCCGGCAGATCGAGCTTGAGGAACGCTTCGACGTTCTTTTCAATGGCCAGACGACCCACATAGAGGAACACGGGATTTTGCTTGTTAACGGGGTTTTGCTCAATCCGCGGGTAGAAAATATCGTGGTCAACGCCATGCGTCCACTGCACAATGCGCTCAAAGCCATTCAAAATCAGGTTGTCGCGAATCGTGGGCGTGGGTGCGAGCACTGCGGATGCGGCTCCGTGAAACCGCTTGAACACTTTATAGATCCAGGCGGCTGGAATGCCCGTGCGCGCGTGCACGTATTCCGGAAAGCGCGTGTGATACGCCGTGGTGAACTTCCAGCCGCGACGCAGCGCGATTCTGCGTACGTGCCAGCCGAGCGGGCCTTCAGTGGAAACGTGAAGCGCATCGGGATTGATTTCCTCGATGATACGCTCGACCGTGCGCGAGGTCGTCAGTGACAGGCGGATTTCCGGGTAACTGGGGCAGGCGACAGTTTTGAAGCGCTCAGGCGTCAGCATCTGAACCTCGATGCCCATCGCCTCAAGCTGACGGGTGGTATTGCCGATTGTGCGCACAACGCCGTTGACCTGTGGCGCGGCGGCGTCGGTGACGATCAGCAGGCGCTTGATTTCAGACAGTTTGTGCATCGATGGGCTCCGCGATCGGTCGGCTTGACCGTTGGTTCCAGTGAATGATCTTCAATTCGCCTGCGGTGGTCTCCACGATCGCAGTGAGGCTTTCGACCCAGTCGCCATCGTTGCAGTACAGAATCCCGTCGACGTCCCGGATTTCGGCCTTGTGAATATGGCCGCACAAGACCCCGTCATAGCCGCGGCGTCGTGCTTCCGAAGTCAGCACTGATTCAAATTCGGTGATGAAGGACACCGCATTTTTGACTTTGTGCTTCAAATACTGCGACAGCGACCAATACGACAGGCCGAAGCGGTTACGGATGTGATTGCAGTAATTGTTGAGTTTCAGAATGACGGTATAAAGGCTGTCGCCCAGGTAGGCCAGCCATTTGGCGTGCTGGATGATTCCGTCGAACAGATCGCCATGGGTAATCCAAAGGCGGCGTCCGTCAAGCAGATGGTGGGTCGCTTCATCCGCGATTTCGATATCGCCAAACGCCATACCGATGAATTGCCGCACGACTTCATCATGGTTGCCCGCGATGTAAACGACGCGAGTGCCCTTGCGCGCGCGTCGCAAAATCTTCTGCACGACATCGTTGTGACTCTGCTTCCAGTACCAGCCCTTTTTTAGTTGCCAGCCGTCGATGATGTCGCCCACCAGATAGAGCGTGTCGGATTCGTTCCACTTCAGAAAGTCCAGTAGGTATTCCGCCTTGCAACCGGAGGTACCCAGATGGATATCGGAAATCCAGATCGCCCGGTGATGCACCGGCTTTTCGGTTTTGAAGTGTGCGTCGTTGGGTTTCATGCCCACTGATCATGGGCGCGGCAGTTGACAAGCACGTGACAGGCTAGTGACGTTTTGGTGAAATTAGGAATTCAACGGCGAAGTGGCAAAGCGCAAGAATGTGCTGCACTAGATAAAATCGCGCGGTCTAAAACAGAGAATCACGGTCTATTGGGCAGGTTAAATCAGAGATTCTGGCAGGGCTTTATCGGTTAGGCGAGGAATACGATCCGCGGATCACGAGTTATAAATGCGTATGCGCCAGAACCTCCGAATTATGTTGAGAATTTCCCGTGCACTGTCTGTGTTGGGATTTGTCGCCTGCATGCCAACCGCATTTGCGCAGGATGGACCGCTACCACCCTGGATTAAGGATCCCGGCATCAAGGTGTATCGCGAAAAGTATCTGACGGGTAACGCGCACAAGGCGTTCTCGGTTGCGGAGTCGGGTCAGTTCGGTTGGTCGGTGAAGCGCGAATCGGCCGGAAGGGCATCGCAACTGGCACTGTTCAATTGCATCCAGCAGGCGACCACCGGGCGCTGCTACCTTTTTTCGGTTGACGGCAACGTGGTCATCGACCTTTACCAGATCGCTGTGAGCGACACCGCTGCCGTATTATCACGCATGCGTCCGCCGCGGCAGCAGACCACCGCCGACGAAACAAAAGACACAGGCCTTGCGCCTACGTATGATCCGCGGGTCAGCAAACTGCGCGCACCGACGCCGCCAACGTCTCCGTATGCTTTGACGCTGACGACTGGCGCATTGGCTGAAGCACTGGCCGACAAGAATCCGCCGACGCTGCTGGACGTGAGCGAACCCGGGAAAGAGTACAAAAGGAATGTCATACCCGGTGCCATCTGGCTTGGTGGCGCAGGCCTTTACGATGAAAAGACGCATGCGCAGACCGATCGGTACCTCGCGCACTTTATGGGCCAGATCACCGCGCAAAAGGAAAAGCCAATCGTCGTCTACTGCACCGACTGGCAATGTTGGGAGGCATACAACGCGATGCAGCGGCTGTATATCCTGGGCTATCGCAAGCTCTACTGGTACCGCGGCGGGATGGCGTCATGGACGAAGGCGGGGCTTCCTGTGGTCCAGGTACCTCTGGCGGCCCAGGTCGCACTGCTGAAGTGATCCGCGTCCGCTACGTGGCGCCGTGAAGCGCCTGACTCCAAATGCACTCCGTCCTGTCAGACCAGCTTTTCGAACCGCAACAGCAACTCGTGACAAGGGTTGATTGCCGGTTTGAACCCGCAGCTTCGCATGAACGTCTGCATGCGCCGGTTGGTCGGCAGGACCTGACAATAGACGGTGTGCACGTTCCTGACGATCGCCTCCTGGCACAACTGAGTCACCAGGCGTCGGCCCACGCCGCGGCCCTGCCAATCGTCGCCCACGACAATCAGCATTTCGCCGCTGCTTCCCGCTGATGGAATGACAAGCCTGCCCGAGGCGATCATGATCTCGCGTGAATCCACGGCGATCGTGACGATGTAATGAATGTTGTGGTCGTCATCGGGGTTGAAAAGCCCGGCGAGCCGGTCGCGATCAAAGCCAAGATCCTGCATTTTTCCGAAGCGGAAATACCGGGTTCCCGGGGATAGGTGACGCTCAAAATCAAGGGCGCGATCGATGTCGTCGGGTCTTCCTCGGCGCATCAGTAATGGACTGTCGTCGTGGCAATCCCGCGTGTCGGGTGTCATGCAGTTTTTCAGGCTCATTGTCGCGTTTACAGTTTGTTGTGCAACAAACCTGTCATGTGTCTATTCGTCAACCCGGTCATCGTTGTGAGGCTGCAAACGGATTTTAATCATACTGTCATCCTGTCTGGGTAGAGTGAGCGGCGATACAGCAAATACCGCCACCCTGAGAGCCTGATGAAGCCTGATCCAGCACTTGTTCGACTCATTGAAACGACTCGTCATTTCTGGGGTCTCGGTGTGACGCCATTTTCCAGCGACCGCGAAGACCGTGGGGTTGAGGTCGATTACGAAGGTGAATCGTGTGCAATTTGCACGTTTTCCTTGCCGCAGATAGTGTCGGTCTGAGTCACTCAGCGATTCACGCAGTGCCGTTGTCCCAAATTGTCGGAATGTGAAGAAATGCCTGTGAGGAAAGAAGAAGCGGTCGAGTCGCTGGGCCAGCAGTCACTGCTGATGCCGGCCTGGATCAAGTCCGCGCTGGCGGCGAACGACCGTCTCAAATTTTATCTTTCTGTTTTGCAGTCAGCGTTGAACCATGCAGCACATCCGGACGCGGAACCGCCGGACTGGTCGCGTGATGCCGCCAACCTGGCGCTACGGGACGCGCGCTGGATCGACGATCTGTGCACGAATGCCTACCTTGACGACGGTCTGCTCGTTTTTCCCCAGATCGGGCAGTTGATGGAATGCCTGGCTGCCGATATTTCGGTCATGTCGAGACCTTTGCTGGATACCGGTGAACACTCTGGTTCGCCCGAATCCATACGCCGCAATGCCTGGCTCCGGAAGTTGCAATCCTACGGTCAACAGGATGGCCTGCATGGTCACGAGGTGACGTCATTGACCCATGGTAGCCGCAAGGACGGGGATAGCCTGCATCTGCTGATCATGGATCTCCACAAGCGGCTTAACATTCTCGCCAGCGAGATCGCCACCGAAAACATCGACGGTGCGCATGTCTGGCAAATCCACGACTCGGATCGGGCGCTCATTGCGGCCTTCATGCGGGGGCTTCACCGCACATCGCCGCTGAAGTTCGCGCACCCCGGACTCGACACGGCAGTGACCCGCGATGGCAATCGGCTGTTGATCCAGAACGACATTGGCACCAACGATGTGCATGTTCTTGTGATGGAGGTGCGCGGCCTGGCGATCAGCCTGACCTATTCCGACCTTCATGCCGGCCGCTTCGATTTCTTCCGCACCATGCTGGGCGAAATCGGCTTCGAATGGACGGTGCACGATCCTGTGACCACCGGAACCCTGAATCAAGGCAAACCCTACTGGGTTGGCAACGCGGTGCTGCGATCTCGCAGTGCCAAGGCGTTGCTGCGGAATCTTGAGTCGGTTGCCTCCCGCATCGTCTTCGTCATCGACTGGAATCGCGCCCGTAAGCGGCTTCAATTCTTCGTACGCAAGAGTGTGGCGCTGTCGCTGCTCAGTCGTGCCGCCCGGGAAGAGTGCGGTCACATGGGTTGGCTTTTTGCCGGCGGCGAGCGACTGGTGTACGAAGCCATGCAATCTGTCGAAAGCGAAATATTTCGCGTAGGCGACAGGCTTGACGAGGTCATTGGCGAAACTGGTGCCGAGGATTTCCTGTTCGAATTGATGCGAATCTCGACCGGGATGCTGCTCAAGGATCAGCCAGTGGCGTTGATCGCCGACGAGTCACGCTTACTGCTCACCCGGCTACTACGAAAGCGTTCCTACGAGTTCGACCTGCTCGCCGAACACGCGGCACTGGGCCACGCGCTTGCGCAAGGACTGTGTGAGGCGCTTGAGTCGGATGCGACGGATTTAGTGGCACTGGCGGCACGCGCTAAGTATTGGGAGCGACAGGCAGATCACGTGGTCATGCAGGCACGCCAGAGAGCGGAGCGCAATGACCGGTGGCGTCCCGTCGTGGATTACCTAGTGAAGGCGGATGATGTGTGCGACTCACTTGAGGAGTCTCTGTTCAGTCTGACACTGATTTTTCAGCCTGAGGCGGGCGCATTGCCCGCGCCTGTGCAGCTCTTGCTGGTGCAACTGGCCGAGTCCACGATGACTGCGATTCAGGATCAGGTGCGTGCTGTCCAGATTGCGCGCCAGATTATCGAACAGAACGATCCCGCAGACGGCGAACCGTTTCTGCAGGCACTGTGGCATATGCTGCGGTCGGAGCGCATTTGCGACGATCTGTTGCGCAGGACACGCCTGACCGCTCTGAAGCACCTGCGACACGATCCAGTCCTTTTTTCCCTGGTCAATGAACTGGCGGCAACCATTGAAAAGGCGACTGACAGCCTGCTCGCTGCCGGCTACGCACTGAGGCAGATGATGTTCAGCAAATCGGCACTGCCAACATGAATTCAACTCCACACTGGCCGCGCGATCTTTTCCTGATTTCCCGGCACGATTCTCGCCATGGCGGGCAGGCGTCACCCACATCGATGGGCTCGAAGGCCTTCAACCTTGAGCGCATGCTCAATTGCGGTTTGAATGTTCCGCCCGCGCTTGTCATTGGATCGCAGCACACCGCGGATCCCGACGGCTGCGTGCCTGCGGTCACAGAGGTCGGCCTGCCGGCGCTCGAACTCGTCACCGGCCTGCAATTTGGTGATGCGCGCAGGCCGCTGATTCTGTCTGTGCGTTCGGGGTCCGCGGTTTCCATGCCGGGCATGATGGAAACCTTACTTAACATCGGTCTTTGTGACGAAACCCTGCCGGGATTGTTGAGGCTGACCGGTAATCCGCGCATGGTCTGGGATGCTTATCGCCGTCTGATCGCAAGCTACGGGGAAGTCGTCGCGGGTTTGCCCGCCGGGCTCTTTGAAGACGCGATCCAGCGCGTGACCGACGGGCGGGACGAACGACAGCTCGATTTCGCGGAAATGCGCGCACTAGCCCGCACGTTTCTCGAGATTTATGCCGCGCAGGCGGGACAGCCGTTTCCTCAGGATGTCCGCGCGCAATTGCTGGGTGCGATCCGGGCGGTATTTTCCTCGTGGCATTCCGACAAGGCCGTCGCCTATCGCAAGATTAATGGCATTGATGCGTCGCTCGGCACCGCCGTGACGATTCAGTCCATGGTCTTTGGCAATTCTGGCAGCCGTTCTGGTGCCGGCGTCGGGTTCACCCGCGATCCAAGCACCGGTGAACGCCGCCTGTGGATCGATTTTCTGACCAACGCGCAAGGCGAGGACGTGGTCTCAGGACGACGCAATGCGCACGGCCATGAGGCCCTGGCCGGAGTTGCTCCGGAGGCCTGGAAAAAACTCGAAGAGTCAACCGCGATTCTTGAAAAGGAATTCGGCGACATGCAGGATTTCGAGTTCACTGTTCAGGAGGGGCTGCTCTACCTGTTACAAACGCGGTCGGGAAAGCGTACGCCCATTGCCGCAGCGCGCATTGCCCTCGATTTACTTGAAGAGGGGGCGATCGATGCGGCGACCGCAGTCGCCCGAACCGAGCATCTGGCGATTGGCGAACTGAAATCGATTCGACTTGAGTCGAACGACGATGCGGATCTTGACGAGGCCTACCTGGGTCGTGCAATGACCGCATGCGCGGGTATCGTGTCGGGGGAAATCGCCCTCAACCCCGACAATGCAATTCAGGCAACGGCCAGGGGCCGGAAAGTCATCCTGGTTCGTCAGGACGCCGAGACGAACGACATTGCCGCGATTGAAAACGCCGAAGGGTTGTTAACGCAGCGCGGCGCGAGGACATCCCACGCCGCAGTGGTCGCGCGCCAGTTAGGCAAGGTTTGCCTGGTCGGATGCTCTGCTCTGAGAATCAATGCGTCCGAACACTCGATTCAGTTTGGCGATGCGCTTTTGCGTGAAGGTGATCTGATCACCCTCGATGGCAATACTGGCGATATTTACCGCGGTGAAATTGCACGGGTGAACGTCGATGAGACCGCACTTCAGAAGAGACTTGAAGATCTCCGGAGTGAGGTCGGTCATGGCGGGATGACCAGTGATCGGCCAGCGGGAAAACAGGATCGGATGTTGGGCAAAAAGCGCAGTGCCTGCGAACTGTCTGACAACACGCATGGTCACGGTAAGCAGCGGTCAGACAAAGGCGACAGTTCGAACAATCAGTCTTCCGGGAAAACGCAAAGCAAAAAGCAAAGCGATAAAAAGAGATCCAAAAAAAATTCGCGAAATAGCCTGCTAAAAAATGTGCAGTCTATTTGCTTGCATAGCAAAATTCGGCTTCTAAAGCCGTCAATTCAAGTTGTCCACAACCCCGCTCTTGCCACGCCCCGTTGTCCTCGACCATCGTGCGCGCACCCGGAACGCCGAGTCAGTCGCGCTAAAATGTTGAGGTAAGCAATAACCGCGATCCGGTTGTCGAGGTATCGCCAAACCCACCGGGAACATCATGATCAATGTCCTTTTTCTTTGTCGGCACAATGCCGCGCGCAGCATCATGGCCGAGGCTGTGTTGAACGACATCGGGTCAGAAAGGTTTCGTGCCTATTCCGCCGGCATTGCCCCGACCCCCGATCAGCGGCCCAATCCGACGACGCTTCGGGTGCTCACCGAAACAGGCCTTCCGACGGAACATCTGCGCAGCAAAAGCTGGAGCGAGTTTTCCCACCCTGATGCGCCACACATGGACCTGATCATCACGGTCTGCGATTTCGTGGCAGGTGAGCCGTGTCCGGTGTGGCCGGGCCATCCGGCGAGCGCGCACTGGGATTTCGAGGATCCGTCACTTGTCACAGGTAGCGATGACCAGATCTTCAGCGCGTTTCATCACACGCTGATCGCCTTGCACCAGCGCCTTGAGTTTCTGGTTAACCTGCCACTCGCCAAGCTTGAGCGCACAATGCTGCAGGTGACCACGCGCGAGCTCAACGGCTGAACCCATGGCGGGTGGCATCAGGGTGCGGCAGATTCCCGGCCATCACGAATTTCGTACCCGCACCCTGCCTGAAAACTCTTTGCAGTCATGTCTTGTCGGATGCTGTGCTAATCGTCGTAGCGCACCATGACGTATTCTCCGGGAGCATCGCAGAGTCCACCAGTGATCGCATGTGCGCGCTGTTTTGCCTTCGCGTCGCGCTGAACCCAGGTGCCCCAGAGTTCCCACCAACTGCCATCCCTGTGCTCCGCCTTCTGAACCCAGTCAGAGGGCGTGAGCCTGGGCTGGCCGGATTTGGTGCAATGCATCCTGTAGTGGCGTCCCGCATGGCCAGGCTCCGAAAGAATCCCCGCGTTATGTCCCCCGTTGGTCAGCACAAACGTGACCTCACCCGAGACAAGCTGATGAATCTTGTAGACGGACTTCCAGGGTGAAACATGATCTTTTTCCGTGCCAACAACAAACATGGGAACGTGAATGTCGCGCAGCGATACTGGTGTGCCGAGGAAGCTATATTTGCCATGTGCAAGTTCATTGCGCAGGTAAAGCCGGCGTAAGTACTGACCATGCATGGTCGCTGGCAACCGGGTGACGTCGGCGTTCCAGCTCACCAGGTCATTGACGAAGGCTGGCTCGCCAAGCAGGTAGGATTTCGTGCGGTTCGACCAGACCAGATCCCGGGCATGAAGGAACTGAAAGGTCATTGCCATTTGCCGCCCGGTCAAATAGCCCTTGGCGGCCATCATGGCTTCCAGTGCGTGAACTTGTGCGTCATCAATCAGAACGCCTAACTCGCCCGGTTCCGAAAAATCGGTTTCTGCAGCCAGCAGCGTCAAGCTCGCAAGCGGACATACGAAGTCTGGCGAACCGATACACTGCTTTTGAAGGTGCGCTGCCGCGATGGCTGCAAACGTACCGCCGAGACAGTACCCAACCAGATGCACTGGCTGGCGCAATTTTTCGGCCACAAAGCGCAACGCCTCCAGGACGCCCAGAGAAACGTAGTCATCCAGGGTCAGCGCAGCATCGGACTCGTCCGGATTGCGCCACGACAGAATGAAAACCGTATGGCCCTGATCCACTAGCCACCGCACCATCGAATTGTGTTCCGACAAATCGAGGATGTAGTACTTCATGATGCACGATGGAATGATGAGCAGCGGTTCGGCAAACACCGTGTCGGTGGTCGGTGTGTACTGAATCAGTTCCACCAGATGATTGCGCATCACGACCTTTCCGGGCGTCATTGCCAGCCCGGCGCCGGGGCGCAGTGCATCGATGTCGTCATCGGCTTCGTCGCGATGAAGGCGTTTGCGCCAGTCCTTCGCCGCCAAACGCGCGCCTTTGATGGCGGTTTCACCACCGGTTTCCAGAAATTTCCGAATCACTTCCGGATTCGACAGTGGCCAATTGCTTGGGGACAACAGATCCATCAGTTGTCGGTTATAAAAACGCACTTTCTCCCGGCTGCGGTCAGATACCCCCGGCACGGCCGCTGTCTCGGACAGCCAGCGCTCCATAGCGAGGCTTGAGGTGGCAATTGCGCTCCAGGGCTGACTCTGCCAGCCACTATCGCGAAAACGTTCATCACCCTCAAGTTTTCTGGCGATCGCGTCTGACCCCGTGTCGCCTGCAGGTAAAGACGCGCTGACTTGATCTGAAAACCAGTCGGCCGTGTGTTCCCAGGCCCGCGTGTACAAATGCCAAAGCGTACCCGGCGACGTCGCAAGCCCCAGTCCCCACTCCGCGTAGGCGATCGACAGCGATACGGGTGATATGCCGCCGCTCATTCTCGCGAGGGCGGCATGCGCAATTCGGTCAAGCTTGGCGGATGCGTCGGCTGCCTGCGCGTTGATGCGCTTTTTGTCTGAATCCAGATGATCGGATCCAACCTTCTCCAAACCATTTTCCTGACTACGTTCCGACTGCATTTCATTGACTCCAGCGATAAAACAACCACGTTTCAGGATAACTTTTGCTGATGACGAGGCGATGACCAACGCGTGAATCTTTCGATTGTTGCGCTGCAGTATGGTGACCATCTTAATTCATCAGCGAGTGACTCATCATGGTAACCAGCGGAAGCGTTGCGATCTTGACCGGTGGCGCCAAGGGAATCGGCGAGGCGGTTGCCACGGTCTGCCAGCCGGACGTGTCCCGCGTGTGGGCATGTCTCTAGAGAGAATCGGCGAGAGGGAGGGGAGGACGTCAAAGCGCGATGATTCACCCGTTCATGCTTCTCAACCCAGTCGTCACATATTGAACAATGTGCGGGTCTCTTGAAAATTCGGAATCGCATCCCTATCTAGCGTGTACCTGAATGCCTAAGGGGTTCGGGAACAAAATCTTGCTTATGTTCTGGGAGAAAATGATGTCATTCAACTTTGGAAGAAACGTGCTGCTTAATTCTGTCGGCTTTGACCGCCTGCTCGATGCCTTCGAGCAAATGAATGTTGGCGATGGAACGAACAAGGCGCAAGGCTACCCGCCTTACAACATCGTTAAGATCAACGAGCGCGATTATGCGATCGAAATCGCAGTGGCCGGATTCAGGCGGGATGAAATTGACATCACGTCTGAAGGCAATAAACTGACAGTGACCGGCAAGTTCAAGTCCGAGCCGATGGGTGAATACCTTCACAAGGGTATTGCGAACCGTGATTTCCGGCACGAATTCACGCTGGCAGAGACGGTGATCGTGGCTTCCGCGGATATCGAAAACGGGTTGCTTCTGATCAAACTGCAGAACGTCATTCCAGCGGAAAAATTGCCTCGCAAGATTCAGATCGGAGGAGCTTCCGGGCTTATCGTGGAAGAAGAGGCGCGCGAAAAAATCGCAGCCTGATCCAGTTGGCTGGTCCGGGTATGTCCCGACCAGCCTGCTGCCTGGGGCGAAGCAGG